>CAKZUK010000155.1 GCA_937921775.1 uncultured Saprospiraceae bacterium
TTGTGGTACTTGGTGAACAAGTAAAGATAGAAAGTCGGACTAGTCATTAGTATCTTGATATGCAATTTGTATATTGCATATAAAAGTAAAAAATATGTTAGGATTAATACTAATATACTGGATTGGAAAAACCTTTTATAAGCTAGCGGGGCAGCATGATAGAAGTGAATGGGGCTATGCTATTTTGGGAATTGCAGCCTACTATGGTGGACAAATTGTATTCGCTGTTTTGGCAGTACTATCTTTGAGTTTGGACGAAAGTGATTTAGAAGGAGGCGGTGAACTAGCGATAAGTTTGATAGCTATTGTTGTTGGTGCTTTAATTTGTTGGGGCTTATACAAATATTTGGAGAAGCAGTGGACTAAGCCAGCTCTTCCAGATCCGGCTTTTGATGATGTTTTAGATAGCGATTTTTTAGATTGAAGCTGTTTAAAATTATTCCCAAAGGCGAGCGTAAGTGCCTTTGGCCAGCCGGACAGGCTTGATTCTGTGGGCGAAGCTCATTATACTTTTCGTAGCCAAAGTTAGGGGAAGTATAATAGCTGAAGATCGACGGAGTCAATGATTTACGCGCAGCCATAGGGAATAACTTTAAACAACTTCATTAATAAATTTGAAGACATTACTTTTGTAGTTGGAAGTTTTTAAATAATTCCTTTTCTAAAAAGTAAATAAAAAACTAGCTATTCAGATGAAAGTCTGAAATACGATTGTACTAAAGATACAGCGCAGCGGCACCCGCAGCTCTGAATAATTACACAAAAAATATTAAAACTTGAGAAAGAAAAAGACATTTAAATTAAGAGACTCAGAAGAAGAATCTGCTGGCAGTAATTGGGATGCAGAGGAAAGAGATTATGCTGAAAATTGGGAGCCCAACCCTGGGCTCAGACGCTTTGTTAAATATGGAGTAATGGCCATGATCCTCATCGGTTGTACCTTCGTCTGGTACAATAAAAAATTTGTTCCCGTTGATACTTCCTATTCTCATAGTGAAACGCAAAAGAAGCGTTTTTTGGGCAGCAGATATGCCGCATTTAGCAAATTGGTAGAAGCAGGAGATGCTGCTTTTGAGGGCGAAGATTATTTTGGAGCAACTTACAATTACAAACAAGCTTTGAGTTATTATCCGAGTGACTTACCCATTTATGAAAAATTATTATCTGCTACAGAAAAGTCCTGTAAAGAAGGGAACGAACTACATTGCAAAAATATAAAAGGTATTCTAGGCCGAATGGAAGAAGTGAAAAGATTGCAAGATAAATAATTAGGTCAAGCTACTTAACTTCATATAAATATTAGAATTGTAATGGAAGCTAAGATTTGTTCTATCTGTAAGCTAGAAATTCATCAAAAGTATTGTGGAAATTGTGGTCAGCAAATAGGTGAATCAGAAACAACGATGCTTTCTATTGTCTCCGATTTTTTCTCCAACCTTCTTTCTGTTGAGAAATCTGTTTTTGCATGTATCTACAAACTCTTTACTGATCCCAAAAAGATTGTTGAAAATTATTGGAATGGCAACCGAAAATACTATCCCAGTCCGGGAAAAATGCTTTTCTATTCATTTGCAGTAGCAGCTTTGCATTTGACTTATGTGTCGGATTCTTTGATGGGATTAGTTATGGAAGATGGGGATATGTCTGGGATTGGGCCTCAGTTTGTTTTCTGGTTGATTATTTTACCAATCTTGATTCTATCTTCTTATTTGACCTTTATCAGGAAAAAAATATCCATAACAAAGCATTTAATATCCATCATGTATCTAGGTGCAACTTTCTTTATGCTTGTTATTATCCTTCAGGATGTAATCGAATATTTTTTTCCAAATACGGTTAAAGGTGGTTCTTTTGTGATCTTTTTTATGACGGTCTTTATCTTAAATGCTAAAGTATTTAGTCCCGCTGGGAATAAGGCTAAAGTAGCTTTAAATACGCTACTAAGCATTTTGATCTTATCTTTAATTGGAATTGTTTTATTGGGAATACTTTATCTTTTTAATCTTATTCATTTTAATTAATTTTATCCAAAAAATGGTTCCAAAATCATACCTTTTTAAAGGGCTCCATTTTTCACAAATGTTAAAAAAACAAAATCAAAAGACCATTCATCTCCATTATTGAAAATGCCAAATAATTCCGTCAAACTACATATATGCAATTCACCTATAGAACTCCAAGCCCTTCTGACGCAGCACAGCTCTCTGTTTTACTCAAAGCAGTCTACATTCATACCTATGCAACCGAAGGAATTACAAATGAGTTTACCGAATACACTGGAGAGCAATTCTCAGAAGAAGCGATACTCAAAATGATAACTTCCGAAGACGAAGACCTGATGGTCGCATTTTATAAGGACAACCCCATTGGTATCGCCAAAGTAGAATACAATAAAACTAGCCCCGTTGGAAATATAGTATGTTCTTTACTCGATAAATTATATGTACTAAACCACTTCTTAGGAAAAGGAGTAGGATATCAATTACTTGAAAAAGTAGAAACTATTGCCAAAGAAAAAGGCGAAAAAGAAATCTTTCTCTGGGTATACATCAAAAACGAGCACGCCATTAATTTCTACGAACGTCAAAACTATAAATGGATCGGCAACGCCGACTTCATCGTAAAGCCAAATAGCTACGTAAACAAAATTCTCCTAAAACAACTCTAACAAACTCACACGAACTAAATAGTTGAAAGCCTCTCGTCCCGCCTCTGCAGGCATCGGCCCAAGATATATAAACACAAATCATGGCAAAAGAAATAGAACGAAAATACCGAATAAAAGACAATACCTGGAAATCCCAAATCCATTCCAGCCACAGCATCAAGCAAGGCTACTTAAACCTAGAACCCACACGCACTGTCCGAGTCCGCATCATGGGCCCCAAAGCTTTCTTAACCATCAAAGGCAAAAATATAAAAACCACCCGACTAGAATTCGAATATGAAATCCCAATCGACGACGCTCTACAACTACTACAACTTTGTGAAAAACCATTACTAGAAAAAACCAGACATGAAATTCACATTAACAAACTAATATGGGAAATCGATGAATTCGAGGGGGACAACCAAGGCCTAATCATCGCTGAAGTAGAGCTACAAGATGAAAATCAAGAAATAGAACTCCCAAGCTGGATCGAAAAAGAAGTATCTCACGAGCCGCGCTACTATAACTCCAACCTAATCCAAAACCCCTACAAGAACTGGAAAGAATAATACACTACAGCTTACTTAAACCAAAATATTTGACAGGGATTCTTCTCCAAATTTTGGGGCAACTCCCAAAACTCTTCAAATAAATGACAATCAACACAATTTACACCCCATAACGTTTCGTTAACAAAACCATCATCCAAACCATAGCTAAAACAAGCACACCATATTTGACAAAAAAATCTACATTCTAAAACACTTCGACTACAATTCAATGATCCAAAGTCAAAGCGTTAAAACCAGATTTTTAAACAGAGATTCGTTCTCTAAAAAGTTCATTTATGCGGTACTCAAAGTCATTCACTTTCATTTTGCTATTCATTTTTTGTTGCTCAATCCAGCTAAATGCACAAGAGCAATTAGGACTGAAGCTAGAAAATTATTCAGGAATTAACTCCGTATTACTTAATCCAACTTACGCCGTTACTTCCCCATATAAGTGGAATGTAAACCTCGTGTCTGCTGGTACCTTTTTCGATAATAATTATGCTTACATCAATGATGTCGGTGCCTTCAAAGTACTGCGCAATATAGAAGACATTCGACCTCGACCAGATATTGATACTGAAAATGAGAATCCTGAGGACTTCCTTATTCTCGATTTTTATGGCGGGACTAATAAAAAACAAGGCTCATATTTAGCAACCGTTATGGGACCTTCTGTAATGGTCAACCTCAAGTCCGGATTCTCCTTTGGAATTTTTACAAATGTAAGAACCGCTGCTAGCGCAAGGGGAATTCCACCTTCATTAAACTACTACCAATTCGATAATGAAGATTTCAATAATGACTTTTCCGTCGCACCTTTTAAAGCGGCTGCTATGTCATGGAGCGAAATCGGAGTAAATCTTGCCAAGCAATTTGAAACAACTTCTGGGACAGTCGCACTTGGACTGAATCTAAAAATGCTAAACGGCTACGAAGCGTTTTATTTCAACAATAAATCAACTTTCGATATGACTAAGATCAGTGAAGATGAACTCTCTTTTGAAACCTTAGATGTTGAATACGCTTTCACAAATTCTAATATCAATAACGATAAATTTGATCTCAGTAATAATGGGGGAGGGATCGGTCTAGATCTTGGCTTTAGTTATATCAAAGGTGATATAAACAATTACTTCTGGAAAGCGGGATTATCATTGAATGATCTAGGGCGTATTCGTTTTGTAAATCACGCCGAACAACACCAAATCAACAGCAACACGCTCGCTAACATCGACCTAGATGCCGTCGAAGCAGGGAGAGATATTGAAGAGCAAACAAGAATCATTAGTGAACAATTATTGAACAACCCTGATGCCTCAGAATCAGACAATAATTTCAAAATATGGTTACCTACAGCCCTGACTGCTTATATTGATTATCGCCTAACGGACAATATTTACCTGAATGCTTTAGCCATCCAAAACGTCCCGGTAGGAGAAAATGCAATAACTCGAGACAATCAAATTGCCCTAACTCCACGTTACGAACGTCGCCGCTTCGGAGCCATGCTTCCAGTCACCTTGCTTAATTACAGTAAGCTACGCGTAGGTGCTGCCGCTCGACTCGGTTTCTTAACCATCGGCTCCGAAAACCTAAGCTCACTCTTCAAAGAAGATGAATTCACTGGTACCGATTTTTACGTTGGAATAAAAATAAACCCATTCAACCTAAACTGGCCCAGCCGTAAAGGTGGAAAGGGAAAAAATGTGAAATGCTATTCATTCTAATCCCTTGAAAATCCCTGGCTGCATGCAATTTCATTGTAAACAGTCAGGGAAAAACTTATCTTGTTGAAAAAAAAATATGCAATTCACCTGTCAAGTAACCATCCATCAACCCATAAAAAAGGTACTTGAATTGTACCAAGACCCAAACAATCTTTCCAAATGGCAAGACGGTTTCATTAGCTTGAAGCACATCAGTGGTAGCCCCAATCAAGCTGGCTCTAAGACCCAACTCCTCTACAAACAAGGAAAAGGAACCATGGAATTAATCGAAACACTAAAAGTCTACAACCTCCCCCAAGAAATGATCGGCGAATACTATCACAAGCATATGACCAATACCATGCGCGTCACCTTCACCGAACTAAGTCCTAATACGACTCGCTATACCACCGAGATCGAGTACACCTCATTCCGAGGCCTCATCCCAAAATTGATGTCCTTCTTCCCCAGCATCTTTAAGAACCAAACTCAAAAATGGCTAAACAACTTCAAAACCTTCGCCGAGTCCACTTAATCCTCTAGTCTTTAGTTGCTCCCTCTTCAAAAAAAGTTGCTAGCTTGACATTGCCCAACTTAGAGTAAAGCCTCATCTTCCCATCCCAAAAAAGGCTGAAAGCCTTCCCCCAAAACCTTGGACTAAGCCCCTACATCAAAAATCAAAAAAGGCCCATAGCATACATTAAGCAGCCCGTCAATACCAATCATATTCCCCTAAAATCCGCTATCTTTGCCTCTGCAAGCCTAATCCCTTGCTCACAACATGAAGAAACTTACAACAATTATAAAAATTATTAAGACAGCTCCCGCTCTGTTAGCAGCAATACCTATCCGCCTTATGCGCATAGCAACAGCTATCTGCATCCTCTTTCTACTCTCCCTAACAGCTACCGCACAAACAGACTGTCTAGAAATAGAGTGGGAACACAATTACGGTGGCTCGCTCCGAGACTGGGCCAGATCCATCCGACAAACGGATGACGGTGGCTACATAGTGGCAGGATATTCTGAGTCAATCGATGGTGACATCAGCTCAAACAATGGAGCTTGGGATTTCTGGATATTAAAATTAGACGAGTTTGGAGAACTAGAATGGGAAAAATCATACGGAGGAACCGACAATGATCAAGCATCTGAAATATGGCAAACAACTGATGGTGGATACGTAGTAGCAGGAGCATCTACCTCAAGCGACGGAGACGTGTCTGGCAACAATGGTGGTGAAGATGCATGGATCGTAAAACTTAACGCAGCAGGAACAATTATCTGGGAAAAGAACTATGGAGGCTCCGACAACGAGCGAGCAGAAACAGTCCAGCAAACAAGCGATGGTGGATACATCGTAGCCGGATATTCCGAATCACAATCTGGTGATGTCGCTGACAACTACGGCAACTTCGATTACTGGATGCTGAAACTGGATGCCATTGGAAACCTAGTCTGGGAAAAAAATTACGGAGGAACTGGAGCTGACTTCGCTTACTCTGTTACCGAAGCAATCGATGGAGGATTTGTTGTCGCGGGATCTACTTTTTCTGAAGATACTGAGGTATCGAGTAATAATGGATTGTATGATTATTGGATCATAAAAACGGATGCCAATGGAACCCTCCAATGGGAATCTAACTTTGGAGGAGAAGCTGAAGAACGGGCCTATCATGTCGCGCCAGCTAGTGATGGAGGCTACATCATTGGAGGCTATACTTTCTCAGTAGGTATTGATGTGGGGGATAACAATGGAGGAACGGATTATTGGATCGTAAAAATAGATGCCAACGGTGATTTTCAATGGGAAAATACCTTTGGTGGAGCAGCTACCGAAACAGCTTTTGGTTTGCAGGAGGCATTTGATGGGGGCTATATCTTAGCAGGATATGCATTGTCAAATGATGGTGATGTGGGTGGGAATTATGGAAACGAAGATTACTGGTTGGTAAAATTAAGTGTCGACGGTTTCTTAGAATGGGAAAAGAATTTTGGAGGAACCGATAGAGATCGTGCCTATGCTTTGCGACAAGCTTCTGATGGGGGCTACATCATGGTTGGCTATTCTGAATCCGATGATTTAGATGTAGGAGGCAACAACGGAAATCGCGATTATTGGGTAGTGAAGTTGATACCAATTGAGAATACATTGGAGCTCGGCAACGATACACTTTTATGCGTGGGGGCCACTCTTAGCTTGGACGCTACTCAAGACAATGCCACTTACGAATGGCAGGATGGTTCCACCAACTTTGATCTGGAGGTTTCTACTCCCGGTGAATACTCCGTGCAAGTTTTTCGTGAAGGCTGTGTTTTTAAAGATACCATCGAAATATTTTATGCGACCGAAAGTCTAAACATTGGTAATGATACATTGCTTTGTGCGGGTGAAATAGTAAGCTTAGATGCCACACTTGCTGCTGTTCCAAACGTAGATTATATATGGCAAGATGGGACAGTCGGAGCGCTCTACGAAGTAAGCGAAGCCGGTACGTATACCGTGGAAGCAATTATAAGTGGCTGTAGTTTTACAGATGAAATTGAAGTGGAATATACCGCTCCTCAATTTAGTTTAGGGCAAGACGAAACCATTTGTGGCCAAGGATTTTATGTTATTGATCCCGGTGTTTCTGGCGCTGACTTTGTCTGGTCAGATGGTTCTACTGGAAGTCAATTGGCCATTAATGAATCGGGTACTTACTGGGCAGAAGCGACTATCGGAGACTGTTTGTTACAAGATACCGTGTCCATCCTTTTTAAAGAAATAGAAGATTTAAATTTGGGAGATAATACGGTACTCTGCGAAGGTGAATTTTGTTTGATTGACGCAACGCGTGATCGTGCAACTTATCGCTGGCAAGATGATTCCACCGATTCAACATTCCTAATCACTGGTCCCGGAGAATACTGGGTAGAAGTACGCGCCGATTTTTGCATACTCCGAGATACCCTTAAAGTGACTGCCTGCGAATCCTGTATGCATATTCCCAATGCATTTACACCCAATTTTGATGGAATCAATGATTTCTTCCGTCCTTTGTCGGCTTGTGAATTGTTAGAATATAATCTCCAAATTTTCAACCGCTATGGCGCGCTCGTTTTCGAGAGTAAGGAAATCGATCGAGCTTGGAGTGGAATGGGGAAAGATGGAACCGTTGGCCAAAACGCGGTATACATCTATGTCATCCAATATGCCTACAACCAAAAAGGAAAAATAGTCCGCCAAACAGAACGAGGCGAAGTTGTATTAATCCGTTAATCTTGAAAGGCTTAGACCAATAACTCAGTGCATTGTCCAAAGTCCTAAGAGCTTTACATCTAGAGCCCCAGAGCATCGGCCCCAAAATGTATGAAGGGCTATTTACATTAATCCAGAAAAGGTTCTGGAAATACATCAAACCATGCTACAAACAAAAAGAACAAGTCTCCGTCCTTTTACCATCACCGACTATCCTGCTGTATTCGAATTCGGATCAAATCCTGAAGTAGCTAAATATACGGGAGATGCATTACTGCAAGATCCACAAGAAGCAAAAGACATTATTACCAACATCTTCGAATCCGACTATAAAAAATACGGCTATGGACGCTGGGCCACCGTCTACAAGCCGGATAACAAAGTAATCGGGTTCGCGGGTCTAAAATATCTCCCCGAATTCGATGAAGTAGATATAGGATTCCGTTTTCTTCCTCAATATTGGAATAAAGGAATTGCCACCGAAGTCTCTCTCGAAATTATTAAATATGGATTCGAAACCCTCAAGCTCCAAAGAATAATAGGCATTGCAGATCCCTTAAACCTAGGTTCCTGTAAAGTCCTCCAAAAGATCGGCCTCCAATTTTACAAATCCGACGACTACAACGGCGATGGGAAAAACTACAACTACTACCAACTACAAAAAGAAAACTACCCTCCCAAGGTCTGAAAAACTTACATTATTAACTTGGAGCATTTCCTTCAAGTTTCTCCCCCTTAAGTCTGAAGAGCTTAAGGCTCTAGACTTTGGCGCAAGCCTCCAAGCTCTTCACCGCAAAGGCTTTCCAAATAAAACATCCATCTCCCAAAAACGTCCACTCACCTACATTTCAAACACTCCCACACATTCCCACTTCACTTTCTCCAGCAAAATAGTTACCTTAAACTATCAAACTAAAACAAATGCATCATCCATCTTTGCATGCACAAGCCATTTTTTATGCAAATAAAATAATTTGTATACTACTCATCCTGTGCACCAGCCAAAGTACTCAGGCTCAAAAAAAGCAAGCCAATAATTGGTTTTTCGGAGATCATTACGGGCTCAACTTTTCAAATGGTCAAGCTCAAACCGATTACAATTCTGCGATCTATACTTACGAAGCTTGTACTACCGTTTCTGATCAAGATGGAGACCTACTTTTTTATACCAATGCGGGTGGTCGAGCCAATCAAGCGATCAGTGGACTAATATGGAATAAGAACCACGAAATAATGGAAGGGGGGAATTTGGGTTTCGAATTGGGAGGAGGTTACAGCGCTGCACAGGGAGCTGTGGCATTTCGAAAACCAGCAACAGAAAACAGCTACTGCCTCATCACGGTTGATGAATTCGAAAGCACGGGCGACCCCAACTTTCCTAGCGGAAAAGGCTGCCAATATTTTGAAATAGACATGAATGCAAACGCTGGATTAGGCGAAGTTTTGCCCAACAATCAAAAGCTAATGCCAATCGCCTTCGAGTATATGGGGGCAACCATTCATTCCAATTGTGAGGACTATTGGCTTATCGTACCAACGGGGCATTACGCACTAGCAGATGATCCTTCTGTCGCTGATTCATTTTATGTTTTTCGCATAAGCGAAAATGGACCTAGCCTAATTCATGTCACTCCTATGCCAGAGGGGCGTCCCAACTCGCCAGACGAATATGGTCTCATCAAAATTACACCAGATGGAAAACGCTTTATCTGCGGTTCTCACCTCTACGACTTTGACAATACAACCGGTCATGTCGAACACGATTCGAGCTTACTAGATCTTATCGGTTTGACTGAAATTGGACCACGTGGATTTTCATCCAATAGCAGATTTCTTTATCAATTCAGTGTCTTTGATTTAGACACCACTAAGCAGCTCAATATCTATCAATACGATTTTGATGATCCAGACTTTATGGGCTCAGGCGAAATAATAGGGCAGACCATTCTGTCTAGGTTTGCAATAGTTGGCTCTCCTCAAATTGCTCCTGATGGTAAACTGTACTTCTTAATTCAGGAAGGGTACTTTAGCTCACCTACGACACTTGCTGTTATTGAAAGTCCAAATGTAAAAGGGGAAGGAGCTAGTCCGAATTACAACAAACTTACCATCTCCAATATACCAGATAATCGCTTTTTAAGTTTTGGGAATTTCCCAGATAATATTTTTAAATACGATCCGGTGATACCATATGATTTAGGAGAAGATATAGAGATGTCCTGTGAAGCATATGATTCCACAAATTTATTTGGCCCAGAAAATATGGACAGCTATCTCTGGTCTACTGGCTCCGTAGAAAAAGATATAACCGTTTTTAGCCCCGGTATTTATTGGGTAGAGTTCTGGGAAGCTTGTGAAATGGGTGTTGATACACTGGAGATTCGACTCAATAATGAGCAGTTTGATGTTGAGCTAGGATCAGATACTACATTTTGTCAAAATGAAATTTGGTTGTTAGAACCGGTATTTGTTTCAGACGCTATTTACAATTGGCAGGATAGTTCCTCCGCTTATGCATATGAAGTTTCCGATCCTGGAATATATTGGCTCGAAATACAACAGGGAAATTGTGTAGCTAGTGATAGTATCACCATCTTGAATGATTTACCACCGCAGGTCGATATGGGCCCTGATTTAGTTATTTGTGAAAACGAAGAAATTCGGATCTTTCCTAATACAAGTAGAGCGCTTTCTTTTGAATGGCAAGATGCTTCTACTAGGCCCTACTTTGATGCTTCTGAAAAAGGAACTTACCAATTAATCGTAAGTAATGAATGTGGCACTGATATCGATGAACTTCAACTTAATATCTTTCAATGCGAGGCATGCGAAATATTTGTACCCAATGCTTTTTCACCTAATAATGACGGTTTCAATGACGCATTTCAGGTTTTGTCAAACTGCTCATTTTTTCAATTCGACTTTCAGATTTTTGATCGTTGGGGAACTCAGGTTTTTGGGAGTGAAAATATGGAAGAGACTTGGGATGGCTTTTTAAAAGGTCAAATTTGTCAAACAGGAGTTTATGTGTATATCCTAAAAGTTCAATGGCTCAATCAATACGGAATTCCTATGGATGAAGTTCAAACGGGGGATATCCTCTTGATTCGTTAGAAATATAGATAGCTTTTGACTTACAATAATAATTAAGTGTGTCGTGGGATAATTGTAAATGCAAGACATAGATTAGAAAAGAGCAATTTATCTCTGATGTGTCCATTGAGTTTACTTTATTAAGGTATCGTAATTTATCTTTGTTGGAAACTTCGTACTTCGTACTTCGTACTTCCGTTTTCGGTCTAATTCATAATTTAATTCTCGCATAATTTCCGTCAAAACCTAATTTCAAAGTATTCAAAAACTGCTTAATTTAGCTCTAACAAGCTGAAAGTCAGTATCAATGCAATGCTTGGTATGTTAGAGGACTTTTGCCAAAAAAAAGTAGGCTAACTCTAAGACTTTGTGTAATTTTAGGTGGTACATAAGAACTTCTCTTTTGTCCGATTAAAAACCATAAAGTATGAATCTATTTAGACACCCAATTCTTCTATTATTTACACTTAGTAGTTTATTTACAATCAACACCAACGCTCAGCTTGTAATCAACGAGTTTTCAGGAGCGAATTATGAAAACCTTAGCGATAACTTTGGTAACAATAAGGTTGACTGGATAGAAATTTATAACATGGGAAATATTCCCCTGGATCTATCTGGCTATCACATGTCTGACAATGATGATAATCTCGACAAGTTTGTATTTCCAGCAGGGATTACCATTGGAGCAAACGCCTACCGAATTATTTATGCAACAGGGAATGATTCTTATGATGGAACCAACATTCATGCAGATTTCAAATTGAGACAAACCAATAATGAATGGATAATCCTTTCTGACCCTAATCTGAATATTCTTGATTCCTATCAAATCAATATTCCAAATCAGAAAAATCATTCTTGGGCACGTTCTACCGACGGTACTGGAGACTTTGCAATTGCAACTAGCCCAACTCCCAATGGACCTAACGGTGCAACTTTCGTAAGTTATGTCCCCAAACCAATCATAGCACCTACTGCTGGTTTTTACACCGGATCAGTAACCGTTGAATTGAGTAACGACAATCCTGCTGCAACCATCTACTACACCACTGATGGTTCAGCACCATCTGACGCAGACATTCAATACACTGGGCCATTTACGCTAAGTGCTACTGCAATAATTCGCGCTATCGCTTACGATTCGGATCCAACTGTTTTGCCAAGTCATACAAATTATCATACTTACTTTGTAGATGAGGTTCATACACTTCCTGTTGTTTCTATTTCTGGAGATGAATTAGAAGATTTAATGGGAGGAACACAAAATACACCCGAAGGTACATTTGAAATGTTTGATGAAACAGGAGATCGTGTCGCAGATTGTACCGGAGAGTTCAACAAGCACGGAAACGATTCATGGGCTTACCCGCAAAGAGGAATTGACTATGTGGCTCGTGATCAGTTTGGAGATGATTATGCCATCAAATACCAGCTATTCGATCCAAATATTTCAGACCGTACCAGCTTCCAAAGAGTTATTTTGAAAGCTGCTGCAAACGATAATTACCCATTTGAAGATGGAGGTGCACACATTCGTGATTCTTATGTACATACCTTGTCACAACATGCTGGAATGGAAATGGACGAAAGAACCCACCGCTCTTGTGTCATGTATGTCAACGGAGAATACTGGGGTGTTTACGACATTCGTGAAAAAGTAGATGACCATGACTTTACAGAACATTATTACAACCAAGGTCGTGACGATATCGATTATATCAAAACCTGGGGTGGAACCTGGGCGGAATATGGAAGCAAAGATGATTGGGATGATTTGGTAGATTATATTCTTGCTAACGATATGACTGATCCTGTTCATTATAATTATGTAGATGGAGAATTGAATATGCTTAGCTTGGTTGACTACATGATTTTGCATGCGCACATCGTGTCAAGTGATTGGCTCAACTGGAACACCTCTTGGTGGCGTGGACGTGATCCAAATGGTGGTGCCCTCAAATGGCAATACTCACTTTGGGATGAAGACGCAACTTTTGGTCATTATGCCAACTACACGGGGATTCCTGATCAATCACCACTAGCCGACCCGTGTAACCCTGAAATTTTAGGCGACCCCGGAGGAGAAGGTCACGTGCCAATACTAAATGCACTTTTAGAAAATGAAGATTTCTTCGGACTCTATATCAACAGATATGCAGATTTGAATAACTTATATTTCAACTGTGACTACATGTTGCCTTTACTTGACGAAATGACGGGACTCATTGCTCCAGAAATGGCCCGCCAGATAAATCGTTGGGGAGGCACAGTCACGGAATGGGAAGATAATGTACAGGAATTGCGCGACTTTATCGAAGAGCGTTGTGCAATTATTGACACAGCGATCGTAGATTGTTATCAAGATGAAGGATTGAGTGGCCCATGGCAAATGATAATTGAAGTAGATCCTCCAGGTGGTGGCTTCGTTCAAGCGAATACAACCGTTGGTATTAGCTATCCTTGGGTTACAACTTACTTCGGAGGTATTGGTGTCAACATGACGGCGATTCCTGAGGAAGATTGGTTGTTTGTGAACTGGGAAGTTGCCAACAACCCATACACTCCTGGTCCACTTTCTCTTGAAATTGGATTTACACTTGATACCCTCGAAACAATCATTGCACACTTCGAACCGGGGCCTTGTCTCGGTGTTTGGGTCGATCCCGGATTGCCAGATCAAATGTTTCGTTGCTCAGGTAGTACCTTGACACTACAAGCTGCAACTGGTCCTGGATATACTTATGAATGGTCAACCGGTGAAACAACGTCAAGCATTGAAGTTGATGATAATTCTGATTACGGAGTTACTGTCTACAACTCTACTGGCTGTGATGGCTATGTAGAAATTGATGTAGATGAAGTTGACTTCTTGGTACCTAATATTCAAGGTTCTACCGTTTTCTGTACTGGATTTGCAACTACTATAGATGCTGGAACTTATATGGACTATTTATGGTCAACTGGTGCGACTACTCAATCTATCGATGTCAACATAGCTGGTAGCTATACGGTAATGGTAACTGATAATTCAGGTTGTACTGGTGAGGCAGAAATCACTATTGAAGAGACAGATGGATTAGAAACTGAAATAAGTGGAAATCTTTCCATTTGTGAAGGTACACCTGGAACTTTAATCGCATCTGGTAGTTATCCATTTTTTGAATGGTCGAATGGGGAAGAGACAGCCTCTATCACTGTGACGGATGCAGGTGTATATACGGTTACAGTTTCGGATGGCTCAGGTTGTACCGGAGAAGAGCAGGTAACGGTAAGCTCGGGAACAGTATCGATGACTTCAGAAAGCCTACAACTTTGCTACGGTGGAGAATTTGAAGGAAGTCAATATTTCCAGTCAGCTATCGTAGAAAATATTTATGACGGTTTCAATGGTTGCGATAGTATTCATGCTGTAACCATTAATGTATTTGGTGAGGTGTCGGTTACTTTTGGAACAAATGATGATTGTATTTCTGGAGGAGCAACGATAATTGCATCAGCAGTAGGTGGCGCAGGTGACTATACTTACTTGTGGAATACAGGAGCAACGACTCAAGTGATTACACAAAATCCACAAGGAACCTACACGGTTACCGTGACAGATAACTTTGGATGTACCAACGAAAATTCTGTTTTTGTTGATCCGGCAGAAGCCATTAATATTGATTACGATGTAGATGGTGTTTCTTGTTTTGGTGATACCAATGGAGAAATTGACTTGTCAGTTATTACCGCTGCTGAGCCGTATACGACAACTTGGTCAAATGGAGAAACGACAGAGGACTTATATGATTTGTCTCCGGGTGATTATACACTATTGGTTTCTGATGCGAATGACTGTAATTTTGGAATCACCATTACAGTTCAAGAACCGGATCTGTTACAAGCAAACTTGACTTCTACGCCAGCTTTCAATATGGATGATGGTACAGTTTCCGCTCAGCCTTCAGGTGGTGTTTCACCATATTCTTATCAATGGGCTAGTGGCCATCAAACAGCTACGGTAACTGATCTGGAAGTTGGTTTTTACACCGTGACTATTACGGATGAAAATGGCTGTACCACTGAAGCAACAGTAGAAGTTAGCCTTCCTGTTTCAGTAAATGATATTGAAGAGTTATTGACTTTCGATATTCGTCCAAATCCATCTTCTGGTTTGTTCAATGTAGTCATGGAATTTGATCAGAGCATGGAAACTAAAGTTAAAATATTTGATTTACTTGGACAAAATATAGCGAATTATACACCAGGACGTAACCAGCGTGTTGACTTAGCAGTTGACATTAGAGGTGTGGCTGATGGAACTTATATTTTGGTAGTGGAAATAGGGGAGAAGCGCTTGGCGCGAAAGGTGGTGATTACTAAGTAAGAAAATAATGTTATAAGAAAAACCGAAGCTGTCGACTGATAGCTTCGGTTTTTTTATGTAAATCTTTCGATCCAAATCATTTGTCATTCATAGCCAGACTGAAATCTGACAATCCAAGTTCCAGAGTTAATTTTTATGGGACAGACCAGAAAATTACAAATAGCGACTGACACTTCAACTTCATTCCGGAAGTGGCAAAGATGATTTGCTCAACCGGTATTAGAATTGTTTTTTGATTGGAAATGATAGTAATGCCTTGGTCAAGAGGAGGAGTGGGAAGTTGTCGATCATGTATGCCTTGATTGATTTGAGAAGCTTCTATTAAGCGTGCTTTAAGTGTACGATTATGATCCCAAAGTTTGATGACAACAATAGGTACAAGCCCAACCAAAAAAGTAGTCAACAAAATTTCTATAAAGTTAGAGATGGAGCTACTCATCCAATCCATCTGAACCATAAAGAACATATTAGCAAAAGCGATAGAAAGAAAATTCCAAGCTACCCAAAGTAATGACTTACCAATAGTCCATCCTTGCTCTTTAAACCAAGAGGGAAAAAGTTTAGAAAAAATTAACTCATTAGCTGTTGCAATTACAAAGGTGATGAAGCCAAAGAGTAAACTGTAGACTATCTTTTGCCACTCATCGAAGGGTGCATTCCGAATATTAATCAAGTAAACCATAAATGCAACAGCCAAGGAAATGAGCAGGCCCGTACGAATACTTTCTCTCTCCCCAAAGCTTTCAGCTTGTGGTTGGCGCAAGTAGTTACGAATAGAGGAGATAATTGACATGAAACAAAGATAAAAATTCTGATAGCAATTAGAACTTAGAATAAAGAGTGTGTTTTTTAGAAACATTTACTTTAAACAACTTCACTAGTTGTTTGCACTTAAAATTAACCTTTCATCACATTTGATTTCAAAAAAGAGGAGCTACATTGAAGGTACTAACAATACTTTACTAGCTTAGCGCTTGAAACTACGTTATATTCCCATTGGACCCCAGAAGATATCACCTTTTTTAACAAATAAATCTTGCACCACCAACCCATTTACATTGACGAATCCATCGCTAAAGTGATTCGCATGCATCAATCAATTATAGATAGCAGATTGGCTTACCCTTCTATATACGAGGAACTCAGCGCTTATGCAAATAACCTTTATGATCAATTCCGTCTTGGAAATTCTGTCGCCACTATAGAAATTAGTAATTATCATCCGGATTTTATTGGAAAAGATGTAGATTATATTCTCAGTTCAGAAGTTGAATTAGAGGATATACTCCTAGTTATTGCCAGACAGTACGGCTTTAAAAATTGGACAGAAGTAGAGTCGCAAAAAGACACAGCTATTAATGTAGAATTTGAGAAATGTGTAGATGACTTACTGTCAGGCGATTTGGTTTTAGTAAAAGCGACGCTGGTTCAAAATCCGAATCTGATTAATATGCGTTCGCAATATGGCCATGGAGCTGGCTTGATTCATTATCTTGGTTCTAATGGAATTGAGCTTTGGCGTCAGGTAGTGCCGCAGAATTTAGTGGAGGTTCTAAAGTTGATGATTGATTTTAATGTAGACCTCAGTATGCAAGCCAATATTTATGGGTCCAATAGCTTACTTGCTTTGCTAACTAGCAGCGGCCACCCATGGAAAGCAGGTGTCGCTCGCGATGCTATTGACGTTTTGCGCGATGATTCGACCTTGCAAAAAACTTAAATTCACAAACAAAATTTTTCCTACACTAAAAAAATTGTCATCCGAATCTAATCTGGAGAATATCGAATTAATATACTTTTTAAACAAGTTCAATAAAAAAGAGGCTGTCTCATAAGTAAGAGAAAAAATCGAATGTCAAAATAATATTTGGAGAAAGAGGATGAATAGGTATCCGGTTACGGGTTTCCGGTATCAGGCGAGCGTGAATGCTACTGTGTTCACATTCGCCTGATACCGGAAACCTGATACCGGGTACCAGAATAACGAAGTTGACAAATTTAATTCTGCATATTTTTTTGATCTAAATGTTATGAGACAGCCCCTTCTGCTTTTTGTACTCCTTCTAATAAATTTAGTCAGCATTTTACCTGAAATTGTTGTAACTTTGGTACACTTCTGAATCATTCCATATCTAGCCCTTTTCCATATTTTTTCCATTTGTGAAACATTTTATTTAAGCCGTTATACTCAACTGCTTAATACTTACACATTTTTTTAACCGATTAAAATTTAAAGGCTTAACAATTCCTTCAAAAGGAAGTTTTCCTTTGAATCTTTTTATTATTTAATGACGTTGATTCATCAACATCATAACCAAAATCTTACGTATGTCCTTTCGAGAGAAGATTTACTTACAGCTTGTCCTCGTATTTTGTTGCTTTACTTTTTTCATTAGTACAACAAATGCACAGATCTATATCAATGAGCTAATGGCCTCCAATAGCACGACCATATCTGACGAAAGTGGTGATTTTGATGATTGGATTGAAATCTATAATGCTGGTTCTAGTGATGTCAACTTAGCAGGTTATTATATTTCTGATGACCCTTCCACCCCTAGTCTTTGGCAAATACCGGCTACTAATGCTACACTCACAACT
>CAKZUK010000156.1 GCA_937921775.1 uncultured Saprospiraceae bacterium
TATGAGACTAAATTTTTTACTTACACGGCCCATTGCACTTATAGAAATAACAGGTTCTTTTACCCATCCACCATCTTGTCTTACAAAACCAACAGCTGCCGTAAAGTTGTTGTCACGATCTCCAATCGTAGTGGCACTATAGAGAATTGCACCACTAAAATCATCATTTGCGGCTGCTATTACACCCGCAGCAGTGTTGACCCCCTTCTTGTTAGCCGTTGAAATTTTTGAAGTCAGGATAAAAACAGGTTGAAAACCATCTCCCAAAATAAGTGAAGCTATTTCAAATCCACCTCCAATGCTAAAGTGATCGGTAAGTCCATAATTAATGGTTTGGAAAATCAGCATGGTGTTTTGATAATTACCTTCCCCTTTGCGCAGGCCAATACCCGTAGGAGTAAATAAGTTCCGACTCGGGTTTGGATTTTCAAACCAATAGCTCCCATCGAATCTAAAAATAGCTGGTCGCATCTTTTTGATCTTGTTTCTTGCTAGAGAAACAAGGCCTAGTTCTGAAGTTTCTATAGCTACGATCGAATCATTTTTTGTGATAAGTGTGCCGTAAATGGTGTTGCCTGCTTTTGTTTTTATGGAGGCTTTGTCACCAACTTCCTGAGCACTCAAATGAGCTATTCCCGAGATCATGAAAAGAAATACAAGGCTACTTATAGTTGTTGTCATTTTTATTTGCTGTAGCATTAATGAACTTTTCGAGAGCCCATTTATAAATCTTTTTAAATATGAAATCAAGGTCGCCTTAAGTTGAACTTGTATAGGTGCGTTTTTCGATACAGACATATTTGTTTTAATTTAATGTCAATTAAAAGCTAATAGAATTGGTAGAGGTATAGATTTTATAGTGTAAATCGATTGATTTTGGAATTTATGAAGGAAAGGACATCGCTAATGATCAAGGATATGGACTCAATTATTTGCTAAAAGGAATGGTAATACTAATCCAAGGGACGACAACGTCTTCCTTTCGGTCCATTAAGATTGAGAAATCGGCAACTACATTTTTACCGATATGTCTGCCTCCAAAAGATACCATGCTTGAGAAACCTTCTTGATCGCGAAAGAAATCATTCCGAGGTGCTAAGATGGGAGGCATAATCCAATTTTCTGTAATGAGACTAAATTTTTGACCGATCCTGAGCATGCCTCCAAAGTTGAGGAGTGGACGGGTTTTAGAAATGCCATTAGATACAATGAAGCCAAGTCCGAAAGTTGCGTTAGAGTCGCGATTACCAACAGTATTGGCTCCATAGAAAATACCGATATGAGCTTGTTCTTCGGGGTAGTTAAAATAGGCAGCGTTGGCGCTAACATTAAGTTCGTCGGGACGAATGGGAAATGAATATTGAGCAGTAAGTCCAAAGCCCGGAAAGTTTGAATTGTTGAAAACTAAGTTTAAAATTTCAACTCCAGCACCAAGGGTAAGATTATCTGTCACACCATATTTGACGGTATTAAATACCACCCAAATATTTTGTATTTCTATTTCATCTTTTTTGAGTCCGTAGCCAGTAGAACCAAACATGTAGTGAGTGGTGGATGGATTTTTATACCAGTAAACTTCACCTTCCTCTAGCTTATTCTCTTGTTCTTCACTTTCAAGTTCTTTGTCAGTTTCTGTTGTTTTTTTTCTTCTTTTTCTTCTAGCTGGTTTTTTATTTCCTTTGCTTAGCCTGGCAATATTATCAATGTCATCTAGAAGTAGTGTAATCGTTCCGAGATCCGCTGTTTCAATGACGGCTTTTTCTTCGTCTAGTTCCATTAGTTCCCCCCTATAGGAGCTACCGGATAATGTACTAATGATGACTTTATCACCAACGCTTTGAGCTGTTACAAGTACTAATGAGGAGACTAGGAATAGGAGTGTAAGGGCTGTGCGTAAGCTTTTCATGTTGTTTTAGTTTGAAGGGTGGGAGGGGGAAGTGGGAAGAAATTAAGGTTTGAAGCTTAGCAGGAATTAAGGTCTGAAGGGCATGTGGTTTGTGAACCCCACGATCACCTGTCTTTCAGTCCTTAATTCCTGCAGCACTTCACTCCTTCTTCCAGTTTTATCTATATCTCCCTAGGAGTAAAAGTATCTCCATCATCCATTTTACCAGATTTGAGTCCTTTGTAAAACCAGGACATTCTTTGTTTGGAAGTGCCATGTGTGAAAGCATCCGGGACTACATACCCTTGTGCTTGTTTTTGAATGTGGTCATCACCAACGGCAGATGCCGCAGTAAGTGCTTCTTCTAAATCACCTTGTTCAAGAGCACCAAGATATTTGTCTTCGTAGTGGGCCCATACACCTGCAAAGAAATCTGCTTGAAGTTCAAGTCGAACAGATAATGCGTTTGCATCTTTTTTGCTCATGCGTCTTTGTTGACTCTGAACTTGCGTAGTGATGCCAAGAAGATTTTGAACGTGGTGTCCAACTTCGTGTGCAACAATATATGCCATTGCAAAATCACCAGGAGCTTTGAAACGAGTTTGCAACTCCTGATAGAAACTAAGGTCGATGTAAAGTTTAAAATCACCAGGGCAATAAAAAGGCCCTGTAGCTGAAGAGGCATTACCACAAGCAGAGCTAACGTGACCAGAGTATAATACTAATTTTGGTTGTTTATATTCATGGCCTAGTTGATCTTTGAATATTTTAGTCCAAATGACTTCTGTGTCTTTTAAGACGACGGAAACAAATTGCGCGAGCACATCCTCCTCCTTGTTGGTTGGTTGCTGATGTTGTTGGTGCTGCTGTTGCTGTTGTTGCTGCTGGACCTGATCTAAAATAGGCTGTGGATCTCCACCGCTCAATAGTGCAAAAAATAAAAGTACAATGGTTCCAATTCCGATACCTGCTGCACCTACTTGTTTTACTCTTTTTCCTCTGCGATCTTCAACGTTGGAACTGCCTTCTCTACCTTGCCATTTCATAATAATGGATTTTAAATGATGAAAATATTAAATAGCTAAATGTATACGCCTAGCTGTGCTTGAACACAAAGCATATTTTAACATAAGCGCCAAATTAATCATTTAAATCCATTTTAGAGGTAGGAGCCCCGCATTTAACGAAAGTTATTAGGGGAGTAGTCGCGAAGGAATTAGCTATGATTTGGACTGGAAAGGCAGTGTTAAACGGGGAGGTTTGTACTATATAATTATAAAAACTTGAAAAAGCTTTCTGTCGAAGATGGGAAACAAAATTTTTATTTTCGAAAAGGTGAAGACTATATCATATAGTCATTGTCATTGTCATTGTCATTGACATTGCCGCTGATATTTGCGGCTACACTCTTAGTTGTCCCAAAGTTCTTCGCTTAGGTCAATCTCAGGATTATTATCATCAAAATTCACATAGAATTCTCCCTTGTAGATGAAGTTATAGTTCAATTGCTCACGAAGCGATTCAAATGATTTTTCATCCTCTACGTTTTGAGCAATCCAGTCTATGGCTTCCAGCCTGCTGTCGAATGATACTTTCATGGTTGTGTAGTTTCTAGCTAAACAGTTTGTAAAATCGAATAAGTGCCCGTACAAGTATATATTAACAATACTTTAAGAATGTTAGTTGTAGTGGCAATGTACTTTGGTTTTGTCTTTTTGAATTTTGAAGCTTTGATTTTTTGAATATGACAGTCGAAGCTGCCAAGTAGAAGGGGCTGCATACATGATGAGCCTACCTTTGCAAAGTTTTACAAAGACATTTAGTAAAATGAGTGATAATTATTTGAAAAGCGATTGTGATAGGTCAGTGAAGGCAAGTTATATAAAATTATTGAAAGAGTAAAGGGGAGCAGGATGACTGCTGATAGAAAGTTCAAGTTCAAACTCAAATCTATCGGGCACCACTAGACGGGAGGGCAATTTTTTCGACTATGCCCTGTATAAAATTGCTCTTGATACTAGAGCATGAATTTTAAATAGTTTTTCCGCGAACCTAAGCCTAAAAGAGATCGAATAATGAGATGCCTTCAAGGGACACACAATAGAAGGCGCTTCCCACTTGCCGCTTCGAAGCTCCAACTTTGCCCCTTTAGTCAACTCTCCCCAAATTTCCTTTGTTCCCTGCAACTTTATACCTAAATTAACAACCTAATTGAACCCGCTCACATGGCCAAGACACTACAAGATCATATTTTAGATGATGTACTCAATCGATATCCCAAGCGATCCGCTGCTGTCGAAGCATTGGCAGAGCTGCTTGGGCTTAGGAAAGACGCTATTTATCGCCGATTGAGAGGAGATACCATTCTTTCTCCCAATGAGATTAATCTCTTGGCACAGACCTACAAAATCTCTGTAGACAGTTATATTTTCAACCAATCAGATGCTTTATTTTTTAGCTATAGTGGTTTTTCTCGTGAGATTAACAACATGGGAGATTATCTGGATGGTGTAGTTGAAAACCTTAATCGGGTCAAGCAACTCCCTGAGGTCAATATCTACTATGCAGCCTCTGAGGTCAATTTCTTTTATTACAACTTTTTTCCGGAGCTGATTAGCTTCAAATTATATATCTGGGGCCGGGCTGTTTGGGGATTTGATTATTTAAAAAACAGACCTTTTGATTTTGATGTAATTTCTCATCCAGAAATGGAAAAGACTCAGGTAGTGTTAAAAAACTTTCTGGAAATTGACACGAAGGAATTGTGGAGTCCCAATATTTTATTCAACACACTAAGTCAAATCGAATACTTTTTGAGCATGGGGGTATTCCGAATCCCTAGCGATGCGCTTACTATCTGTGATCGAATGACGCAGCTGGTTGATCACTGGCAACGAATGGCCGAGAGTGGATCTAAATTTATGCTGGACGCTGGTCCAGATGCCGCTTTAAGCACTTTAGAATTATTTCACCATGAGGTACTCGTAACAAGTGATGCCATTCTCGCAACATCTCCTGCCGGAAAGGCCTTGTTTAATATTTTCAATAACCCCAATTATTTGGTGACGACAGATGAACTGATGTGCAATCATCAGGAAGATTGGTTTAAAAAAGCAATTGGAAAATCAACGCCTATCAGTCTGAATAATGCAAAAAGTCGAGCGCTTTACTTCAATCATCTGAGAAGCCGTATCGCAGATACTCGTCTGCGTATTGAACAGGGGACGTAGGAAAACGAAGACCGAAATCTTACTTTTAAAAGGATTTTAAAGCTTATGAAAGTTTGGTATTTGGATTTTAATCCTGCTATTCTCTGTATGTCTACAATTCATTCCTAATTTTCTACAACTCATCGTATTTCACTTTAAATGGACAAGCACTAGGGCTATCATTGCATTGTGTTTGATGACAAGCTTATTCATCCCCGTCATTTAAGTTCAGCACTAAAAAATATAAAAATGAAAAACAGACACTTACTCTTTGCCTTGATGCTACTACTGATACCTTTTATTGGAAGTGCTCAATCGAATACACAAACCGTTCGTGGAATTATTATTGATAGCCAATCCGAAATGCCACTGATAGGAGCAACCATTGAATTCTTAAGTACAACAAATCCTAAAGGAGCAAGTACGGATGTCAATGGAACCTTTACTATGGCGGCAGTGCCTTTGGGGCGTCATCAGTTTCGAATTAGTTACCTAGGGTATAATACGGTGACCTTACCAAATATTTTGGTGACAGCCGGAAAACAAGTAGTACTTGATGTGGCTTTAGAAGAATCAGTAACTTCGATGGACGAGATAGTCGTTACCGCGGAAGTAGAAAAAGACAAGTCAATCAATCAAATGGCAACAGTAAGCTCACGAGCATTTACGCTGGAGGAGGTGACGCGATATGCCGGAGGTGGTAATGATGTTTCTAGAATGGCGTCCAACTATGCTGGAGTAAGCGCAATGAATGACAGTCGCAATGATATCATCGTAAGAGGAAATTCTCCAACTGGAGTTTTGTGGCGATTGGAAGGAGCTCCGATTCCGAATCCCAACCACTTTTCTACATTAGGAACTACAGGTGGTCCGGTCAGTGCCCTCAACACCAATATGCTCAAAAATTCAGATTTTCTAACGGGAGCTTTTCCTGCAGAATATGGAAATGCCAGTGCTGGTGTTTTTGATATTGGATTTAGAAATGGGAATAAACAACAGCATGAGTTGACGCTTCAGTTGACCGCATTCAATGGTTTTGAAGTATTGGCTGAGGGACCGTTAAATAAGAAAAAAGGAAGTTCATACATGATTAGTTATCGACACTCTTTTGTGGAGCTTGCGCAAAAAGCGGGAATTGATGTAGGGACTAATTCAGTTCCTAACTATAAGGATGCAGCTTTTAAAATCGATTTTGGAAATGGAAAATTAGGTAAGTTTTCGCTTTTTGGTTTGGGAGGTTTGAGTGATATTGATTTCTTAGCAAAAGACCAAGAGGAAGACGATTTGTTTGCAGATAGAAATGATTTGAATGCTTACGCGGAAAGTAAGATTGGAATTGTGGGAGCCAATCACCGAATTATTTTGAATGACAATACTTATGTAAAAACAACCTTGTCTGCTTCGACTGCTCAAAATGATTATACTGAAAATTTAATACTCGATGATGAAAATGAATATGGTATTTTGGATTTGAAAGACAAAAATTCACGGATCACTTTAGCGTCTTACGTCAACAAAAAATTTAATGCCAAGCATACCATGCGTATTGGTGGTGTTGCAGAAGTATATATGCTAAACGCTTTTGTACAAACTAGAGAAAATGAACCAGATTGGCGGGTGGTTCGAAATTTTGATGATCATCTAAATCTCTATCAAGCTTATATTCAATCGCAATTTCGTCCCAACGAAAAAATTACCTTAAACACAGGAGTACACGTACAATATCTCGATTTAAGCAAGTCGCTTGCTGTCGAGCCACGTTTCGCAATCAATCGTCACTTTACAGCAAATAAGACATTGAGTATTGCCTATGGTTTGCACAACCAAATGCAGCCGCTACCGATTTACTTTTTTGAAACAATGAATGAGAACGGCGAAATAGAACGAAGCAATCAAAATTTAAACTTTACGAAAAGCCATCATTTTGTAGTGGCTTACGATCAGAAATTTGGTCCAGACTGGCGTATGAAATTAGAGGCTTATGCCCAAATGTTGGAAGGAGTTCCTGTTGATGAATTTCCAAGTACCTATTCTGTATTAAATGTTGGTGATGATTTTGGATTTGATGAAGCACCTAATTTAGAAAATGAAGGGGTCGGAAGTAATGTTGGTCTAGAATTGACGGTGGAGAAATTTTTTAGCAAAGGCTATTATGGATTATTGACCGGATCAGTTTTTGATTCAAAATATAAAGGAAGCGATAATGTAGAGCGCAATACTTCTTTTAACGGTAACTATACCTTGAATTTCCTTACGGGAAAAGAATGGTTGATCGGAAAAAACAAACAAAATGCACTGACCTTTGATATGAATCTGACTACTGCTGGTGGTCGATATTATACACCGATTGATTTGGAGGCTTCGCGTATGGCAGGTGTTGCGGTGAAGGATGAGTCGCAGGCTTTTAGTTTGCGTTACGATCCTTACTTTCGATTAGATGTAAAGTTTGGTTACCGTATTAATAGCCAGAAACGTAAGATGTCGCAGACTTTCTATCTTGACTTTAGAAATGTAACCAACCAGAAAAATGTATTCAATATTCGATATAATGAAAGTACGGGCGATTTATTCACGGTTTATCAGATTGGATTCTTCCCAGATTTTAAATATCAGATTACCTTTTAGAATTAGAATGGCCTTCTGACGGAGCGCGCAGCTAGATAGATACGGATAGAACACCTGCTTGGCTTGACGCCAGACCGGAGAGGGATTGGGACGGATTTTTTGCGAACGTAAAAGATTGCTAAGCGGAGTCACTAAAGTCGAGCGCGATAAGAAACCACAATTAATAAGAAACGCATCATAGGGGCGGCACGGGAAATACTTGGGTATTGGTCGTGTCGTCGTTTTTGTGATTAGGGACTCAAAAAAAATAGATTATCTTAGCGAAGCAAATCATTCGATTAAAAGAAAAACAGATGCTAAAAAGACAACGGACAAATCGAGAGCTATTGGGCTTTGATGACAAGTGGTTTGTGTTATTTGGGATACCTCTAAGCTCAGTGATTATCTCTATTCTTATGTTTAGTCGAGACATAGAAGAGAATCCTGCTTTCCTTTTAGAAACGGTTCCGATTTCTTTTGTTTATGTGACTACTTATTGGATTATACTTCGCTACCTTTTGCTGTGGTGCCGTGATCGTTATTTTAAGCCGGACCAAGTGAAGGATAGGATAATGATAGAAGTGCTGTGGGTGTTAGCTGTTTATTTTATTGTAAAGTTTGGTCTTGATCACTTTGTCCACGATTATTTATGCCTGAGTCTTGGAGAAAAAGAACCCAAAGGTGTCACGATGATGGTGCTTTCTTTGACGGTTTGTTTTTTCGTGATGACTATTTATGAGTCGATGTTTTTCTATAGTCAGCTGCAAAAAGCGATGTTGGAGCAGGAGGCTTTGAAGCGAGAGCATATCATCTCACAACTGGAAGGATTGAAGAATCAGGTAAACCCACATTTTTTATTTAATTCGATGAATACTTTGGCGCAGTTGATTCCTGAAGATTCGGGGAGGGCTGTGAAGTTTGTGGAAAAACTATCAAAAGTATATCGATACATTCTAGAAATCAAAGATCAAAAAGTGATTTCATTGCAAGAAGAAGTTCGCTTTGTAAATGCCTATTTATTTTTGTTGAAAGAGCGGTTTGAAGATAACCTAAAAGTAGAAATTGATATTCCTGAAGAGCGAATGCAGGACAAGGTATTACCACTATCGCTACAGATGTTGATTGAAAATGCGATCAAGCATAATGTTATTTCAAAACAACGTCCTTTGTCAATCACTGTAAAAACAGATAATGGCCATTTGCATGTTGAAAATAATTTGCAATTGAAAAATCAGGTCATGAATTCAACAAAAATGGGCTTACAAAACATTCGAAAACGCTACCGATTCTTTACAGATAGTACAGTGATAGTGATGGAGACGAAAGATTTGTTCGCAGTTTCTTTACCTTTGTTGGAGTAGATGATGACTTGGAAGTGGTGTGTTCCTTCTGAGCTAAACTCTAGTGTAGTTCTTAAAAAGTTATTTAGAAAATCAAATAACTTCTAAAGTAACGATTACGATGGCAGAGGAGTTCTTGCCTAAAAAAAAGCTAACCCAAAATTTTGAAAACCTACTTTACACGGAATATCTAACAATGAAGTTATTAATCATAGAAGATGAAACACCTGCGGCAAAACGTTTGCAAAAACTCATCAAGTCATGTCGGCCTCATTTTGAAATACTCACGGTCATTGATGGGGTAGAAGCTTCCGCAAAATGGTTGTCTACCAATCCTGCTCCAGATCTAATTTTTATGGATATCCAATTATCGGATGGTATTAGTTTCGATATTTTTACAAAAGTGCCTGTTGAGGCTCCTGTGATATTTACTACTGCTTACGACGAATACTCTCTAAAAGCATTTAAAGTTAATTCCATTGATTACCTCCTCAAGCCAATCGAAGAGGAAGAGCTAGAATCGGCCTTCCAGAAATTCGAAAAACTCCATCAGCAACAAATTACTTATAACCCACAAGCATTTCAAGAAATACTCAATAAGCTAACCCGCAAGAATTATAAAGAACGTTTTTTGGTAAAAGCTGGACAAAATTTAATCAACCTCTCAGTGGCTGATGTCTCCTACTTTTATTCCGAAGAAGGGATGCTCTATGCTCGCTGCACCAACAGTAAACGCCACATGCTCGATCATACTCTAGAGCAAGTAGAAGATATGCTAAACCCCAAAGATTTTTTTAGAATCAATCGAAAAGCACTCATTCGAATTTCTGCGATTGATAAAATTCAAACACATATCAACAGTCGCTTAAAATTGCAACTACTGCCAACTACGAATTGGGATGTGATTGTGAGTCGGGAACGGGTAGGGGATTTTAAAGATTGGTTGGATCGATAACAAAAAAAGAGGACAAGCCTTTCGGCTCGCCCTCTTCTACGCTCACTAGTAATTGCTTATAAAACTTTATCTGGCTTGTGGAGTGATTTTGCGAATCTAGTTTCCGCCAGACAAAATATTTTAGTCGGAAAACCGAAGACCGAAGTTTCTCACGATCGGGTACTACCTTAGAGAGAAACTTTAATCTTCCAACTTCCGTCTTTCTTTACGCTCTGCCTTGAATGTAAAGCAGCTTCTCAGAAGTCGCTTTGCCATTTTGAGTAACAGTAATGATCACTGTACCCTGAGCAGCACCCAATTCTCTTAGGTCAATTTTTTCATTGTAAGTACCATCGAAGTTGCGGTTGTAATCGCGGAATACCTCTTTACCATTGATATCGGTAATTGATACAGTAGTTGGTACAGCATCACCTTCAAAACGAACGTTGATCAAACGGTTTGATGGATTAGGGAAAGCACGTAGCTCAATATTTAAGTCAGTATCTGTTTGTGTGAAATCCTGAGCTGCTTCCGTCTTTGGTTCAGCAAGCACATTCTCAATTGTCTTTTCTTCTTCCTTACAAGATTTGAATTCAGCACTTACCGTGTAGTATTCACTATTTCGCTTGTAGGTAATTGTAAATTGATCACCTTGGCTGTGGGTGTTTCTTAGGCTTAACAATTCTTTGTGATTGTTTACATTGATGCCATCCATCCCGATGATAATATCACCTTTTTGTAAGCCCGCTTCTTGTGCTGGCGTGTCGTCGATGATTCCATTGACAGACAATCCTTCACCACTGCGGTGTGTGCTAGAAGAAGTGTAAACACCGATGAAAACTTTACAAGGGTCTACTTTGTAAGCTCTATTGTATTTGTATGAACGGTTGCTGTTACCTTGAGAATTGTTCCAGTAAGAACGAGAGATATGCGTATTCTTTGAAGCAGTAAGTTTAGCTGAAGTAGACATGCTCTGTCCGTTACGGATATAATTGATCGTAACCTTTTCGCCTACCTTTTGCTTTTTAATAGCAGCGCCTAATTGAGAAGTACTGTTGGTTGACTTCCCTCCAACTGAGGTGATCTTGTCACCAGCCTGTAGGCCAGCAGCTTGAGCAGCGCTTCCTGCTACAACTTTTTCTATTAGTGCACCATTATCAGTGCTATTCGTTACCACCCCAAGGAAAGGAGTTGGATTAGAATTGCAAGATGACTTTTTGCCGTTTACGTTTCCGTTGAAAAGCTGAATTGTTTCATCTCCGAATTCAATTTCCAAATCACTAAGTTGTTCACTGATTTGATTTGTCAAAGTTTCTATGTCGTTGATCTGAACATTGTCACTATCAGAGTTGAACTGAAAACTGTTGTCAGAACCTTCATCTAAAGTAATAACTCTAGTAGTTTCTTCAACCGTTTCTACACCATTTTCGTCAATGTATTTTTTAATGACAGTGACTGTTTTAGTGTTGCCCTCCGTCATAGTAGTGACGTTAGTTTCTAAGTTTTTTTGTGCATAGTTTGGAGCAGCAAAGAAAAGCATCAATGCTGCGAGTAATGGGAGAAAGTTTAAATTTTTCATATTTAGATATTTTTTTAATTTTAAAAAGATCGTTTTAGTTTGGATTCAAACAACTTCACTGAAGGTGTTTGAATCATTTCATAGCTTTAAATAAATCGCTATTTAGAATTTTCGTCGTACTCCTTTAAGTAAATTTTTAAAGGACTTGTGGGGTCGGTATCGTTGCTGTCAAAGTTCGGTTCGAAGTAGTTGCTAAGTTCAATCATATTGGGTAACTCGACCATGGCGAGTAAGATTTCGGTATTGTGATCAAGCGAATCAGTTGCTGTGAAAAAGTAAGTACCATTAGGATTTGAGTAACAACTAAATGATTTGTTCAAATCCATTTCCTCGAATTTAGAAGAATGATAATCCGGCTCCGTATGTCCATTGTCATTTTTGATAATGATCTGACTGTGGCCATGCATTTTAGCTCCCGTTAGTTCTTCGTAAAGATTAAGGTACTTGTGAAAGAT
>CAKZUK010000157.1 GCA_937921775.1 uncultured Saprospiraceae bacterium
GAGAGCAGCACCCCTAATGTCACGACTTATGTATATACCATTTCTCGGCGCAGCCAGGTAGAGTCGAAGTATGATAAATTCAAAATGTAAAAGTATCCCTAAAATCGTAGTAAACATGACGTTTTTCCCGTTCGCTGGCAAATTTTTACATTTTACGGTTTTACATTTAAACCTTGCTCCCGATGCCAAAATCAATTAACGGCCAGCCTATGAAGACTGAACAGAACCCTTAAACTATTTTACTCATAACCTTCTGCTTTTTCACATGGTTAAATATTATTGTTTCCTCTTCTTGTTTTTACAAACGCTACTCCACGGGCAAGCACCTGACTACGATTGGAGGACGCTTGTCATGGCAGAAGATCAATGGACTTACTTTCCCGCAGATGTAGCACCTCCTGCTCAAAACTGGCAGCTCTCCGGATTTGACGATAGCAGTTGGCTAACTGGTCCCGGAGGAATCGGATACGCAGATGATGATGATGCCACTACCATTGATCCAGTTTATTCACTTTACCTCCGAACGAGTTTCGATATCACTGACACCTCTAATATCATGTATGCCTTATTACATGGCGACTATGATGATGCTTTTGTTGCTTATTTGAACGGTGTTGAAATTGCTCGTTCAAATATTGGTACTCCAGGAGAGTTTCAGGCCTTTGATGCGCTACCAAGATATTTTCACGAAGCGACCATGTACCAAGGAGGCCGTCCCGAATACTATGAACTAAATAAAAAAGAAATTCGTGCAGCTCTCAAAGAGGGACAAAACACATTGGCCATTCAGGTTATAAATGATGGTATTATTTCCACAGACCTTTCAGCAGCTTTCTGGTTTTCAGTTGGCCTAAATGTAGATGAGGAAAGCTATCGTCAAACACCAGATTGGTTTCAAGAACCAGTCATATTAAATAGTTCAAACCTTCCCATTTTTTCTATTCAAACCAACGAACAATATATCGTAGACGATCCACGTATCACTGCAGATCTCAACGTTTTTAATAATGACAATGGCGACTTGAATTACCTAACAGATATTCCAACGGACTATGAAGGGCGCATTAGCATAGAACTCAGAGGCTCTAGTTCGCAAAGACGTTTTCTGAAAAAATCATATGCCTTTGAAACGCAAAATTCAGACGGTAGCAACAATAACGTATCTCTTTTAGGCCTACCTAAAGAAAACGACTGGATACTTTATGGTCCCTATAGTGATAAAACACTTTTGAGAAATGACATCCTTTTCAAACTGTCGCGTGACATGGGGCAGTATGCTCCTCGTACTCGTATGTGCGAACTTGTTATTGATCAGAAATACCAAGGTGTTTATGTCCTGATGGAAAAAATAAAAAGAGATAGTCATCGAGTCAACATTGCAAAGCTAAAAACGACCGACAATACGGGGGATGAATTGACCGGAGGATATATCATCAAATTGGATAAAACGACGGGTGCCGGGACAGATGCTTGGAACTCACACCTGCATTTTGATAACTATGAAAATCGGAATGTTTCTTTTCAGTACGACTATCCAAAGGATGTTGATATTACGTCTCAACAAAAAAGTTACATTCAAGATTTTATGCATAACTTTGAGGCATCATTGGCAAGTGATAACTTTAGAGATACATTAGAAGGTTATCGGAAATACATGGATGTAAAATCATTTATTGATTTTTTTCTAACGACAGAATTAGCTTACAATGTAGATGGTTATCGTCTAAGCACTTTTTTATATAAAGATAAAAACAGTCGCGATTCACTTTTACATATTGGTCCTGTTTGGGATTTTAATTTATCCTTTGGAAATGGCTACGATTGTAGAGGACAGAATACGACTGGGTATATGAAAGATTACAACAAAGATTGTACAGTAAGTAACTTTCAAATTCCTTTTTGGTGGGACCGTTTGTTGGAAGATGTCGATTTTCAAAATGAGTTGAACTGTCGCTGGCGAGCACTTAGAGCAGGTCCTTTGCATCTAGATACGATTTTTCAATACATTGATCAACGAGCAACTTTTCTCGAAGAAGCTCAGGCGAGAAATTTTATTCGATGGCCTGTTTTGGAATTGACCCTTTGGCCGAATCGCTATCATGATGATACTTACATTGGAGAAGTGCAGATTGTTAAAGATTGGATTCAAACTCGTTTCAAATGGCTAGATGAAAACCTCTACGGTGTTTGCGCTAATATGGAAATAGAAGATTTAGATAAATTGCAATCCTTATTATATCCAAATCCGACTTCGGGGCAAAGTACCCTAGAGTTTTACCTCCCACTTCGAAGCAAAGTCAACCTCCAATTATTTGATATGCAAGGACGACTTTTAAAAACGATTGTAGATAATGCTGTTGGTCTAGAAGGTAGCTATCTACTTTTAATAGACCTTTCCGAATACCCAAAAGGAGTTTATGCACTAAGCTTGAGAGCAGTGAATGAGAGAAAGACGATCCGTCTAATTCGCTTATGACTTCATACGCATAATTTTTTTACAAAAATTTGAAGCGATCACTCTCTATGAAGGTGAGTCTGCTCAATAACTTAATTTAGTCCCCTTACTTAGCACATTAAGTAATATTAAATTATAATTCGCCTCATTGTGTCTTTTTCTCCAATGGTACGTCTCAATTGAGTATTAATCAATGGTCCTCCAGATTATCAACATCCCCTCTGACATATCAATTATAAAAGGACTTTACCTCAAGCTCCCTGATAATATTAATTTGATTGGCTAAAAATTTGTAGCAAACTCAATAGATTAGCCACCTTATTGTCCAATTACACGACTATATGAGATTACTTCTAATAGCCATCATTTCTATTTGTTGCACCCTTTCGGGAAAAGCACACGGTCCTGTCCATGCTCAAATTGATTCACTCAGTAAGCTAATCACTCAATATCCCGATAGCCTTAACCTTTACTTTGAAAGAGGGATTTATTATCAACTTGATGAAGATTATGAGCGAGCTATCGCTGATTTTGAGAAGGTGCTCATTATGGATAAGGAGGTATATACTACTTATTTTCCTTTGTCAGAAATATATTTTGAAACGGAGGAATATGCCCTTGCTTCCAAATATATCGATCAATATATCAAACAATTCCCACAGCATGCAAACGGACAAATCCTTTATGCGAAAATTCACTTTGCTCTAGGTGATGATGATCTAGCCATTATTGGTTTTGATAATGCAATTGCCATCAAAAAAGATAAATCAAGTCCGGAAGATTTTATTCATTTAGCAAATGTTTGGAGAATACAGAATCCAGAAAAAGCATACAAGGTTCTGGAAGAAGGAGTGCAAAAGATTGGTCCATACGTTAGCTTGCAAAAACATTTGGTGGGCTTAGCGAATGAACATGAATGGTATGATCGCTCCATGCAAATCATCAACAACATTTTAGCGAAAGCCAGCCGAAAAGAATACTGGCTATTGCAAAAAGCAGATCTACTCGTAAAACAAGGTAAATACGAACAAGCAAAATCACATTATCAAAATTGTCTGTCAGAAATTGAAGGTTTGAAATCCAAAATCAAGGAAACGGATTATGTCCAAAATATTTCCCAAAAAGCAAAGTTAGCACTTAGCGCTTTGTGACCTACCAATCTATAATCAAACACATTCCGTCCAAAAGGGAATGTGTTTGATTATAGATTGCAACAAATAAGTTACTTCCCGGTTCTTATTTCTTGCAACTAATAATGGATGATGAAGTGCTGGTGGAACGGTTTATAAAATAGCAATACAACTTCTTTATTAGTATGAATGGGGTAAAATTGTCCACATGCAGGTTGCTCAATGTATTGAAAATATTAGTACCGGTTTGACTTCTAAAACAACCTGATGTTTTTGTTCTGACGTTCATCAGCCGAATATCTATTTCTGAAAAATTATTGTCGAATGGAGCTTAGAATCTTAATAAACATTGTAACTATTCAGCCCCTTTTGAGCTGAATAGCTACAATGGAAATAAAGATGCTATTTCAAGGTCAGTGTGCCTAGTCGAAAGCTAGAGGTGTTTCGCTTTCCTGAAATCGCAAGAATAACAAGAAATGTATGATCTCCAATTTTTTTTGTGTATTCGGGCATCACTAAGCCATCTTTGAGTGTATTTGTCTTAACTCTGTTTTTTTGCAGCTTCCCTTTTTCGTTAATCGAACTAAGTAAAAGAGCACATGATTTGAGTCGGGTTAGTTTTTTATATTTTTTAGGATCAGTGATGTTTTTGGTAAGGTTGTCATTGTTGTCATAGTATAGGTAAAGTACCTCGTCGTTTAGGAATAAGGATTTGTAAGACAGGGCTTTTGAACCAGTTAACTCCTGCTTTTTTGGAATAAGTTTTACTTGCTTGACCTTGCCTTCTGGAGACAGATGATGTACGATCAGGTGATTGCTGATGTAGTCATCTCTAGTTCTAGTCATGGAACTAGTTGAGATTCTGCTCGATACCGGATTGGAACTACTTGTGGTAGAAGTAGTAGCTGTTGTTCGAGTCTTGTTTTCTTCGGTAATCACTAAAATGTCACCTGTAGGTTTTATGATAAGTTCATTTATTTTATATCCTTTATCAATCCCCGTTTTCCTACTTTTACTATCTTTCGAGGTCACGCTACTTCCGAAGGTGCTTAGCTCCTTAGCGGTGTAGGGGCGTCTAGTGGGAGCAGCTAGTTTCGATGTAGTAGCATTGTATCTTTGGTAATGGAGTCCTATGTTTGGTCCTTTTTGAGAATTCCCATATAGCCCTAGGAAAAGAGCATCGTTATTCTTATCTAAAATCAGCCCATAGCTTTTCATAAAATATTCCTTCGAAGCAATCAATGCTCTTTCTAAATCAGACCCCTTTGAAGTAAGCTTGAAAAGGTCCAATTGATGTGGCTGTTGTTTAAAATTACCAAGCGTACCAGGTTCAGTTTTACGGTTTTTTTTATAAACTTTTCCTAAGAAGAAAACCTCGCCTTTATTTGAAACTTTGAAATTAGAAGTCTCTATTTTTCTTTCTGCAATTGGTAAACTGACTCCTTTTTTCCAAAGGACATTCATCTCTTTGTCAAATACCCAAAAGTAAGCTGCAAAAACATCTTTCTTACTTCGGTTCCCGCTGGTAGTCGCAAATAATATCTTTGATGAATCAGGACTTGCGGACCAATATCTATTTTGTGAAGTTGAATTATTGCTAGATTTAGAGATAGTAACTTCTTTGGCCGCAAGTTCATTGCCGTCCTTATCGACAGGTGTTAGGGAGTAATTGATTTCTTTTTTTGGAGTTGAGTTTTCTGCCGAGAAATAGAATATGTTTCCGTTGTAAGAACGAAAGCTTAAAATTGACTTGTCGTCTTTACCTTTTCTTTTAAACGCTTTAGAAAATACTAGTTTAAAATCGGCATCATATTTTTCCAGAAAGTGTGTGGTTGTTGTTCTTAAAAATCCAACCTTAGTAGTTTTAACTTCTTTGAAATATAAGTAATGTCCCGTTGCATCGGAGTGTAAATGTCGGACGAGTTCTTTGTCATTATTTACGTCGAAGGCTGGGCCAATGTTCATAATTGGTTTCAGCGATTGCGCGTAAGTGGTGAATGAAATAGTGAGAATTAATGCTAAACAAATCCAGATATTTTTCATGTAATTTATTTTCCGCAAAGGTAGTCTAAAAACCTACTGGAGTCAACTAGTTAACGTTTATTTAATTTGAATATCTGCTACCATCAACATCATTTAATCGTTGTTAGATTACTTCAAATATTATAGTATTCGATGGAGTCACCCGGATAAGTTGCTAAAGCAAAGACTTGACCTCTTAGTAGTCTTGTTTTTGACTTGTCAAGGGTTTTAATGTGAGTGATAGTCATTAATAAGTTTAGTTTCCTATTCCTTCAGTCAAATTTAATTTTTAATTTAGTAATAAACGATCAATTAAAAAAAGAGGTATTTGAATGATTAGGAAGAGAATTAGTATGCTTGATTTTAAAAATATAAAAAATAGTATTTTTGTTTTTTGCTAAATACATTATTTGTTTTGAACTACTGGTCGACCTGTAAAGTCCGACAACCGAGACCGACCAAATAGATATAAGATACATTGCCTTAAAATTAGCATCCACTTTATAGTTATATTTACCTTAAAATAACACTATCTTGGCAGATGAAATTATTGGGGGTATGAAGTTTTGGGAGGGTATATTTTGTATTAGAATAAACAATCAAATGAAAAAGAATTCCGTCGTTTTTATTATACTCGTTTTTATTTCTACACTTACTAATGCTCAGGTTGATCATTGGGAAACTGCTGTTTATAGCAATGATGTTTGGCATTATATTTTAGGAGAAAGTGAACCGCCAAGTGATTGGCCTATCTTATCGTTTAATGATTCATCTTGGTCGCAGGGAGAAGGGAGTATTGGCTATGCCGATGATGATGACAATACGATCATTGACCCTACTGAGTCCTTGTATATGCGTCGCAAGTTTACGGTCACTGATAAATCTAAAATTGAAGCAGCTATTTTTCATGCCGACTTTGATGATGGTTTTGTAGCTTATCTCAATGGAGTTGAAATTGCCCGCAACAACCTAGAGGGAAATCCTCCTACACATGATCAATGGGCAACTGGCTTACGCGAAGCACTCGTATATCAAGGTGGTCTACCAATTGCGATTAATCTAAGCTCCGTTTCTTTACAACAAATTTTGATCGATGGCGACAATGTACTGGCCATTCAAACCCATAATTTTGAAGGGCAGTCGAGTTCGGATATGACCAGCTTGTATTGGTTGTCTTTTGGAATAACGGATACCTCAACTGATTATGGTCCCACTCCCGATTGGTTTGTTGGTCCATCAAGTATTGAAACGCCTCTACCAATAGTTAAAATTAATACTTGGGGAGAATACATTCCGGATGAACCTTCTATCAATGGAGAAATGGGAATCATTTGGAATGGCGATGGGCTATTAAATAGTAGTACGGATAGCCTCAACGAATTTCTTGGTAATATCTCTATTGAACGCCGTGGACAATCGTCTCTTGCCTTATATCCCAAAAATGGTTATGCCATTGAAACGAAAGATGCTAATTGGGAAGATATTGATGTTGATTTTTTGAATTTCCCGCCAGAGGAAGATTGGATCTTGCACGGTCCCTATGCTGATAAATCTCTTATTCGAAATGTGGTAGCTATGCAAATGGCTAGAAGTATGGGGCAGTATGCCAGCCGGACAAGATTGGTTGAGCTCATGATCAACGAAAGCTATGAGGGTGTTTATGTTTTAATGGAAAAAATCAAACGTGATGAAAGCCGTCTAGATATCGCCAATTTAAAACCGGAAGATATTTCTGGAGATGAATTGACTGGAGGTTACATAATAAAATGCGATAAAGGCGAATTCGATTGGGAATCTGATTATGACATTGTGAATAACCCCGGTGCAAAATTGAAGTTTCAATATGTATCACCTAAACGCAGTCAAATAGAACCACAACAAGAAAATTACATTCAGTCCTATGTCGATAGTTTTGAAAATGCAGTATCCCAAACTCAGTCCACTTACGGCGGGAAGTATTATTACGAATACATAGATTTGGTTTCCTTTGCGGATCATTTTTTATTGCAGGAGCTGGTTAAGAATACAGATGCTTATCGGATTTCCTTTTATATGTATAAGGACAAAGATAGTAAGGGAGGCTTGCTGAGTGCAGGACCAGCATGGGATTTTAATTTTACACTAGGTATGCCTGACTATTGTGAATCTAATCAAGCTTGGGCTTGGATGTATGATCGACATTGTGATATTGGCAATCCCTTTTGGTGGGGAGAAATGATGCAGGATGATGTATTCCGGAATACGGTAAAATGTAGGTGGTTGGAACATCGGGAGAATGGTCTCTCGCTAGACACACTCTTTGCATTTATAGATGAGAAGGTAAGCTTATTGGAACCTCTTGTTGATCGAAATTTTGAACGTTGGCCGATATTGAATGAATACGTTTGGCCGAATGCTGCCATACCCGGATCCTTTCAAGGAGAAATTGATTACATGAAAAATTTTCTTACCGATCGATGGCAATGGATAGATAACAATGTTTTTGGTTCTTGTACGGTAACTACAGAAGAGGTGGAAACTAAAGCTTATGGCTTTAAAGTATACCCGAATCCTGTAGCTGACGATTTATTTATGGAGCTTAATTCAGCGAAGGCAGGAACATTGGAAATAAAAATTTATGATGTTTTGGGACGGCAGGTTCTGAGTGAAAATAAAAATAACATTTTAACTGGGACACAGCAGATTCAAGTAGACCTCCGAAATGTAAACAGCGGATCAACATTTTTCATAGTTGAATTAAGCTTAGAAGGTAATTCTCTGGGAAGACAACAGTTTGTAAAGCTTAACTAAGAATTGCAATGGTATTAAAAATTAATTTAATGTGTTTTTAATAATGGCAACACTATATGAGTTTAGGTTATTAAAATAATTATAAATTATACCTTTTGAGTTATAAAATGTCTTCAAAAAACTATAATTTAACAGACTATTATTTTGAAGTTATCTCTTAAGAACGAACATAAGTGCTTTGTTTTGTAAATTAACCTCGTTTTATAATCCGCGCCTAGTTAGGAATTTTTTAGGATATATAAGTGATAGCTACTGCGTGAAGAACTCACTGGGAGTAGGCTAGTTGAAGGTCTATAGGATAAATAAACTATGTGTAGTCATAGGAAATAACTTTAAACAATTTATTTTACAACCAAAACGCCCACTGCCTTATGAGGTTTAAGAAACTACACAATGCGTCTGATATTCAGACGCCTTACTTGCCATTTTTACTAAGCTTACTTTTATTATGTTCTCCATTTGTGAATTTATTTTCACAAAGCACTGAGATTGATAATGCCGAAATTAGGAGCATTAATTTATTGCAGCTTCAAGCACAAATCGCAACAAGTCCTTTAGCTGATGCACAAACAAATATGGCACCTACTGTCATAGACCTTCCAATGCCAGGAAATTGTTCCGAGCCTTTTAAGGTTTGGGAATCTCCTATAATGGACGCTGAAATGGCAGCGCAATATCCATCTATCAAAACGTATATGGTCTCAAGCCTTGGCTCACCTACTGCTTATGGAAGGTTGACCGTTTCGCATTTAGGGATACATGGAACCATACATTCTCCGGCTGGAGCGGTTGACATTATACCGGTACAAAATTCCGGCAACAACTCCGACCATCAGGTCAAAGCAGTTTCTTTCGAAGAAGTTTTATCTGCAAAGGAGTGTGGAATGGCCGGTGAGATCTCCTCAAAAAACTGGGAGGATCACTTAGAGCGACAGGAAGCCTTAGCGGCTGAAAAGTCCTTTCCTTTTGTGAGTGGTGACATTATGCGGACTTACAATCTAGCTGCAATTGTTACTGGAGAATTCTACGAAGCTAATAAAGACAATGATAATGGATCTGCCAATGATGATGCAGATGTAACCGCAGTACTTACTGCAGTTGTAAACGGTGTTCAGGCTTATTACGATAGAGACCTAGCTGTTCGTTTCAATTTGCTTACTCCTGTATTATATAATGACTTCAATACAGACCCCTTCCAGCCAGATCAGGAAGCAGGCGCATCTAGTAGAACGACACAAGCCGCTGAGCAAATTGGTATCAGCTTTACATTAGCATCTTATGATTTTGGACATGTATTTCACAATACAAGTGTGAACGGAACAGATTGGTCCGGTGGTGGTGTTGCTGGTTTAGGAGTTGTCTGTAATGATGGTAACGGTGTTTCCCCTTCGAAAGCAAGAGGTTGGAGTGGAAGTTTCAATAACCAAGGAACAGGCTTTCTCGGTTTAACAGCGCATGAGTTTGGACACATGTTTGACGCTCCGCACACTTTTAATGGAGATGGTAACAATAATTGTAATAACAATATTTCATCAAGCAATTCTTATGAGATTGCAAGTGGAATTACGATTATGTCATACAATGGAATCTGTGGCCCTGGCCAGAACATTCCATCAGGTGGGGTAAGTGATGATTACTTTCATACGCGCAGTTTGACACAAATGATTAGCTTTATCAATAACGAAGCTACTTGTGCAACTGAGGTGGTGACAGGTAATACGCCTCCAACGGTTGATGCCAATTCCTGTGGAGGAACTTATGTACTCCCAATTTCTACTCCCTTTGAGTTGAATGGAACAGGCTCTGATGCAAATGGAGATAACATTACCTATACTTGGGAGCAGTATGATGAAGATGGCGCAGGTACTCCTACACAGGGATTTATTGGTGCAGCAGCAGCAGCTAGTCCGATTGCTCCAAACTTTAGAAATTATGCACCTTCTACTTCTCCAACTCGGAGTATTCCATTGTTGGGCGATTTACTGACAAATACCGTTTCTGATTTTGAAACGCTTCCTACAGTAGACAAAGTAGTGAACTTTAGATTAACTGCCAGGGATAATAACCCGCTCGGTGGTGGGGTGACTTGCAGTGAATTAGTTGTAAACTTTGATGATGTAGGAGGACCATTTGTGGTACTATCACCTAATGATGGTTCAGAATCTTGGGCAGCAGGAACAACCGAAACGGTGACCTGGGATGTAGCTGGTACTACTGCAAATCCAATCAATTGTGGAGATGTAAACATAATGCTGTCTATTGATGGTGGATTTACATATCCTTATGTCTTGGCTACTTCTACTACTAATGATGGAACGGAAGATATGCTTATTCCTGCTGGAGTTCCAAACGTGACTACAGCTAGAATACGAGTAGAGTGCGCAACTTCTACCTGTGTTCGCTTTTTCGATATTTCCAATACTGATTTTGAAATAAGCTCTACTTGTTTGGCCGTTAGTAGTTATCTCTGTCCGACTGATCTTGTAGTTGCTGTGGAAGGAGATGTTGCTTTAAACTTGACGCAGTCATTTACTTATGGAAGTCCGACAACTACCGAAACCCGTGATATTGATGGTACTGATCCTATTGTTTCTAGAGGGATTTCAAATGGTCAAGGGACTACTGATTGTATTACTAGCGGTACTCGAGCTCATGAGTCTTTTGTATTTACGGCTAATGCTTCAGGAGATTATACGTTTACTCAAGCATCAGGTGGTTTTTTAGCAGTATCTATTTTTGAAGCAACTGGTTTTGATAGTGCAAACCCATGTAATTCTACCTTCTTGGGATCAAGTGGTTATGTGGACGGAGGCGTAAGCTCATCATGGCCTTTTACGGTTTCTCTTAATGCTTGTACTGATTACATTGTGATGATGTATGCAAGCTCAAGCGCTTATGGCTCTAATACGGTTAGTCTTGTTTCTGGAGCTGGAGACATCTTAGGAGGAGGGACAGACCCTGGTGGAGATTATAGCTACACGTATGTTGCGGTCAACAAATCTGATAATCTGATTGATGTCGTAAGTTCCACTGCTGATTTTACTGCTTTAGTGGTAGGGGAATATGATGTATACGGAGTTTCTTACAAAGCAAGTGGAGGAGGAATCCCTGCAGATGTAGACCCTTCGACCTTTGTTGATCTAAGCTTAAATGATGTATTGGGAGCAGGAAACTGTGTTGTCTTTAGTAGTGCTACTCGATCTATTATTGTTGAAGGGCCACTGCCAGTTGAGTTGGTTTCATTTACTGGTGAATTATACGGTACGAGCAATCTCCTAACTTGGTCCACAGCTTCTGAAGAAAATACAGAATGGCATATCGTCGAGCGTTCGGTAGATGGTGGAAAAGATTGGACATATATTGGACAGCTAGCTGCGGCTGGTACAAGTACTGCTATTCTTGATTATAAGTTGGAAGATCGATCTCCAATGTCAAAATCATATTACCGCCTGCGCTCTGTTGATTATGATCGCTCTGAAGGTGTTTCCGATATTGTTTATCTGGAACGTCAAGCGAATCAATTTGATATTCTTGCGATTCACCCTGTTCCAGCCAATCAAAGTGTAGCGGTTGAGTTTGAGAATGCAGGTTCACGAACGGTTCAGGTGCAGGTCGTCGACCTATTAGGTCGTCTATTACATCAGGAAACGATAGCAAC
>CAKZUK010000158.1 GCA_937921775.1 uncultured Saprospiraceae bacterium
GGGAGAAATTACAACCACCAAAAAGGCCAGTAGATCCACAACCAGCGAACAAGGTTAGCTCAGCAGTAGAACTAACAACGGTTGATGCTACCGTTCCAGTACCAGTCGCATAATTTTGCGCAGTATTGTTAGTAGATACAAGGTGAAAAGCTTGCACGTCGCCCGTTAGTAATGGAATATTGAAGGCAATTGGAATTGCAACGGGATTACCGATACCACCACCAGTAATGGTAGCCATACCAAGCATCGTCCAACCTGCGTTACTTCCTTCAAAACCAACATGTGATCCGGCTCGTGTCCAGATTTCTACGTTACAGCTTACCGCATCGAAGTCCCCATCGAGGCTGGTAAGGTCAATGTCGGCCGTAGCTTCGACATTAAAAAATGTACCCGCCTGTCCATTGGTACCAGCGACACCACAAAGTGGCGATTGGGCTTGTAGGCCCAAAGCTGCAAAGACAAGAAGGATTGTTGAAAATAAGAATCTAATTTTTTTCATGATTACAAGAGGTTAATTTAAAAAAATGGTTAAAAATATTGAAGTCATTCCATTACAACTTAGGCCCTAGTTCATGAACTAAGATGAACAGAATGTGCATTCCTAAATGATAAAATCAATGAACAATTGATATATGCAAGCAAATAGCTTTTGTCTTGTGACAAGACAGCACATACCAATTAAGTTACATTAATTTTAATGCCTTAAAATTAGTGAGTTTATGAAAAAGTCAGTTTGTGGGAACTAAAATTAATTAGCTTATAAGTTTACACAGCGTCGAATAACGATGTCTTAAAATTAAAAAAAGTAACGTATTTGAAAACGAAAAAAATAATTTTGTTCTATGTTAAAGATATGTAAACGGACTATAAAATTAAAGATCTAATAAAATTCGTGTTCAACGAATGTTAGTATAAAAAAGATTGGAATCTGTGTTTTTAATTTATTTGGTAAACAAATATAATCTATAATCTCATTATTACCAATTTTAATAAGTATTAAACTTACTTGTTTTTGAATACTATTAAATTCCTCATTTAAGAAATAACAGTCAAAAATAAATTAGGTTTGCCAAAGAGCCGCTAAGCATATACGTTTTTTCAATAATGTAAAAATGTAATTATATTGTTGTTAAATATGATTGTAAATAAAATTATCTGAAATAATTTTGACTTAGCCGAATTTTAATCAAAGTTATTTCACTTCAAAGGCCTATAAAACATTCATTAATCAAGCAATCGCTTCCCCAATTGCAAGGCAGATCCCTCTTGAATATTATACAATTTCTTAACCCCATCCACCGAATATTTATTAACAATAATCTTAGAGCCACCATACTCAGGTTTTTTCTGAAAGGCGGTAAAGCCTTGACGGCAATTCGTCAGTTGAATATCTTCAACCAAGAGTGTGGAAAGGTCCTTAGCTGCAATGGCAATAGGAGCACCTTCTATCTTTGCAAAAAAGAGAGTGGCGTCAGTTTGTTCACCTACACTAATCCCCTTATCTCCAGGATTTAGGATATGAACGTTTTCAATACGAATCACAGAACCAGATAAGTCAATTCCATCATTTCCTGTGTTAGCAAATTGGCTATGAAGTATTTTGCCTTTACAAAAGTCTGAATCCAATCCATCTGCAAACGTTTCGGTGATCGCACTTTTCTCTAAAGTAAATTCTGAACGAATCATATTTAATCCATCTTCACAGAAATTTTCAGTAAACAAGCAATTTAAAAAATGGGCATCTGCTTCATAAAAGGTCACCGCACCTGTCAAATTCCATCCCCGCTCATGGACGGTGTTCAAGTATTCAAAAATGCTGTGTTTTAATTCGGACTGAGTATTGGTTTGCATAACATGAAAACCCCGTCCCGTCCTATCAGAAGAAGTAACGATAACCGGTTGGTCTTCAGTGCCATACATAAATACTGGAGAGCGAGAAAGAAAAAACGCTTTGTTCTTTAAATCCAATTGGGCTCCAGCTTCAAAATGTATTCGATATCCTTTCGGAAAAACGAGCGGACTTGTTACTTCATGTTTCCCTTTCGGAAAATAAATAACTCCATCACTAAGTCTATAACTATTGTTGGTCCCCATATCCGCTTTCGCAAAAAGTTGTAAAGGTGGCAACTGTTTTTGGGGTGCTGACCAAGGAAGTATTTCAGAATAAAATATGGTGTCTAAACCTAAGGGACGGAAAAACAAATACTTTGCTTGTGAACCAACGCTTACGCTTTCATACCGCAATGGCCTTTGACGCTCATAACTTATGATACCATCTACTCTAGTAAAAGTATCTAACAATAAAGCAGATGATAGTGCATTGTGGTTCATCATTTTTGAGGTATGTCGAGGCATAAATCCGGGAAGCAAAACTGGCTCTTCTAGGTACTTATTAATATTATTAATCGATCGACCATAGCCGATAATTTCCATAGGCATACTATTGATATTAGCCGCTTGAAGGCTTTGCTTCTCACCATCAGAAGGATTAGCATATACTTTTACACTCAAGTTATTTTGTGGCAAGATCAACTCATGAACCCCCAAGGCTTCTATCATAAATGCTTCTTCGTCAAAATTATAATCTTCAAATTCCGCTTGTAAAATCCGCTCGCGATAGCGAAGCCCCTCTCCTATCTCCATCATGAAATCTTCCAAATAAGCTTTACTTGAAAAACGATATAAAAAAGCATCATAGAGCTCTACGAACTTATGATTCATAAATAACATACGATGCAAAGATTCACCACTTGCACTAGCTTTATTCAGAGCACCTTGCCCTAAGAAAAAAGAGCGATCCTGTTGACGTGAAGCAAAACCATCATAACCAATCGGTTCTATTTTCCCAATTAAGGGGTTGTAATAAAATCGTAGGTTGTGCCAATTAATCCCATGATAAGCTCCTGCCACGTCACAAATAGCATAATACTTGGCGAGTCGCTCCAAATCAAAGACTTCTTCAATCGGTCGACCTTGCTGAAACTGGTGCATCAGGTTTTGAGCAACTTCAAATTGCTCTGTCAATAAAGGTGATGACAAAACCGTTTTTTCGCCAAAGGCACGCAGCTCTGAGCCCGACCAATCCTTTTCGTTTTGTTTGAGCTGCTGCTGAATACGGTTGGTGGCATTCATTTGTCGTTTTAGTGAAGTCCAAAAACCATCTTCTCTAAATTTAATAATGGGCCCTTCTCTACGTTGACGGGATTCTAAAAGCACTTTGTCAAAATGTTCTTCTACTGCATAGACCCCTTTTGATTCTCCGTTCAAATCCAAAAAAGCAAAATCATAATAGGTCGTCAATACATCCTCTCGTTCGTAGAATTGATGCAATAACCACTCGTGCAAAAAATAACGGGCTTCTGGCGTTTGTACAGAAAAATAGCGCAAGCGATTCCAAGCTTCATTCGATCCCATCTTAACCCGAAACGACCATTTATCACCCTTTAGATGATCCAACCAATCACCTTTCAAACGAAGTTTTACTTTTTTATCTCCTTCTGTTTCTGATAGGATTTTTCCTTTTACCCAATCATCCTCACCCGATTCCAAAATTCTATTACGAAGTGCTATACTTCTTTTTCTGTTCAGCTTTTGCAAAGCCTTTTCTTCAATGCTCAAACGAATGGTATCCACTTGAAAATCTTTAAGATCATGTTCAAGGCTCCCTATTTTTTCAATCTTCAAATCATCAAAAAATATCTCGCTTTTTCCTTCTGAATAAACGTAGACATTCATTGTCTCCAGTTTTTTTAATAAAGGAACAGCAAACATTAATTCAATTTGCTCCCAGTCCCCTTTTCTCTGGGCAACCAAATCATCTAGTTTATAATAATCAGCATCAGGTCCCTTTCCACTTACTACCAAATATCCTTTACCTCCATTTTCGCGAAAGCGCCATACACTTGCTTTGTACTTATCGCCAGGTGTTAGATTTTTTAGGTCGTAGCCAAAACCAAATTGTATACCTTCTCCTAGCCCAAGCTTTGAGGAATAGCTTCCGCTAAACGACTGTTCGTCACTATGTGTATGGGCATTATTAAATGAAAAATTATTAGAAATGAAATTATCACCATCCACATTTTCTGCATCACAGAAAATCAAATCGGGACTATTCAGTACAGGAGGAACCAGTGTCTTTTTTGAAAAAAGATAGATTACAAAGATGAGCAGTAGTGCCAACAAGAGCAAAGCCACCGTTCTGGAAGAGATAAGGATATACTTATTTTTTTCCGAAATAATCATACGATCAAATCGGGTTGATCAATAATGGAAAGTCTGGTATTAGCCGAAAGATTGGTAATCGATTTTTGGACAGCAGCGATTTGATCTAGCGAATCCGCTTTACAAATAAAAGAGAGGTCCAGCCCTTTTTCAAGGGTATCCATTCGCTTGAGTTCAACGTATGAAAAATGATCTGACAACAATTTGGAAATCTGTTTTAAATCATCAAGGTCTGTATGAATATTGACAAACATTCGATCCTCATGCTTGAAGCCTTTTCGCCCAGTCAAATGTTTGTGGATATAAAGTAGTGTAACAATTAATGCAAAAGCAACTACTGCAAGTATGGGTTGATTCGCACCTCCGGCCAGACCAATTCCGATCACAATAAAAAGGTAAGTTAGCTCCTCCGGATCCTTTATAGCCGCTCTGTATCGAACAATCGATAAGGCTCCTACTAATCCTAAGGATAAAGCCACCGAGGATTTTACAATCATGATGATCAATAAAGTTCCTAAGGCAAGTGGCAAAAAATTATTGGAAAATCGGGTCCGATTAGAAATGGCTGTTCCATAACGAATATAAAAGGCTCGTAATAAAAACACCAGTACCGACACCACAAGTATGTTTAACACAAACTCATCAATAGGAATGTTGTCGTTAAATTCCTGTATATATTTTTCTTGTAGTTTCTCTAGAAGATTCATTTGCTGTTAGTTGGTTTTGGGAAGAAACCAAGACGGAAGACCGGAGATGAAAACCGAAATTTCCCGCCAAGGCAATCATGCCTTAGCGGGAAACTTTAATCTTCGAACTCCCGTCTTTCGTCTCCTCTCGCCCTACTCTACTTTATAAAACTCAAAAGCTGCGCGTTCCGGAGAAACAGCAGCTGATTTTTCATTTTCACCGATCACATAATACTGTGCACCACTAGCCCCATCAATAGCCATCGAATAGATACCATCACCTGCTGACTGATCGCCATCCTCTCCACTATCCAACAAACGATATCGTTTGAAAGGAGCATGAGGTTTGGCACGAAACATCACAAAAACCGTTTCAGCATTCGTAGCCTGTGCCATCACGGTTACCTTATCCGTCGACTTGGTGTGTCGTACATTTGCAAGTGTAGGCGGTGTTTTTTTCAATAATGGATGTTCTCTTAAATAATTTGCTCTTGCGTCCATAAGCTCAAGTAAACCGATAATATTACTTTTTCCAGCTTTTGCAGATTGTTTTAAGTTCAACTTAAAATCCTCGTGCGTGTATAGTTTATTATTGTCTTGTTGTACCTGAAAGTCAATCAAGCGATGTACTTCATTTATCCTTCGTTCGAAAGCACCAGCTTGAAAGTTTTCGTTCAAAATGGTTCGTATATGAGCAATGTAAACTTTGCGATTCAATGGGTTCGATAACAATTGGCTGATCAAAGGTCGATTCGGACTTTTGTAATGAATGAAAGGACTCAGCTTTTGCATTTTTTCATTAGATAAAGCGGTACCGGTACCATCATGTCGGAATCCACCAAAAGCCATATTCATATCCCAAACCATTGGTTGGAATAAGCCGAAGGAATCGCGATATAAATAATAATTGTGGCAAAGCTTACCACTGTAGCTATCGAGATTAACTAGTACATTATTATATGCATGCATCCACAAAGTCTGATCTACGTTAAGCATCTCATGTACTTTCTCTGGCTGCTCTTTTAAGACTTTAGTTAAATCTACCAAGTCTTTCCAACCTGTTTTCGTTTTGAGTTCATAGTTGCCATAATAGCATTCGGGATCATCTCCTTGATGCATGAGCGAAGCCTTCTCACCTTTAGCACAACCCTTCTTAGGCTTTGCATGCCAGTTGGGATCGCATTTAATAAGCACCCCTTTATTTTCAGCGTATTTCTCTTGCAAAAACTTCTTGTCAATTGATTCAGTGTTATTGTACAGGCCTATGTACTGATCATTGACATATAGTTTTACAAAATTGGCTTTAGGAGCAGGCATATATTTGCCAGCAATCTCGTAAGCCATTGCTTCACGCAAAAAACTAGGGTCGCGAAAAACGTTGCTCAGTTTCAAAGATTTGTAATCCCCTTGAAAGCGTTGCTTTTTGCGAACAAAATCAGCCTTTATGTTGAAAGGTAATTTGGAAGATTTTTGTTGACGTGTGTTGAAATAGGAGCTATTTCCTTTGTATCGAACACCTACGCTATCGTAGCGCATTCCGTCAATAGTTACGGTGCCCATTAGGCGGTCATCGTTTCCAGCCTGCTTGAGTGAATCTAGTATAACATCCCAATTAGACTGGGCAAATCGGACTTTTACCTCACGAATTTTATTAATATCATAAAGATCCTGAGCATCAGATAGAAACGGAATTAAGCATAAAAACAGTAAAAAGTACAGCTTTCTCATTTTGTCAATTAAATTAAACGAATGGAGGCTACTATCATAACGATTCAAATCAGCAATATGTTATGTGGCTGATGGATGCTCTGTGTGGTAAGAAAAAAGAAATGTTTGGCCTGATTAAAAGTCTAATCAGGCCAAACATTAAAAAGGTTACTTATTCAAAGCTTGAATGGTGCTTTGGTAAGGTTTGTTCATATAGTTTGGCGGGTCATAACTAATCGCCTTTACATTTTCCATTAAGATGAAATACTCCATACTATCGTGCTTCCCCATTGGGTCTACAGTAGCCGCATATAGCTTGTCCCCTGCTTTCCCATCGTTACTTTTACCATCATCAGACATAGACATAACCTGATAGTTGCTATCACTTCCAAAGCGGTAATATAGTTTTACTCGCTTGGCATTTGACTTTAATTGAGCTTGTACGCAGAAGGTTTTGATTTCTGTATTATCAAATTTTTCGCGACCGACCATAGTTACATTTTCTGCTTCTGGTGGAAAGATGGATAATTCAGGATGCTTCTTCAGATATTTTGCTCGCTTTGACATTAGTTCAACTATACCTGGAATTTTGCTTCGCTTACCAGTTGTTTTGGTCAGGCTATTTAAAAATTCAGAATGGTTGTAAAATTTATTTGGATCATTGAACATGTCATTTGTAATCATGCGCTGCAAACGCTTCGCTTCTTTTTCATACGCTCCATTTACAAAATGATCGTACAGGATGGTTCTCACATGAGATAAGTACACTTTTTGGTATAAAGGATTTTTCAGCAATTGAGAGATCAAAGGTTTGGCAACATTGTCAACGTGTAATAATGGGTCCATCCTTTGAAGTTCCGCTAATTTTAAATCAGAACCTGTACCTGTGTTTTTAAAACTTCCAAAAGAAAGGTTTAAGTCCCAAACGATTGGATGAAACTGTCCGACTGAGTCTCGGTAGAGGTAATAGTTTTGAGAATGTTGCCCGCTGTAGCTACTTAAATTAACTAGTGTGTTGTTGAATGCCAACATCCACAAAGCCTCATCTACGTCCAAGACCTCTTCGATCTTCTCAGGATTTTCGTTCAATATTTTGGTCAAACCAATCAAATCATCCCAACCGTCTTTTGATTTTAGTTCATAATTGTTGGTATAACATTGTGCATTTGATTCAAACTCGAGTGAGGAGTAAATTTTGTTTTTACAACCAGCGATTGGTTTAGGACTATCTATCAAGTCCGGGCTACATTTTATAAATGTATTATCACTAGATCCATAGTGGCTTTCCAAAAAGTAATCATCGATGGCTTGTATGTTTACAAAAACACCGAAGTAGTTGTCGTTGATGTACAACTTAGCGTAATTAGCCTTTGGAGCTGGCATGTATTGACCAGCGACTTGGTAAGACATCACCTCCCGAATCATACTTGGGTCGCGAAGTGCGTTCGAAAGCTTGATCGTTTTGTAATTTTGGTAAGATTGATTCTTATTAATGTAGTTCAATTTGATGTGAAATGCGTTGCGTTTGTTACCAACCTGAAAGGATTTACTCCCTCTATACCGGATTCCGACGTTTTCAAATTTCTTCCCATCAATGGTTGCCGTTCCCAATAAAGAACCATTCCCGTAAAGGCGGATAGAGTCCATTTGTTCAGCCCAATTGGACTGTTCAAAGGAAAGGCGAAGTTCCCGAATGGTGTTTACATCATAAAGGTCCTTTTCCTCTTTGGCATCTTGCCCCCATGACAAGGCTGCAAAAAGCAGGGAAAATGTTAACGTAAATAGTATCGTTTTTTTCATTTTTATCTATATATCTCCTTGTATATCAAAATAATAAGGAATTAATAATGTACGTTCAGCCAATTTAACAAATGCTGAATTGCAATAATAATAAAATTCGGGCATTTGCTTGCAATAATGTGGTAGCGTAATTATAGCATTTATGGCTTATATTGAAAAATGTTAGTTCTGGATCAGATGATCCTTTTTATTTCCAATACTAGCCATTCACCAATATTTCTCAAAAGAGAGCACATTAATTCCAAACCTTCTTCGGGATTTAGATAGAAATAAAGGATGCTTTTCATCTCAACAGAACGTTCTGGATAGTAAGTAGAGAATGTCTGATAGCAGAGAAATAAATCAGTTGTATACTTTCCTTCTCTTTCCATTACCAGCTCAAAACCACTGCGAATCATCACTTTAGCTATTTCTTGTACATCATTCGCTTGAGGCTTTGCTTTTGCAAAAAACGCTTGCAGATCTTTTTCCAACCAACGAAAATTAAGCATCATCTCCTTTGAAGGCATAAAGGATGGAATACTTGTTGAAATGTCTGGACCAAACAACAAAAGAGATTGCGTTTTTATAAGCATCGCTAATCTATGATTGGATAGATACATGTTTTCCGAAAAGGAGCTACACATCACCTCCACTTCCTTGACAAAGGGAAAGTCTTGCTTCCAATATTGATGATATTCCGGCAACCAGTCAGCCACTTTCCATCTTAAGTCAGGCGAGTTCAACAGTACAAATATATCGAGATCAGCAAAGCCATCTATTCCTTCTCCCCTAGCCACTGAACCTCTTAGATAAATACTATGTAGCTCAGTTCCAAATTTTTCAATAATCTTGATCTTTACCTGATTAATTAATAGTTGCCATTTTAATGGAATCAATCGCATGGAAGTCGGATTAACGACATGCCCTTCCTCTGTCATTTTAAAGAAGGATCCAATGGGTTTTATGGAATGGAGATTTTGCATGACTACACTACTGGAAGGAAGTTAGTTTGATTGGTGACTCTTAGCTCCTGAAGTCGCTCTTTGAGCTTGTTTAATACTTTTCTTGTAAGCCCCTCTAGTATTCTAACTAATCAAATCTCGAACATGCAAAATAATCTCAATACTCATTACAGCAATCAACATGATAGAGATAATTCTCAACCAGCGTCCATTTTTATCGCGAAACATTGCGGCTTTTTTCTCAGCCTCAGGCGATTTTGATTTTATAACTCCTCTAGAGAAAAGGTAAATATAGATTCCTAAAGCAAGGAAGATAATTTCTAGTACCAATCCAAAGTATTCCATGTATTATCTTTTATTATAATTGATGTAATGAATAGATGATGAAAATAATACAAGTCGCCAGTTCCAAACAGTAAGATTAGTGTTCAACTTAATCAATAAATTATGACTGCTTTTTTTGGACACTTCCATATATTTTGCCAAATATAGTCAAAAAGATAAATTCAAAACAAAATACCTTTAAAGAATTACATAACTTATGTACACTGAATCAGAAGCTTACGAAACAAACTTTTTAAAATATATTTTTTAGAGAAAAATTAGTTGTTTTGGTATGAAGGAATACTTTTAAACATGAAAATTCCTTCATACATTTGTATGAGCGCTTTGCTGTTAGTTTTATTCTAATCAAAAGGCCAAAAGTCATTTAAATCAAAAAAACATTTTTCATGCGAGTTTATTTAGATAACGCTGCTACCACTGCTATTAGTAAAGAGGTCATCGAAAAAATGACTGAAGTGATGCTAAGTACTTATGGTAACCCATCGTCCATCCATGCAGAGGGACGTGCTGCTAGAGCGCTTATTGAGGAATCTAGAAAGAAAGTTGCCAACGCGATTGGTGCTTCCGTTAGTGAAATATTCTTCACCTCTGGTGGTACTGAATCAAACAACATGTTTCTCAACTGTGCTGTACGTGATTTAGGTGTACAACGGATTATTAGTTGTTGTACCGAACATCATTGTATTTTACATACGCTGGAAAAGCTCGAACAAGAAAAGAAGATAGAACTTGTCCTTCTTGATGTATGTGGCAAAGGTAAGGTCGACCTTGAAGAACTTCAAAATCTACTGGCTGATAAAAGTAAAAAAACACTGGTAAGCCTGATGCATTCCAATAACGAAATTGGAACTATGATTGACTTGAACGAAGTATCTGATGTCTGCAAAGCAAATGAAGTACTTTTCCATTCAGATACCGTACAAACAATGGGTTTCTATCCTATTGATGTTAATAAAACGAGTATAGATTTTTTAACTGGTTCTGCTCATAAATTTCACGGACCAAAAGGTGCTGGTTTTATTTATATCAATGCGGATTGCCAAATAAAGCCTTTTATTACTGGTGGATCACAAGAACGCAATATGCGAGCTGGAACAGAAAACATCTATGGCATTGTTGGTTTGGCTACAGCGCTAGAACTAGCAATCGAGAATATGGATAAGCATCGGGAATATGTAACCGGAATGCGCAATTATTTCATAGAGCAATTGCAAAAGAATTTTGAAGATATTCAATTCAATGGCGACTATATGGGCAATGCGCACTTTAAAGTAGTGAGTGTCTCTTTCCCCCCATCTCCGAAATCAGAGTTAATGCTGCTCAATCTAGACATCTGTGGCATTAGTGCATCAGGTGGTAGTGCTTGCAGCTCAGGTGCAGAGACCGGCTCTCATGTACTACAGAGTATTGGAGCTGCAGCTGGAAGAAAAAGCATTCGTTTTTCTTTCTCACACTTCAATAAAATGGAAGAAGTTGATTTCGTAATCGAAAAATTAAAAAGCATCATTCCTGTTCGACAGGCTGTCAGTTAAGAAAAAACGTTGTTTTTATTTTAACATTGGCCTCTACCAGAGGATTTATCAAAGATATAGAATGCAAAAAGTGGTTCAAGGTTATGATAACCTTGACCACTTTTTTATTACTTTCACTTTCGAGGCTCCAAATAACTGAATTGAGTACGGTTTAATATTAAATTAAACCTTAATTAGGGTTACCAGGATCATTTTGGGTTAGAGACCTATGTGAAAGTAGTTGACATTGAGACTACAAAAAGTAACAATAGTAACATTAAAATCAACATTTTTAGTTAAAATTTAAATATTTACTCCATGAGAATAGCTTTGTCAGGATATGGAAAAATGGGAAAAGCAATTGAAGAAGAAGCTCTAATAAAAGGACATGAAGTTGTTCTAAAAATTGACTCAAAAAACCACAACACACTCAAAAACAATAGATTAAGCAATAGGAACATCGATGTCCTCATTGATTTTTCACGACCAGAATCTGCTGTTGAGAATATTAAAATGGGAATTGATGCTGGTATTCCTGTCGTTTGCGGCACTACTGGTTGGTTGGACAAAATGGATGAAATTAAGGAATATACCAAGTCACAAAATGGAACTTTCCTATACGCATCAAACTTTAGCATAGGCGTTAACCTCTTTTTCTCTCTCAACAAAGTATTAGCCAAGATGATGAATACGCATCCAGAATACAAACCCTATTTGGAAGAAATCCATCATACCCAGAAATTAGATGCCCCCAGCGGTACAGGAATTTCCTTGGCCAATGATTTAATCCTGAATTACGAGCATAAGTCTAGCTGGATCAAAGGTGAAGCTTCTACTCCTAATGAGCTAGCCATTATCTCAAAGCGGATTGACAAAGTGCCCGGGACACACGAAATCGAATGGAAATCCTCTATTGATACGATTTCAATAAAACATACGGCGCATTCGCGTAAGGGCTTTGTAATGGGGGCTTTGCTTGCAGCTGAATGGGTTCAAGCTAAGAAAGGACTCTTTGGTATGTCGGATGTTTTGGGAATGGATCTGTAATTGTCCCCAAGCCTAGCTCTCTTAAAGATGAGTAATCCAAGTACAAAGACAAAGGCTAAGGCTAAGGCTAAGGCTAAGCAAAGCTAAATGTTCGAAATAAAAATGCCCCCGAAGGCAAAAGCGTTCGGAGGCATTTTTCTTAAAGTAAAATGATAAATTAACTGTTAGTTTTAGTAAAGATGGAGTCGCCATTGCGTCCAATCCAATCTTCAACTATACTACACCTTACTCTGAAAAGCTTTACGATAAGCAGCCAAGCAGTTACTCATTTTGTCCAAAAGGTCTTCAGGACCGAATGGCTTACCTACATGATCATTCATACCAAACAACTTTGCTTTTTCTTTTTCCGTAAGGAAAGCAGAAGCAGTCAGTGCGATAATCGGCACATCGCGTTTACGTGGATCGGTTTGCTTACGAATCTCAGCAGTAGCACGATATCCATCCATCTCTGGCATTTGGATATCCATTAGTACTAAATCGAAGTAAGCAACATCGAAGCAATCTAATGCTTCCAACCCATTGTTGGCAGTGATCACATCCATTCCTAATTTACGTAGCATCTTTGCTACTACTAGTTGGTTGATCTGATTGTCTTCTACCAGTAATATTTTGTTGCCAGCTAAGTGGTCAAATGTTTTCTTATTTTCAGCCGTATTATTAGCATCTTTATTCGCTTCAAGCTCTACTACTTTGTAAGGCATAAATACGGTGAAGGTTGTTCCTTTTCCGATTACACTATCTGCTTCAATCTTACCATTCTGCAAATCAACCAGACGCTTTGTAATGGCTAATCCCAAACCTGAGTTAGCGTAACCTTCAAAAATATCCATGGTATTACCAGAAAATTTACGGAACATTTCGTCCAATGCAGATTGCTCAATACCAGGTCCTGTATCAGAAATGACTAGCTTGATCATTGCATCCTCTCCTTTCAATTCGTGTAGTCTTATATCAACGTTTACAGAACCTTTCTCGGTGTACTTAATTGCATTTGAAAGTAAGTTCGTAATGATCTGATTCAATCGAGTTGGATCTCCAAAGAAGCCATCGGGAATCATCTTATCAAAGTTATAATTGAATGACAACTCCTTATCTTCAGCTGGCAATTTGAAACGATTACGTGTGTCCTCATAAATTTTCTTTGGACGGAATTCACGATTCTCCAAGCTAAGCTTACCTGCTTCAATTTTCGAGAAATCCAATACGTCGTTGATAAATACAACTAAGTTATTCGCTGAGAACTGTAGCGTACGTAAATGCTCCACTTGATCTTCACGTGGATTCTCTTCTAGTAATAAGTGTGTCAAACCAATGATAATGTTCATCGGAGTACGCATCTCATGACTCATGGTAGCTAGGAAACGATCACGTGCAAATGACGACTGTTCAATCGATTCACGCTCTGCCATTTCATTTACCAACTTGCCATTAAGGCTATCAAGACTTGTATTCTTTTCTTCCAATTGATCGTTCTGAACATCGATCTCTTCCTTCTGACGGTTGATTTCGTCGTTCTTGTTTTGCAACAATTGATTATCACGTTGCTTACGCTTATAACTATTGAATAGTACCATCATCAACATCAAACCCAATCCTAGCATCCCCAAAAGGAAGTAACGCATCTTCGCGCTATAGACTTTATCTTTTTCAAGGGTATCAATTTGTTGCATCTTCTTTTCTGCCTCAAATTCAGATTGGTATTTAGTGGTCAATTCTAGCAATGCAGTTGACTTTTCTTTGTTGAACAAAAAGTCTCTACTTTCTGCAAAGGCCACCTGATATTTATACGCTTTATCAAAGCTTCCCAATTTATGATAAGCCTCTGAAACATCTTTATAAATATATTGAGTACCTGGCTCGTTTCCGATTTCAGTTACCATATTTACAGCATTCGCTAAATATTCATTTGCTTTTGCTTTGTTGCCCATAAAAGCATAGATCTTACCATAGTTCTTGGTACTTTCTGCAAAGGCAATTTTATCGTCAAGCGACTTTCTGATATCATATGCAACGTCATTATTTTCCAGTGCTTCATCATAAGAGCCCTGTGCAAAATGAGTCATTGCTATATTGTTGTAATCTTCCGCAATTTTAGTAACGATCTCTAGAGAACGATTGAAGTCAAGCGACATTCGGTAGTAAACCAAAGCACCTTCGTAATCTCCTACTCCACTGATGATCTTACCCAAGTGACTTGCAAGGTCAGCTGCTTCTCCGATTTTGTTGAGCTCAATATATTGATTCATTGAACTTACATAATGGTTTTTAGCTTTACCAAAAAATCCTTTTAGTAGGTATACATCACCAAGCGTTTTATTGGTTTCAGCAGCACCTTCTTTGTCTTGAATACTATTTCGAAGATCAAGCGCAGCGTTCAGGTTTTCTAATGCACTTGGAATATCTTCTTGCAAATAGAAAACACGACCGATACTATTTTTGGAAGTTGCAATGCCTTCTTTACTCTCCAGTTTGTTATTGATTTTCAAACTATTGACATAGCTCTTCATTGCATTGGTGTAATCATATTTTGATTCGTACACCATCCCCATGTTGTTGAGTGCAATTGCTTCTTCAGCAGGCATGTTCAAGCTTTGCGCCAGCTCCATGGCCTTATTGGCATAAGCCGAAGCTTCAGCTCGCTTGTCTAATTCCATGCACATGGCAGAAACACGATTGAGGGATTGAAGTTTTTCAACTCCATTTTGGTTAGCCATCTTTTTTAAAAGCTGGTCAATAGATGCTTGGTCTGCTTTCGCCGAGAACGAAAACAAGCTGATAGCAACAAAAAGTAAAATTAATTTCTTCATGATAAATTACTGGGATTCAGTGGATTAAGAATATCATCTCATAATTCAGTATTCGAACCACTATTTCACATATAGTTTCCGAATATTATAATATGATATATTTATCAAATTTAATGCCGAAGGGAGGAATACTCCTACCTATTATATATTGAAATCTATTCGTCCTTCCAGTCTAGAAGAAAAATAGTCTTATAAGTCAATTTAAATTTGCCAAAAACTCTTTAAACAAAAGGGATTTTCCAATTTGAATGAAAAAATAAATTCGTGCAAAAGAAATTAACTATCTTGATGACGAATACTGAAATTGTTTTAAAAGTATCATCAAACAATCACTTATGGAATATAAAAGACTTGGAAAATCTGGCTTACAAGTAAGCGTACTTTCTCTTGGTTCATGGCTTACGTTTGGAAAACAAATTGGAGACGGGACAGCAGAAAAACTAATGGAACTTGCCTATGATCATGGCGTCAACTTTTTTGATAATGCTGAGATTTATGCTAGAGGCAAATCAGAAATTGTAATGGGCAAGATCTTGAAAAAGATGAAATGGGATCGTACTTCCTATTTGGTTTCAAGCAAAGTCTTCTTTGGTAATGGTGGAAAACTCCCTAACCAAACTGGCCTCAGCCGCAAGCACGTCATGGAAGCCTGTGAAGCAGCCCTCCAAAGACTGCAAGTAGATTATCTCGATCTATTTTTCTGCCATCGTCCTGACAAAAATACTCCGATAGAAGAAACCGTGTGGGCAATGAATCACCTCATCCAACAGGGTAAAATTTTATATTGGGGTACGAGTGAATGGTCTGCTCAAGAAATCATGGAAGCACATATGGCAGCAAAAGACATGCGCCTTATCGGCCCTACTATGGAGCAACCACAGTACAACATGTTTGAGCGTCAAAAAGTAGAAAAAGAATATAGCCAGATTTACAAGACGGTTGGTTTAGGTACGACCATTTGGTCGCCACTAGCTTCTGGTGTTCTGACGGACAAATACATCAACAGCATTCCAAAAGGAACCCGACTTGGAATGGAAGGTTTGGAGTGGCTGCGCGAACGCTCACTTACTCCTGAGCGCTTGGAGGTCGTTCGTAAGCTAAATGACCTAGCGCTAAAGCTGGGCACCTCGCTTCCTAAATTGGCGATTGCTTGGTGCGCCATGAACCCAAATGTAAGTACAGTAATACTTGGTGCTTCTAAGCAAAAACATCTGAAAGAGACATTGGAATCGTTGGAAGTAATTCCATTGATAACGCCAGCTATTGTTACTAAGATTGAGAAAATTTTGAAAAATAAACCAGAGGCTGCAATGTTTTAGGACAGGACAAATAATAGAAATTAAAAAAGCCCCTGAAGAACACAATGTCTTTCAGGGGCTTTTTTTATAAAGCGTGCTGTAAGTGAATTAAACTTTCACCAACTCCTTAGCTGGCACAATCCAATCACGAGTATCCGCAATGGTTCCGTTACGCAAGCCTTCGATTTCAGCTTTAGCTAAAGCACCAACTTTACGTTCTTCCATTGGAGGCAATGTCATTTCGATATCACCATAAGTAATGTCAGCGACATGAGAAATCACAGCAGCTGTTCCCGTTCCGAAGACTTCATTTAATAGACCATCTTTATGAGCTTTTACGATTTCGTCTATTTCGATTAGTCGCTCTTCTACTTCGTAACCTTTATCTCTTAGGATTGTTATTACAGTATTTCTGGTAATACCTTTAAGTATGGCACCGTCCGTAATAGGAGTGATTACTTTTCCGTCGATAACGAAAAAGATATTCATCGTACCTACTTCTTGTACGTATTTGAATTCTTTAGCATCCAACCATAAGATTTGGTCATAACCTGCAGCCTTTGCTTTTTGAGCCGGAAGTAATGAAGCAGCATAGTTACCAGATGCTTTAGCTTCACCGATACCACCTTTAGCAGCACGTACATATTCTGACTCTACCCATAGTCTTACAGGCTTAGTGTAGTAAGGACCAACAGGGCCAGAGAAGATAATAAACTTATAAGTATCTGAAGGTTTTACTCCAATCGTCTCACCGTTACCAAACATAAATGGACGGAGATATAATGCAGAACCATTTGCTGGTGGAATCCAAGCTTTATCCATGCTCACTAATTGATGAATCGCATCGTGAAACATATCGTCTGGTACTGCCGGCATACACATACGTGCTCCAGAGTTATTCAGACGTTGAATGTGCATTTCGGGGCGGAAAAAAAGTGGTTGACCATTTTGATCTACCGTTGCTTTCATTCCTTCGAAGATAGACTGACCGTAATGTAGAGCAAGGCAAGCAGGATGAATTTCAAAATTCCCGAATGGTACTATTTCCATGTTAGCCCACTCACCATCAATATAATCAGCTACAAACATGTGGTCGGAAAAAACTTTCCCAAAAGGGATATTATCAAAGTCTAAATCTGGAAGGCGAGAATTAGTCGTTTTGGAGATTTTGAAGTTATTAGGCATATATAATTAATTTTGCACAAAAATAAGTAAATTTGACCATATATTCTACAAAAGTGCCTTTTTAAATCTATTAATTTTTAATTCTATCAATAAATGGCCGATAAACAAAATAAAATTCTGAATTCTCCTATTTTAGACTTTACATTAGTTGCCTTACCTGACGAAAACAATTCAGAAATTAATATTTCTGGAAGCAACCAAAAAAAACTTTTGATCGTCTGTGAAATGGAAGAAGATCATACTGCAAATATAAATCTTTTAGAAAAGATTCTTGGTGCTGTGAAATATAATTTAATTGACGATTGTAAAATTATTTGTCTCAAACAAGACCAAAGCATTAGTTTTTCAAACTTTGATAAAGTAGACGGTTTTAAAAATGCATTGATTTTCGGACCAATTTCCAGAAAGCTGGGATTGAATTTTGAATTCAAATGGTATTATCCAATCGAACATAATGACTGCAAATTTTTATTTGCTGATCATCTTTCTGTGATACAAAGCGACAAGGCCCGCAAGGGAGCACTTTGGGGAGCTTTACAAGAAATGTTTTTATCATGAAGCAGTTAGTATTTGCGACTGACAACCCCAACAAAGTTCGGGAAGTCAATGAGTTATTAGAAAACAGAATTAAGATTATCAGCAAACAAGAGATTGGTTGTTTGGAAGAAATTCCAGAAACTCAGCCTACGATCCGAGCTAATGCACTTCAAAAGGCGATGTACTTGTATGATCGTCATCAGGTTGACTGTTTTGCTGAAGATTCTGGGCTTGAAGTTGACATGCTCGAGGGCAGACCTGGCGTATACTCTGCCAGATACGCTGGACCAGATAGAGATGACAAAGCAAACATGGCAAAAGTGCTAAAGGAAATGGAAAACATTTCAGACAGAAGTGCTCAGTTCAAGACTGTTATTGCTTTGATTATAGATGGACAAGCTCGTTTGTACGAAGGAATAGTGAGAGGAAAACTAGCTAAAACGCCCAAAGGAGAAAAGGGTTTTGGCTATGACCCAATATTTATTCCAGATGAAATGAATACAACCTTTGCCTGTATTAGCCCCAAAGAAAAGAATGAAATCAGTCACAGAGGAAAAGCTGTAAAGCAATTGATTTCGTTTTTAACACGATAATTTCTTGGATAACCCTTCTAAATGGTTAATTTAGAGGCAGTTAAACATACATCTGAGAAATAATCAAATAGTTCACAATTATGATGACTTCAAACCTAAAAGTAGATGTCGTTATTGACGACAACGTACTTGCAGGATGCATAGAAGGGAATCGAGCAGCACAAGAGTTGCTCTATAATTTCTTTGCGCCTAAAATGTTTGGTATTTGTCTGCGATACTCCTACGATTATCACAGCGCCGAAGATTTACTGCAAGATGGATTCGTCAAGGTATTTCACAACCTAGACCGCTTTCGAGGAGATGGCTCCTTTGAAGGGTGGTTAAAACGTATTTTTATCAATACTGCTATCGAGCAATATCGAAAAAATCAAAACAAACAGGTAAACCCTTTGAATGACGAAGTTTACAAATCGGCAACATCTCACGATGATGTACTCGACAAATTAGCTGTCGACGATTTACTAAAAGTAATTCAACTTTTACCGCAAGGATATAGAACTGTTTTTAACCTTTATGTTATCGAAGGATATTCACATAAAGAAATTGCAACACTTCTAAATATCTCTGACGGTACCTCTAAATCACAACTTGCTAGAGCTAAAGATTATATTAAAAATCTCCTGCGAAAAATCAAATGAACAAGCCATTAGAATGAAAGAAAATAATTTACCCGAAGATTTATTTAAAGACGCTCTATCCAACTTGGAAGTTAACCCTTCCCAGAAAAGCTGGGCTGACATCAGTGATCAACTTGATACCGATGCCGATACAAAGATTCAACAAAAGTTTGAAGGCTTTGAAGCACAACCTAATCCGGAAATTTGGGAAGGTATCCGTACACAACTTCCTTACAATTTAAGAATCAGACGTCAGCTAAATTGGTTTGCAAAAATAGCTGCAGTATTACTCGTCGGTATGCTCTTTACGATGGGATCTAATATGCTTAAATTAAATAAGCAACAGAATGCTGCTCAAATACCCTCCCCTACTCCAACTGCTTCTGAATCAGTCGAAACTGTGATTCCTATTCTGTCGATGGAAGATAAAAGTGATTTTGTTTTTGATGTCAACAAGAAAAAAGAAGTAGCCAGTATCCTGATGGATGAGGAAGAAAGTATTAACAGCTTACTCGACTTTATTCTTGATGATTCTGATGATATTGCTTTAGCAATTGACGAGGAAATTATCGAAGAATCTTTGCTTCCTGCAGATGAACTTGCTCATGGTTTTGCACTTGTTAGTCCAGAGGATGATATTGAAGAAATTGTAGAAGAAGAAATTGATTTGACGATAAAGATTCCATTGGTTGTAGTTGAAGAAAGTGAGATTGAATCTTTGATCGACATGTATGACGCGAATGTTTCTCATAGTGTTACAAATACTCCGCTGAATAAATAAAAGACGTAAAAATAATAAAAGCCCGGGAATGGATTTAGATATCTATTTTCGGGCTTTTTGATTTTATTATAGCCTTGAATACAAGTATCTGATGGAAGTGGATTCGCTGTCGAAATGATAATTGTAGTTTTCCAACTAATATGGATAGATGCATAAGCTTGTATATCTCAGATGCGATTTCCAATTTCTATTCTAATTCCAATTCACTACCTTTACCACATGTCAGTTTTACAAATCAAGCAACTCAATAAACATTACGGTCGAATACATGCAGTCAACAACCTATGTCTTACCCTAAGAGAAGGTGCAGTCTACGGAATACTTGGACCTAACGGAAGCGGTAAAACCACAACACTAGGTATCGTACTAGGTATCACCAATCCCAGTAGCGGTAGCTACGAATGGTTCGATGGTAAGTATGGCAACAAGGCTCGCCAACACGTAGGAGCGCTTTTAGAAACGCCCAACTTTTATCCTTACCTCGATGCAGTTGATAACCTCGACATCATTGCACACATTAAAGGGGTGGACAACAAACAAATTGATGAAATACTCGAGTTGGTCCATCTTGCAGATCGAAAA
>CAKZUK010000159.1 GCA_937921775.1 uncultured Saprospiraceae bacterium
CCAGTCCGCGTTAAAGAGCAATTTAATGTTGTAAAAAAAAAATCCCGAACCTGCCAGCCAGCAAATTCGGGATTTTTTCATAAAAGCAGAATCAATTACTTCTCAGCAAGCTCCGCCAATTTATCTTCCAAATCTTCCTCATCTCCAGGAGTGTAGCCATTGTGATCATACACGATATTACCTTCACCATCAACAATATAAGTCTGTGGAGGGTTTTGGAAACCCAAAGCTCTCTGTAAATCTTGATTAGGATCACTTAATATCGTGTATTCCCAGCCATTTGTCTCTGCAATAGAGCCAGCACGTGCAAGACGTTGTTGTGTATCAAGCGTAATCGCCAAAAATTGGATATCGTATTTCTCAACCCATTCAGGATATAACTCAGAAATAGCTTTAAGCTCACGAATACAAGGCGAACACCAGGTTGCCCAAAAGCTAATAACTGTGATTTTGCCTTCTTTCGCGTAATCTTTAATATTTACAGTCTCACCTTCCATTGTTTTGATGTCTACATCAGGAAGCGTTTGAGCAGATGCTGTTATAGAAAAAGCGAGAGCGAAGAGGAGGATCGTAGATTTGATTAATTTCATAATGAGCAAGGTGGTTTATTTTGAAGTTGTTTAAGAATTCGAAAAGAAGCCAGAATCTTATTTCGAAAGCATGCTTGGAGTTTTTAAATAACTTCGTTGATTAAATAAAGGTTTTAAATGAATTCTGTCAATGTTTGGACTTATTGGGAAGAAAATAAGATGCTTTTGCAAATGATTCTCTAATTTTGAGTGTATCCCAAATTTACATCATTCTAACCATACTTGAGACGTTTAAAAAGGTATTGGATACCTCTTTTAACGTAATTTTAACTGGTTTCCCTCTAAATGTAGTGAAATCGACTTATCGAAACGAAAAATGGCGAATAAAGCTAAAATAGTATCTTTAAATTTGAAGCCTAATCCATCAATTACTTGTTTCAATGCTAAAACCTTAACAGCTAATACTTTATACTTTAAACAAAGTTATTTTTAAATCTGATCGAATGCAACTAAATAAACAATTTACAATTTTACTGCTTTTTTCACTGATGAGCCTCTCTTTATTTGCTCAGGATAAAAACAAGGTGGATATCGGCCGTTTGACTGGTAGCCTTGAGGCAAATGCTAACTTTTTTAGCAGAGACTCTTCAATCGGAGCTTTCAATATCCCACAATACGAGAACCAATTATATGGTGCAGAATCGTGGTTGCAACTCAATTACAGCAATAATGCTTGGGGACTAGAGGCAGGCTTGCGCTTTGACCTCTATAGTAATTCAAACCTTATTGACCCTAATAACGCCAGCTCAGGACAAGGTATAGGGAGATGGTACATTAAGAAAAAACTAAAGAAATTGACCATATCTGGTGGCTACCTATATGACCAAATCGGGAGTGGTATTATTTTTAGATCATGGGAGTCACGACCATTGGCCGTTGACAATTCTCTTTATGGTATTCGTTTGAATTACGCACTTACTGACAATTGGAAAGTTAAAGTATTTAGCGGTAAGCAAAGACATATTGATGCTTTTGTGAATCCAGATCAAACGGGACCACCTTTATTTGATGCAATTATCAGAGGAGCAAGCATAGATGGATTTGTAAGTGGAGGTGAAGGAAAGAATTGGTCTATCGCACCAGGATTTGGGGCTGTTGCCAAAACAATGGCAGACGACGATATTAATAAGGTAGTGGATGCCGTTAAATTCTATCCGGATGAGGCTTTGATTGCCCCGCAGTATAACTCTTATGCAACTTCCTTTTATAACACTTTGTCGGCAGGTAAGTTTTCTTGGTATGTAGAGGGGGCTTACAAAACTAAAGACATTGTTAACGATGCCAATGTTGGTTTCTTAACGAATAACACTGGAACAGTTGCTTACACTTCCTTAACCTATGCGACTAAGGGTTTGGGGATAGTGCTTGACGCAAAAAGAACGGATAATTTTGCATTCAGAACAAACCCTTTTACGGTGCAAAGAGGAGCAATTAACTTTTTGCCTCCAATGACTCGAATCAATACCTACCGATTGACTTCACGTTATAATGCAGCTACTCAAGAATTAGGGGAGCAGGCAATACAGTTGGATATAACCTATGCGCCTAGTAAGAAGACAGGTTTGGCTGTGAACTTTTCTAACATTACTGACTTAGAAGATGATTTGTTATATCGCGAAATTTACACTGAAGGATATTATAAGTATAAAAGAAAATGGGTTTTGAAAACAGGTGTACAATACCAAGAATACAATCAGGCCGTTTATGAATTAAAAGATGTACCTATGTTGAGAGCGGTTACACCTTACGCTGATTTCCTTTACAAATTTAGCCGAAGAAAATCGATTCGTGTAGAAGCTCAATATATGTCCACCAAACAAGATTTTGGTAGCTGGGCATTTGCACAGGCAGAATTGAATTGGGGTAAGCATTGGACTTTCGTGGTCTCAGATATGTACAACGCTACACCAACAAAAAAATCCAATTACGAAAAGAATCATTACCCAAGATTTGATGTCTTTTATAAGTATAAGTCCAACCGCTTTTCTTTAAGTTACGTAAAGCAAGTAGAAGGGGTAGTTTGTACTGGTGGTATTTGCCGATTAGAGCCAGCATTTAGTGGGGTCAAATTTACGGTAAATTCAAGCTTCTAAACAAAAAAAAACTAAAAATCATTTTCCATTAAAAAATTAAAAAATGAAAAAGATATTATTTCAAACCTCAATAATTGCACTTCTCTTTCTAACAGCTTGTGAAGAGCAACCGATTGACATTAGTCAAATGGCACCTCCAACAGACCGTAAAATTTTGATTGAAGAATTTACTGGAGCCAACTGTGCCGCATGTCCCAAAGGAGCAGATGTGATAAAAAGTCTTCAGGAAGAGTTCGGTGGTCAAGTTGTGGCAGTATCAATCCATACAAGCGTGAGCGGAGCATTGGGAAATCCATTGTCAGGTTCAGCTTATGATTTACGTACACAGGATGGTGATGATCTGGCCGCTTTGTTTGGCGGTTTGTCTGGTATCCCTGCATCAGTATTCAATCGAACCAAATTTGATAGTCAGTCCAAAATGGCGGTTTTAGCGCCTGATTCATGGGCTAGTTTTGCAATTTCAGAACTGAATCTTGAGCCTATCGTTGATCTTTCTACAGACCTCCAATATAATCAAGATACCCGTGAGCTGACGATCACAATAGAAGCCACTCCTAGAGTTGATCAGTCGGGTGACTTTAGAGTAGGTGTAATGATTACAGAAAGTCATATCGTTGATAAACAAAATAATGATGGTGTTGTAGAGGATGATTATGAAAGTAATCACATCCTTAGAGAACTGATTTCTTCAGCTGATGGAGATGCTTTAGCTTCGAGCTTTTCTTTAAATGCTACCATTACGAAAACATATACTTTTCAAATCCCTCCAGAGGATAATGGCCTTTGGGTTGCAGAGCATTGTAATATTGTGACCTTCGTTTCAGAAGTAAACGCACAGGAAGGTACAATTAAAGTATTACAAGCTGATGAAGAACACCTCGGGGAGTAAATTTCTTCTTGACTTTAATTGATGCTCATTTTGGTACTTCCTAAGAGACCAAAATGAGCATCAATCCATATCAATCCTTTAGAGCCTCTCTACAAAAAAATCAACTACTGTTTCGTTAAAACAACTGACCCTCCTCAGAAAATTAACATTCAGTAAAATATATTTCTTCTACTCCTGTTTTATATTGCACCTCTTTTGCGATACACTCGTAAACTTGAGACTACTTCACTATTAAACGAATATCCATGGACAAGCTAAGTAAGTGCTGGCTACTCTTCTATTTTTTTATTGCAATGTTTTACTTCACTAATGTAAACGCGCAAGAGCAAATCACCATCGATCAATTCATGGGCGTCAATCTCTTTTGGGCGGACCCAATAGAAGATGCACAATGTGTTGGCTTCGCTCGTGAGTTTCACGATTGGCAAACAGATCAAAACAACTCCGAATTCAATGGACCAGGGAAAGTGGGAAGTACATCTTTTTCGAGCACCTATCCATCAGAATGCTACACCTTTAGTCCTGTTCATAGCGGCATCGTTGATTTTGATTACTTCTATAGAAAATTGATTAAAAATGGATTGACCATTTCTCCAACTATGAATAACAGCATATTTCCATACGTTGGTTACTCCGATAATTCTAGCAACAGGAATGAAAATAAAGATGGTGATAATATCACTTTTCGAATTGACCCCAATACTGGTCGAGCAAGGGTAGATGAAAAAGGAAAAATGATTTATGATACCAGTTCTATGATTACTAGAAAACCTGTGGAATGGTTTTGGAATCCTTCAACAACTACTTTTGAAACAGCGAAATGGGTCAACTTAAAAGAATCTGAACCTTATGTTGCTCGGGCAAATTGGATATATAACTACCTCGCAAAGTATGGTAGTGGAGAAAACGTGAATGAAAAGGATTTAAAGATCTGCTCAACAGATGATCGCAATAAGTTGCAGCAAGGCATGATTCAATATATTGAGTGTTGGAACGAACCTACAAAGTGGTGGAACGGCCCCGAGGCTAATTTTTCGCCACAGGAATATGCAGCCATGGCCAACTGTGATTACGATGGAGATGAAGGTAATATTTTGATTGAAGGAACTCAAACACCAATGGGATTTCGACATCAGTATACTTATGAACAACTGAATGATAAAGCAGTCAAATTTGTAATGGGAGCACCTCACCAAATTGTAAATGGCCCTAAGTGTAAAACCTTTTCTTGCGATAAAAAATACAAGAAATTCGAACCAGTCAGTCAATGTGATTGGAATGTTTGGGATGATTGGATACTACCAATGCAAAAACATTTTGAATACCTGCGAGATGATGATGCCTTTATTTTTGACGTGATCAATGTGCACCATTATTCGTTTGATGGGATTGTGGTAAACGGAAATTGGATCAGCCCCGAGCAAGACGAACTTCGTGCAAAATTAACTTGGCTACGAAACAAAATGGTAGAACATGGTTGGAAAGATAATGTCGATCCCAAAGATGATTTAGAATTATGGCTTTCCGAATTTGGTTATGATACCAACGAATTTACCCATCGCAATTCAAACGGTCCTTGGTTTGGTCCTGAAGTTTTGGTCAACGGATTAACTGCTGAAAATATACAAGCCAGATGGACCATTCGCGCCTTTTTGGAACTGGCTGCTGCAGGTGTAGATCGTGCAATCCTTCACGACCTCACTGATAGTCAGGATTCTAAAACAAATCCAGTCGGCGCTTGGGATCATCACACTGGTTTGTTGACCAATGATGGTGCCCCAAAAGAAGCCTGGTTTTATGTCTACACCATGAAAAATATTTTGGCGGGATATAAATTTGCTAATGATAATTCATCTATCAATTGTGATTTTACAATCTGCGATGCAGTATGCGGTTCCGCTAAAAAATCAACACGAGTTTATCGCTTCGATAATCCAACCACAGATAAAACGATATGGGCGGTTTGGAGTCCAACTGCCTGTCCTGACTTCAAAGAATATTCAATTGACCTTGGATTAAAGACTGCCGCCAAAAATGCAACAGGATTGCAACTGGTATCCGCGAGTACACAAGGGGCTGCAGTACCATTAAAAAGAAATGCGAATGGAACATTTAAGATACCCGTTTCTGAAACACCAATCTTTATTGTAGAGGAAAAATTGGAAGCTCCGACTTGTCCCTCAATTCAGGCCTTATCTCAAAATGCTACTTGCAATTCAATTCGTGTAAAAGTGGAAGCACCTGCCGGAGAACGATACGATTCCTATCAAATCTGGTATGCTCCTGTCGCTCAGATCAAGAACTTATCCGAACCAAATTTTCAGGCAATTAATGGTGAGCTCATTCATTATGGATATGCTTATCCAGGTGATTCAAAATGGCATACGATTTCTGGCTTGTCGCCAAATAAAGAATACGTAATTTATGTTATCCCTGAAACGAAAGGCGGTGTACCCTCCACACAATGCTACATCAAAGCAAGAACTTCTAATACAGAAATGGTTTGTAAAATTCCACTTTCATCTATGAGCCTAAAAGAAATCAAAGGCGACAAAAACGGTACAATCGAAATATTTGACGAACAAAACCTCGACTTCTGCAACGGCACTCCCACGCCATCCACACAATGGATCAAATGGGGCGGTGCCTCCTCCGTAAAAATAACCTTGGATCAACACTATAATTTGAACAACTTCTACGTTTTTGACCAAAGTAGTTCCGGCCTTCTCGAAATCACTTGGTCTGAAGATGGCATCATTTACAAACCATTGGTTGAGTATTATACCAATGCCTTCAATAAATGGATCATCATCGACGATTTTAAATCCCCAAAAAGAGGAATCAAACATCTAATGATTACCGCTACCTCTGATAAAGCTCGACTTGGAGAGTTGTTTATTTGTGGACAACCATTGTAAGTAGAAGCTAGCAATTGACTTGTCATCCTGAACGAGGTAGGAGTCGAAAGGCAAGAACAACTCAGGTGACAAATAGTTGATTATTTCAGTTTGATACGATCTACAGTTTACTGACTTTGGTAACGGAATCTATGCGTTCTCTTCGTTAGCGGGCTATATTCCTATGCCTTTAAAAAAGATAGACTTAACCATTTGACTTGCCCCCATTTCCTACTTACCCACAAATCATTATCTTTGCACCTAATTTTACTAAAAAGAACGAAACTTTGCGCTTGACAAAGGTGTTAGTAAACACCAGAAGCTCAACGTAATAAATAAATATCATAATGAAAGTATCCCTTAATTGGCTGAAAGACTATATCGAGATCAATAACACGCCCGATGAGATTAGTGAAGTACTAACAGCAATTGGCCTCGAAGTAGAAGGACAAGAAGAGATCGAAACCATCAAAGGTGGTCTGAAAGGCATCGTAATCGGCCTAGTCAAAGAATGTGGTCAACACCCTGATGCAGATCGATTGTCTCTAACAAAAGTAGATGTTGGAGGGGAAGAAGACTTGCAAATCGTTTGTGGTGCACCGAATGTGGCTCAAGGCCAAAAGGTTTTAGTAGCAACGATCGGAACTGAGCTATACGACAAAGATGGAAAGGGATTTAAAATCAAAAAAGGAAAAATCAGAGGCCAAACTTCTGAAGGTATGATCTGCGCAGAAGACGAACTCGGTTTGGGCGAAAGCCACGACGGAATTATGGTACTCCCCGAAGCTACGCAAGTAGGTCAACTCGCCAGTGATTATTTCAAGATCGAAACAGATGTAGTTTATGAAATTGGTTTGACACCAAACCGATCGGATGCTACTAATCATATCGGAGTAGCTAAAGATTTGGCAGCGGCTCTGAAAATCAACAAACAACAAAAAGGCGAAGTTAAAATTCCTGCGGTCAATGAATTGAAAGTTGATAATCAGAATTTGAAAATTGATGTAGTGGTTGAAAATGTAGAAGCCTGTCCACGTTATGCCGGAGTTTCTATCGAAGGAATCACTGTAGGAGAATCGCCAGATTGGTTGCGTAATAGATTGAACGCAATTGGTGTGCGACCAATTAATAATATAGTAGATATAACCAATTTTGTTTTACACGAATTTGGCCAACCATTACACGCTTTTGATTATGACAAAATCAAAGGTGGAAAAGTAATTGTAAAAACATTGCCAGAAGGCACGACCTTTTTATCGTTGGATGAAGAGGAAAGAAAATTACACGCAGAAGATTTAATGATTTGCGATGGTGAATCAAATGGTATGTGCATCGCCGGTGTTTTCGGAGGAGCCAATTCAGGGGTAACAGATCAAACTAAGAACATATTCTTAGAAGCAGCACATTTTGATGCGATGTGGATTCGTCGAACTAGTACGCGTCATATTTTGCGTACCGATGCGGCCATGTGTTTTGAAAAAGGTTCTGATCCAAACGTAACGCTAGACGCTTTGAAGCGTGCAGCATTATTGATTCAGGAATTAGCAGGTGGAAAAATCGCCTCAGATATCATTGACCTTTATCCAAACAAAGTACTTCCAACGCAAGTAGAAGTAAGCTATAGAAACGTTAACCGTTTGATCGGTGTCGAAATTCCGAAAGAAGAAATTCATGCGATTTTGGAAGCGATGGAAATGGAGCTTGTTACCAAGACAGAAACGCATTTTACCGTAGCAGTACCAACCAATAAAGTAGATGTAACGCGTGAAGCTGATGTAACGGAAGAGATTCTACGTATTTATGGTTTTGATCGAGTTCCAGTATCGGATCAGATGAAGAGTGCCATGATTATTAGCGATAAACCTGATCGACAGGATATTCGAAATAAAGCAGCATCCTTATTGGCAGCAAAGGGATTTAAAGAAATCATGGCGCTGTCATTGACGCAATCTAAATACTTTGAAGACATAGTTAAGGTAGATCAAGAGCAGTTAGTTTTTGTAAATAATACTTCCAATATTCATTTGGATGTAATGCGACCTACTATGTTGATTGGAGGTTTGGAAGCAGTATTGCACAACCAGAATCGTCAAAATGCAGATGTGAAGCTGTTTGAGTCGGGTAAAACCTATATTCAACTAGGAGAGGAGGATTTTAAGGAGGTGGAACACCTATCAATTTGGCAAACAGGTCAGGAGCAAGGAGAGCACTGGCTCAATACTGAAAAGAGAGAAATGAGCTATTTTACCATCAAATCGACGGTAAGTCAGGTGCTGGAGCGATTTGGACTGACTAATTTGCAACAAACAGCCCTAAAAGACGGTATTTTCACATATGGAATGCGTTACCACCGAGGTGAGCAAACAATTGTGGAATTTGGTAAGGTTAAAACGGCGATTTTAAAGAAGATTGGCATCAAAAAAGCCGTTTATTATGCAGACTTTAACTGGGATTCAGTGATGAAAGCCCTTAAAAAGCATAAAATTACCTTTGAGGCCTTAACCAAGTATCCAACTGTTAGAAGAGATTTAGCACTAGTTATAGAAAAAAGCGTTAAATTTGATCAAATTGCTAAAGTGGCACGTAAAGCAGGTAAAAAATTGTTGAAAGACGTAAACCTGTTTGACGTTTATGAAAATGAAGATCAACTGGGTAAGGATAAGAAATCATACGCAGTTAGCTTCGTATTTGAAGACAAAGAGAAAACATTGCGGGATAAGGATGTTGACAAGATTATGCAGCAGTTAATCAGTCAATATGAAAAAGACTTAAGCGCAACTATTAGAAGGTAGAGTTATTTTAAAACTATGCAGCAGGCATTATCAGAAAAAATTGGTGGAATTGAGTCTAAGGTAAGACAACTGGCGTCAAAGCTGGAGCGCTTGCAAGAGGAGAATAATGCACTCTTGGATGAGAATAAAAAATTAAAGAAAGATTTAATACATAAGAACACAGAGATAATAGGATTAGAAAAACGATCAAAAATATTACCTTTAGCAGAGAAGACGAGTAGAGATGAGGATAAACGATCGAAACAGTTGAAGAAGGAGATTGCGCAGTACATTAAAGAAATTGATAAATGTATTGATTGGTTACAAAACAGCTAAGTCATGGAAGAGAACGGAATGATGAACATAACAGTACTTATAGCTGGAAGACCTTACCCCCTGAAAATTAAGGACGGTGAAGAGGAAACCATTCGCAAGATTGTCAAAGATGTCAATGAAAAGATTAACCAGTTCCAGCTTACTTACAATAAAAAGGACAAACAGGATTGCCTTTCTATGGCCCTCCTGACTTACGCGGTTGATTTGAATAAAGCCCAAAACGGGGAATTCAACGGACCAGAAACTTCCAATGAAAATCCTCAGCCGGACAACAAAGACCTCTCCGATAAAATTCATCAAATCGATGGACTCCTTGATCGCTTATTGACCTAGGTAATTAAAATGAAAATGAAAAATGTGCAAACGCAAATCGCGTAAACTACCTTCTAGGGATTTTCATTATCACTTTCATTTTACTTTTCATTTCTAATCTTTCTTTCTCTTTTGTTATAAGATTTTAGCAAAGTGTATTTTCACTTGTGCTTCACTGTTAGTAGCTAAAGGCCAGCCGCCAATAGCTAATTGCTATTTAGAAAATAATTTAATTCATCATATAAAACCATCATTATGGGTATAGTAGAAATAGGAATTGGTCTGGTCATAGGGCTTGTTGTTGGTGCAATCGTCGGGTTTCTGATCGTGCAAGCCATGATCAAAAAAGCCAATAAGACAAGCACGGATGAGCTCAACCGAAAAGCCGATCTAGTAGTTCAGGAGGCACACATATCTGCCAAGCGAGTTACAGAAGAGGCGAACATAAAAGCAGATAAGCTTTTAGCTAAAGCTGAAAGTAAAAACGAAAGTATTAAGCGTAAAAAAATACAGGAAGCTAAGGATCGTTTCTCTAAACTAAAGTCCGACTTCGGTAGAGAAAAATCTCAGCACCAGTTAGATTTGAAAGAACGTGCCATGGAAGTTGTGAAGCAAGAGGAGAAGCTGGACGATCGTATGAAAAAATTCAACTCGGTAAAAGCGGATATCGAACACCAAGAAGTTGAAATCAAAGCTGTTCGCGAAAACTTGGAAAAGCAATTGAAAATTGTAACTAAGAAAAAAGAAGAATTAGAACGATCTAGTGAAACGCACATCAAAGCATTAGAAAGTGTGGCGAAGCTTTCAGAGCAAGAAGCAAAAGATCAATTACTAGAAGCAGTAAAAGGAAAAGCTGAAAACGATGCCATGGCATTGATTAAAAATACCATCGGCGAAGCTAAAATTACAGCGAATAAAGAAGCTAAGAAAATTGTGATTCAGTCTATCCAAAGAATGTGCGCTGAATTCACTATTGAAAATACAGTCTCTGTTTTTAACCTTGACTCTGACGACCTTAAAGGTCAAATTATCGGACGTGAAGGACGAAACATTAGAGCACTTGAAGCTGCTACCGGAGCTGAAATCGTAGTAGATGATACACCAGAAGCAATCGTAATCTCAAGCTTTGATCCTATTCGAAGAGAGGTTTGTAGACTATCATTAAAGCGCCTTGTTGCTGATGGAAGAATCCACCCAGCGCGTATCGAAGAAGTTGTTGCTAAAACACGAAAAGAACTAGACGAACAGATTGTCGAAATTGGTCAACGAACGGTTATCGAACTTGATATTCACGGACTCCATGCTTACCTCATAAAGATGGTAGGACGTATGCGTTTCCGTTCTTCTTATGGTCAAAATCTACTGAAGCACTCCATCGAAACAGCTCACCTAAGTGCTATCATGGCTGCCGAATTAGGACTTTCACCTAAGCAGGTTAAACTAGCAAAAAGAGCAGGTCTCTTACACGATATTGGTAAAGTAGCTGAGGAAGAAACCGAAATGTCGCACGCGATTTTAGGTATGAAACTCTGTGAAAAACACAAAGAAAGCGCGGTAGTTTCCAACGCAGTTGGAGCCCATCACGATGAGGTAGAAATGAATAACATTATCTCTCCAATTGTACAGGCTTGTGATGCTATCTCTGGTGCTAGACCTGGTGCGCGTAGAGAAATCATGGAAAGTTACCTCAAGCGAATTGGTGAACTGGAAGATTTGGCAATGGCACACGAAGGTGTTCAGAAGGCTTATGCCATGCAAGCTGGTCGTGAACTTCGCGTAATCGTTGAAAGTGATAAAGTCACTGATCAATATGCAGATGACTTGTCTTTCATGATCTCTCAGAAAATTCAAGACGAAATGCAATACCCAGGTCAAATAAAAGTGACCGTAATTCGAGAGAAAAGAGCAACCACTTTCGCTCGTTAAATTAAGGTGTTTTTGTCACAAAACCGGCTACTTCTCATAGAGGTAGCCGGTTTTTTTATGGCTGTAAGCGACTAAACCATTGTCACAATGTATTCTCTTTTTTTATAATTAGTTTCTTTCATAGTGCTTTCGGGCATAACTTTTGGATTTACAGATTAGAACAAATAAGGATTTGATGTAAAAGATGCGAAAGAGGGGAACTCCCCTCTGAAGTCTAACAAATATCCACTGCTACTATGAGAACACTGTTACAAGAAAACAAGGGGGAAACCCGCCCTGGTCTGTTGGGCTATGTTGTGAGGAACTGTGAACAAACGTTGCTGCCATCAGCTCTGATTCGAACAGTTCTTGCTCTATTCCCAATTCTAATTTTTTTGCTTTTTACTTTTCCAGTACATGGCCAATCAGGTCGTGATGCCACTATCACTCAAATCGGTGCTGAATTATTGACTTTGATTGAGAGTAATATCTCCAACAAGGATCGACTCGATGTCGGAAATGATATGGTGCAACTTGATGCATTATACAATCTTACCGATCCGCGTTACCAACTGGCCGGCCATCATCAAGCCAAAGGCCATCAAGCAGACCAAATTGCAAAAGATTGGGGGATAAACCTTAAAGCACAATATTTTGTAAACTACGACCCACTCTTTGATGAGGACGAATCGAACGCGGAAACGGCATACGGTAACAGAGGAAGAATTGGCGCAGAATGGGAGCTTTTACGTGGAGGTCTGATCGGGAACCAGCGTCGAGCAAAAAACTTGCGTAACGAACAAGCACTCGAAGCACTCAAATATAATATCGACAAAAATGATGAACGACTTTTTCTACGCTACAACATCATCATTTATCTGTTCAACGAAGCAAAAATAAAACTACTAAAAGAAAGCCATTTTCAAGTTCAAAAAGAATTAGAACTCTTGTACAAGGTTTACTTTTTGAAAGGAATTCTTTACGAAGAAATTTTAAAAGCAAAAAGTAGAATTGATCAAATAAAAGTGCAGTTAGAAAATTACGAATCATACAATCGAACGATTTATAATACGCTCGACATGCCAGGCTTGAAAGAGAAATTTCAATACGAGGAACTTCCTGTATTAGATATCAATCTAGATTACCTAATGGCAGATGAATCGAGTGCTGCTCTATTGGATTCTTTGACGCACTTAGAGGAGCGTATTCAAAAGAGTCGCAATAAAGCAATCGATGATGTGTCTGTGCGACTTCAACTGTACCAGTATGTAGGAGCTGCTGATAACTTGAGTTTAATACAAAAATCTTATCTCGCTGGAGGAATGTCAGTTACTATTCCTACCGAAATTCTCTTTGATGGAAGAAATAGAAAAAGGCTCGCAGAAGAACGTGTTCGCGAGCGTGTAAAATTCGATAACTACGAACACATCAATGAGAAAACAGAGATCATTAATTATTACTACGAATACAACTATAAACTGAAAACGTACATGGAATTTATGTACAAAGAAATGCTTTATCAGGAACGTGTGCGAATTGATATTATAAGTCATAAAGATTTTGAAGACATTCATCGATCCCTTCGAATTTTGCGAAATATGGATGCGCTACGTAGTATCCGTTTGGAAATGATTGACCTCAAGCAACAGATGTATTTGTTGTTACTAAAAATTTATGGGAACACACATTATCGATCCGTTTTACCAGCGGTGAGCTCAATCGACATTGCTTCATATTATCAGCGCTTGCCAGCAAAGCGAAGTATTGTAATGGGATTTGATATTTTGAAAAACTATGACGAAAAATTTGTGGTGCACTACCTCATGTCAAATGGCATAGATGCAATAGTGCTCGAAAATGGAAAAAGTATTTCGAATGAACTGAGAACAATACTTGAAGCAAATAAAATTTCAATTTGGAGTTCGGTAGATGGAGCTCGTATGACACAATCTGCTGACGGTGGCGCCCGACACATAGTCGACGCCTTGATGGTGAAAGATCATAGTGGAATCGAACTCGATTTTTCAGAAATGAAAGACACTAGAAAAGCACAAGAATATTTGGCTTCGAATATGAGCCTTTTTGGAAAAGGGGAGGGGAGTATTTCTGTGAAAATAGGCAAAGGATTCTCTCGAGAATTAATGGCAACTTTATTAAGAACTACAGATCGTTTAACAATCAAAATGAATAAACCTTCAGATTTGGATGGCCTTCGGGAAATAACATCCGTACCTGCAGGAAAAGGAAAATTAGGAATCTCGCTAAGTGCAAAAGCATTTAAAGATAGAATGGAACTCGAAGCTTATATCGATATGGCCAACAGCGTTTACGGTGTTGATCATGTCCTTATTGATGACTTAGATGACTACATGTCTTTAGATACGAAGACATTGGCGAGGGCAGAAGAATGAAAAATTTTACAGGATTTAAATATCAAGAGTCAGTCCTCCGTACGGTGGATGAACCCTTAGTTAAAAAGAAATTTAACTGGGATCGCTTCTCCTTTATCTGTTTGTTGATAGGGGGGCTTGTTTATTTTATGTACTCCTATTATCAACGAATGGTTTATACGGAAGTACCGGGTTTGGTGCTTCTTGAAAAAATGGCGGTCAACTTTACCGACGATATTCGTTTAGTTGAACTTTGCACCAAAGAAGGGGATGCTATTTTTGAAGGTGATACTTTATTTGTTTATACCTACGAAGATGAAGAGAAGATTGAGAATGAGATGCAAAATCTCAGTATTAAAAAATCAGTGAACAGTACTAGTGGAGGTGGCAACAATCGAAATTTTCTGAGAGACAAACTTGCGATCAAACGACAAATAGCGATAAAGGGAAGCGAACGAGAAGGAAAGCGCGAATCCTTAAAAGCAAAAAAAGCAGAACTCAACGAAATGCGCAAACAAATTTTGATGGGGGTGGATGTCGCGCACAAATTACCTGCACTACAAACTAGTATTATTGGCATAGAAACCGACATCCGTTCACTTACCCGCGAAATTAGAATTTTGCGTAAGCATCTAGCAGCACTTAGAGAAGAGGAAAAACGTTATAAAAATATAGAAATAGCTTCTATGGCAGAACGCTTAAATAACGATCAACAAATCCGTGAAGCCATCTACCATTACGTTACACCAACATCAGGTGTCATCGGCCAGATCAATAATAGCCCCAATGAAGTTTGCTACAAGTCTGAAAATATCATGGTGATTCACCAGTTGACAGATCTAAAGATCAAAGCTTACTTTGATCAGCGAAACATTAAAGACGTAGTCATCGGTGAAGAAGTGGGTATCGAATTCCCAGATGGTACTTATGGTCGAGGAAAGATCGATAACTTTTATATTTCCACTTACGAGTTACCTCCCGAATTCCAAAAGAAATACGAGCCTACCGAACGTTCTGTAGTAGCCGATATCGTACCGGTCAACGAAGAAGAAGCGAAGCTTTGGGTTGGTTATTATAAGATGGCGGTGAAGGTTTTGAAGCGGAATGAGATGCCGTATGACAAGCTTAAAGAATAACAATTAAAGTAGTAGTTACAATGGCAATAGAATAGCAGTTAAAAGTTGCAGTAGCAATGTTCCCACGATCGGGTTGCCACTGAGATTGACATAGTAACTTTAATTGAAATTGCCATTGCCATTTCATTGCGACTGTTATTGAAACTGCTATTTCATTGCAACTGAAGTTACCATTACTCGACGTTAAAGGGGAAATTGCAATTGCAATTGTAACTGCCACTGTCACTGAAACTGTTTAAGACAAGTACCGCCCCACAATAGGCATCCTTCTCCCCATCCCAAAGGCCTTAGGAGAAACCCGAATCACCGGAGCCGTCTGATGCCGCTTAAACTCATTAATATTCACCAAACGAAGAATCCGACGCACTAGTTTCTCATCAAAGCCCATCTCAATAATTTCCTTCGGGCCCTGCTGCTTTTCAATATACTGCAAAAGAATCTCATCCAAAATATCATAGTCCGGCAAACTATCCGAATCTTTTTGATTAGGACGCAACTCCGCAGAAGGCGGTTTGGTAATTGTGTTGACTGGAATTAATTCCTCATCCTTGTTGATGTAGCGCGCCAGTTCGAAAACGTCGGTTTTGTATACATCGCCAATCACAGAAAGTCCGCCACACATGTCGCCATAGAGCGTTCCGTAACCAACTGCCATTTCGCTTTTATTGGAAGTGTTTAACAGGATGTTTCCAAATTTGTTAGAAAGTGCCATAAGGTACATGCCTCTGATTCGTGCCTGTAGATTTTCCTCCGTTACATTGAAGGGCAGGTCTCCGAATAAAGGCGACAACTCACTCATGTAGGCTTCATAAACCCGTTGCACTGGAATGACATCATAAGGACAGCCAAAGTTCTCCGCTAAGTCTTGCGCATCCTGTACTGAGTGTCCTGATGAAAATTGAGAAGGCATCAAAACCACCCGCACATTCTCAGGCCCCAAGGCCCTTGCTGCTAAAGCCGCCGTCACCGCAGAATCAATTCCACCTGAAAGGCCAAGTATCGCTTTTGTAAAACCAAGTTTACCAAAATAATCTTTTACGCCAAGTACAATCGCATCGTGAATCAATGCAATTTTATCTTTTTTCTGTGGATGGTGTTCGCCACCTTTTTGCACTGCATCTAAGTCATATGTTTTGACTGCCTCTTTGAAGTAAGGAAGCTCATCAAACAGTTTTCCGTCAGGTGACATCACAATAGAACCACCATCAAAAATCAACTCCGTTTGCGCACCAGCATGATTGATATAAAACATTGGAATGCCATAGCGTTTCACATTGGCTTGTACCACATGAATCCGCGACTCGGCTTGCTTATACGAAAAAGGAGAAGCCGATAAGTTGATAATGAAATCCGGTTTTTGCGGCATCATTTCATCCATTGGACAAACCTTGTAAAGTGGATTCTCATTGCCAATATTCCAAATGTCTTCACAGATGGTCAAGGCAATTCGCTTTCCTTTATATTCCACAATCTTATGTTCCGTCCCCGGTTCAAAATATCGATACTCGTCAAAGACATCATAAGTCGGCAACAGCGTTTTATGTTGCACCTGCTGGATTTTTTCATCTGCCAAGAAGAAACCAGAGTTAAACAAATCCTTTCCTTCCACTACCGGGTTCCGACTAGGTGAGCCCACCGCTATCGCAATCCCATTAGCTGCTTTCGCTAAAGTTGCGACGGCAGCTTCTGCCTGATCAATAAAATCATCAAATTCCAAAAAATCTCTAGGAGGATATCCACAAGTCGATAACTCACTAAAACAAACGATATCTGCTCCTTGCTCCTTGGCAGTCGCTACTGCTTCCAACATCTTTTGTACGTTTCCTTCAAAGTTCCCTATATGGAAGTTGAGCTGTGCTATTGCAATTTTCATATTTCTTACTGTTTGATATTTTTATTTCTATCTAATAAACCCTAAAGCGAGGTGAATGTTCCGCATCGCAAATGTACGTTTCTATTAAGACTTCTAAAAATTGGATTGGTGACAAGTCTTAAGGAAAAGTAGAAAAATGTCATAGTCAATAAATGGGGAACTAGAAGAATGGTTATGAAAAAACGTACCTAATGAGATTAATCATCAACTACGTTTTCTATTTATACTATGTATAGTAGAATAATTTATTAGAGCGCGTTTAACGAAAAAAATCCGTCATTATCCCTGTCTGATCTGGCCTCAAGCCAGGCAGGCGTTCTATCCGTCCAATCCCCGCTAGCCCGCGAGCCTTTACTGACAAGCATAAGGATACAAAAACTCCCCGTCCACCGCACAATCACTACCACACAAGGGCCAAGTAATAATCTGAAACTGCAAAGCCTTGATCCCCACGCCATCTGGCAAAGCATCCGAATAAAATTCCTCCGGAACAATCGAAAAAGTAAACTTACCATCGCCCTGATTCGTCATCATCAGATCAGGGTTGTTGCCAACTTGGCTAAGGGATGTAACATTGTAAAGTGTATTGTTATCGCCCAGTACGCGAGCATATACGAATGCCTCGTCAATATTTTGCATGCTTGGTTTTTCTTCTACACTGTTATTATAAGCTAATGTGAAGATGTCATCTTGATTGGTATACAAACTATCTTCAAAAAGATCAGGCACAGAGAATACTTTTCGAACAGATGCAAAAGGAGAAGGAATAGTTAAGTTAATATCGCTGGTTTTAAACTCCCCACCGCCATCTGCACAGTCACCACCTCCACCACCATCTTTTTCTTTGGCTAAAAATGAAATACCATTTTCATAAACAGCATCTGCATCTACACCATAAAAGTCAGTAGGAATAAACGTGATGGAATAAAGCGTGCCACCTTCGTGCGTCAAAACCATTTCTTCATTGGAGTTATCCCAAGTCCCATTACCGTCCGTGAATGCAGGTCCGGCTGGCATCCAAGTCCACATGTAAAGAGGCCCAGTACTACTAGCAAGATTAGAGCAATCAGGATCCTGTGCTACATCGACATAGACCGTAAGCTCCTGAGTTACATCAGGCACTGGAGGGTCTACCCAGGCAAACTGCGCACTAAGCGAATGACTAATTAAAACAGTTGCAATGACAAAAATTATATTTCGAAACATGATCGTATTTTTTTCTTTGAAATTTAGTAAAATTATTGGCTTGAACAATGTGGAAAGTTCTAATTCGCATTCCAATCCTACTTGGCGGCCCGATAGGCTCCAATTCCCATTCTCTACCTCCGAGCAAACTTATACTCATAAGCAATAGCCCCTAAAGTTTCCACACCAGCAGGTACACAATCTTCAAACGGCCGAACATATTGCACATGCAAAAAAGGATCAATATTTTCCCGAACTGGAGACAAAAGATCGAGTGTGTATTCCTGACCGTTAGAGGTGATCACAATTTTGCTAGGATAAAGATCGTCATCAAAAGCCCAGCTACCACTTGCCGGAAAGTACAAACGACTACTACCTTTCTCTCCAGAGAAAGAACCATCATTAGTAAAATTCAGAGCAGTGGGATTACTACCAATAAACAACTGAGTGAGATCAACTGTCTTTTCATCATTCTTCGTCAATAAATCTGTTTGCTTCAACTCCACCAATTCCCAATCATCTGCAATCCCTTCAATTTTTGAAAAAGGTGTCCCGAAGTCTGGACTACTTTTTTTACAACCAATTGCAATTAAAACAACTGCTGCTAGTGTCATTATTAATATCGAAAATCGTTTCATCTTTTTGATGTTTTATTTTTTTGTAGTTATTAACTCAATTAATTGATTCCTTCAGCTTAATCCATTGGAGGACTAGAGGTCCCAGGGCATATTCAGTCCGTCTAAATTGTGTCTGTTTGCTGGAGGTAAACGCTCATCCCTTTTTGAGGGTTTACGTTTTGCGAAAAAAAACGCACTAATTACATCCACCCTGAGGGTTAGGTTCCATCTCCGGATTTCCTTTCAATTCATTATCCGGCAACTGGCAAACCAAGCCATTGCAATCCCAAGGTGCATTGCGAATTAGCATATTTGGCGTGTCGCGAACAGCTTGTCGCTTCAATTCATGCATGTTATTATTTTCAAAATAAAGTGCCTTTTTGCGCTCGCTTCTGCAACGTTGAATCAGCGCTTGAGTAGCAGAGCTAGGAGAGATGTCCGTTAATCCTGCACGAAATCGAATGTCATTTAAATCTCCAACACCTATGTCGTTGTTTCCATTTTCAATCGCAGATTCAGCGCGAATCAATTTTATTTCCGTAAGGTGTAAAACAGGATTGGGGTACACTTCGTCAAAGGCATATTTATTGCAAAATGTCTTCCCGTTTGTACCTACAACAAACCAAGCAGCAAAGCGACTGTCTGGCTCTACCTGAAACGCATCAACGATATCGCCAGAAGGATAAATCGCAGCTTCACCAAGATTACTTGGGTCAGGACGGAAGTAGCTTCTGTAGCCGCCGTTTGCATTATCTGAATCAATTTGTGTGCTGATCAAGCCAAAAATAATTTCGGTACTTACACCATATCCGTATCGAGCGGAGAAATCGGTATCGAAAGTAAAAGGACCATTTTCAATCACATCATTGGCATAGTCAAATGAATTTTCAAAGTCATTCATTTGAAAATAAACTTTTGCGAGTAGGGCTTTTGCGGACCAAGAGTTGGCATAAATGTCATTGGTCGCAGGTAATAATTTAATGGCCTCTTCCAAGTCAAATATCACTTGATTATAAACATCTTGAACAGAAGAACGGTTGACTGCTTCTGTGTTTTGACTAGTTCTGATGGCAATGCCTAATTGACTATTGTCACTTGTAGCACCGTAAGCTTGTCCGAAAAAACGAACGATATCAAAATGTACCAAAGCTCGAATAAAGCGAACTTCACCTTCCATTGATTTTGCCTCCGAATCGGAAAGTCCTTCAATGATGTTGAGGTGATCCAACACATTGTTGGCGCGACCCACTGCTTTGAAACTATTATCCATCATACTTCGGGTGGTACCCAAAAAGATGTCTGTAGATCTGGTGTAGTGTGCAAACCAATCGCCGTTGATGTCAGTTCCATCAACGCCGTCGGTCATTAGTTCAGAGATTAGCGCTTGTAAACCACCTTGCGCATTTCCAGAAGAAAGTTCATCATAAGCGGCGTTTAAAAATTCGCGAGCATCTGCTGGTGTTGCCAATGATTCTTCAATGGAAGATGCATTGTCTGGAACAACTTCCAGAAAGTCATCAGCACAAGCATTGAATAGGAAAAGGGAAAGTAGTATAATGGAGAATTTGAATTTCATGATATAAATTTTAGATTCTTTTATAAAATTGAGTAAGCCGAATTTTGATAAAGAATCATTTTTTAAAAGTCAAAACTTAAACCAAGGACATAAGATTTTTCTTGAGGAGGAGTAAGGTAAGTGATGTTGGTACCACCTACATTTCGTTCCTGCTCCTGACTTCGGTCACGCGCAATTTCAGGATCCCATCCACGATACTTCGTAAAGGTCAATAAGTTATTTGCGGAAAGTGTAACACGAATATTTCGAATCACCTTTGTACGGGGCTTGATGTCGTAACCCAAAGCAATATTTCTAAGTCGGATAAAAGATGCATCGTACAACCAAAGGCTGTGATTGTTTTGCCAGATGTTTCCGGAACCACCCCATTCCAGCATACTGTTGACATACTTAGGTAGCGTTGCATCGTCACCCGCTTGTCTCCATCGGTCAAAGACATCTTGCGTATAATTCCAATCATTGGCGATTACACCCAATTGTCTTTTTGCAGCATCATCATATATAGTACCGCCTTTGCTGAAATAGAATAAAAAACTAAGATCCCATTTTCCATATTTTAAAGTGTTGCGAAGTCCACCTGTAAAGTCAGGTTGGATATTTCCTGCAACGGCACGATTAGTGGCAGGATTATATTCGAAAGTTTCATTTCCTTCTGCATCCAAATAAACAGGTCGTCCAGTTTCTTCATCTACATGATCAAACAGAATGATGTAGTTGACACCAATGGGTTCACCTTCTATGATACGGGTGTCCCCAAAACCTCCATCGAGTGCGTCCGGTGTAGCGTTACCTACGTCGAGTACAAGGTTGCGGTTGGCAGCTATGTTAAAGTCCGCAGTCCATAAGAATTTGCCAACTTGATTTTTGGTACTCAACTCGAATTCAACTCCTTGGTTTCTGATCTTTCCAACGTTTCGGTAAAATTGTAATTCGTTGAACCCGGAGGAGGCTGCTAGAAACTCTCTTAGCAAAGCACCTTTTGTTAGTTTGTGATAGTAGGTCAATCCAGCAGTTACCTTGTCATTGAAGAAACCGAAGTCAACACCTACGTCAATGGTTTGTACTAATTCCCATTTTAGGTCAGGGTTAGCCTCCTTGATTTGATATTGAGTATCGCCATTATAGTTTAAGCCATTGTTGACCGTTCCAGGATTGTTGTTAAAGGCATAAGTTGAAAACTGCTCACGCCAAGGGATGTTAGAGTTACCAGTGAGTCCCCAACTAGCTTTAAATTTCATGTAATTGACTGGACCACCTTTTTTCCAAAAGTCTTCTTCTGAAATAATGTATCCGACACCCAGTGAAGGGAAATTACCCCAGCGGTTGTTGGCACCAAATTTTGATGAAGCATCTCTTCTGAAAACCGCTTGCGCGTAATATTTTTCCTTGTAGTTGTAGGACAAACGAGTGAAGAGACTAAAGAATTTATAACCTTCATCATCAAAAAAAGATAAAGAATCAATTTGCTCTTTGTATTCATCTATTTCAAAAAACTGTCCTTCAAATCTATTGTCTTCAGCGTATAACCTTGTTCGGTTATAATCTTGGTAATCCGTTCCAACTAAAATAGAAAAAGAGTGATCTTTACCAGTTGGTACTACATACTGTGCAGTAGCGTAAGCAGATTTGTTTTTGATTTTAAAAATTGATGCTTTAGAAATAGGAGTGGAGCCAGTCCATTCCATTTGTTCGTAAGTGTAATCACCAATGTTTGTAAAATCATAAGAACCCTGAGCACTCAAGGTCAAAGACTTGGTTGGCATATACGTCAATTGTGCACTGTTGAGGTAGCGCCATTCACGAGTCTGTAAGCTTTGTAAATCAACTTGAGCAACTGGGTTGTTGTAGATATTATAGTAGCCACCGCTCTCGTCATATTGTGGGCTGTCACTTACAAATTCATTTTTGTAAATCGGATAAATAGGCAATGAAGTAGACTGTGCCCAACCCAAACCACCGGCCCATGCCTGAGGTGTTTTGTTTCGTGTTCCACGGACAGTGGAGGATGAGATGTTTAATTTTATTTTTTTGAATGGCGTGATGTCGAGGTTTACACGACCAGATATTCTTTCAAAATCATTGTTAATCAGATAACTTTCGTTTTTGGAATAGGTCAGCCCTACATAAGATGACAGCCATTTATTTCCGGTGCGCATAGAGAGACTTTGTTCGTGCTTCATTCCATTTCGGATCACCTCATCAATCCAATCGGTGTTGATACCTTCTATATCGTTATAGCTCAAACTATTTGGAAGAGGTACGCGGCCAACGTTGCCAGAATTCTCCCAAGCTTCTTGTTGCACGCCTAGCCATTCATCGCTGTCAAGGACATCAACCACATTAGTGGGTTGTGCTAGTCCAACACGGGTGGTAAAGTTGAAGCTTGGTTTTCCTTTTTTACCACGCTTGGTAGTGATGAGGATTACACCGTTGGCAGCACGAGAACCGTAAATTGCTGCGGATGCTGCATCTTTCAAAATTTCAACAGAAGCAATGTCGGCAGGATTGATAGAAGAAAGTGGGTTATTGTTTTGACCACCTGTTTCACCAAGAAGGTAGTTGTCTTGCGAAACAGGAACACCGTCAATCACATAAAGTGGGTCACCACCTGCAGATACAGAAGAAGTACCTCGAATACGAACAATGGAATGAGATCCGGCGGTACCACTGCCTTGAGTGATTTGTATGCCGGGAGCTTTTCCTTGGAGTGCTGTTTCAAAAGTACCACCAACTTGATCGAGTAGATCTTCAGATCCTACTTTTGAAATGTTACCGACGAGGTCGCGACTACGCTGGGTGCCATAGCCAATGACAATGACCTCATCCAGTAGTTCACTGTCAACGCCAAGTGAAAAATTGACTTTAGTGGTCTCACCAGAGTTTACAGTGACTGTTTTGAATTGATCTTGGAAGCCGGTGTAGCTAACGGTAAGCTTGATCTCTCCAGGAGCGACATTTTCGATCGTGTAAGAACCATCAGTTCCAGAGGAGGCTCCTTGTGTTGTAGCACTTATGATGATGTTGGCACCAACGGCAGGTTGACCTGTTTCGTCAAAAACGATTCCTGAAATACTACCTTGCGCCAGCAATAGGGGTAGGCTAAAGAATGTCAGGAAAAAGCTTGATAGGAGTAATTTTTTTAAATTCATAATAGACTTTGATTGTAAATCATTTTCAAACGCGTGAGGTCTGTAGAAGAATTGCAGCGGAATAAAAAAGATGACTATGTTGGGTTTAAGGAATGAAGGCTAGGCGATCGAATGCTTTAAATATTGCCTGCTCTTTATTCTTTTTAACTTTTTCTCCTTCAGATCTTGAACTAAGGAATGCTAAATCGTTTACCTTCTGCTAATAATTTTTTATACTTCTTTTTGTCAAAAGCGTAAAGCTCAGCAGGACGATGTGTTACGCTCTTTTGTGTTTCTCCTAATTCAATCAAGATGTCGTTGTTCCGTAGTTTTCTTCTAAAATTTCTTCGATCCAATTCAATTCCTAGTACAGCTTCGTATAGGTTCTGTAATTGTTTTAGTGAAAACTTATTCGGCAACATCGAGAAGCCAACAGGACTTTCTTGAAGACCTCTTCTTAGGCGTTTGATACAAATTTTTAGAATGTCTTTATGGTCAAAAGCGAGTTTTTTAATTTTTCTTAGAGAGTGCCATTGAGCTTCTAAGTCTAATTTTTCAACGTTCAGTTCGTAATCTTCAATCTTGATCAGTGAATAATATGCAATGGTAACTACCCGTCCTGCAGGATGGCGGTCAGGGGCACTAAATGCTTCTACTTGTTCAAGATACACCTTTTCAATTCCGGTACGTTTTTTTAAAATACGGGTGGCTGCAGTATTTAGTGATTCAGTAGGCAAGACCAAGTCACCTAGCAAGGACCATTGGTCTTTAAACTCTTTCGTTTCGCTTTTGATTAGCAATACTTTTAAATCGCCATCGGTGTCATCATATCCAAAAACAACGCAATCAACAGACATGGCTACGCTATGTTCATTTAATATTTCAGCAGTTGATTTTTCTCTGGTGTTAGCTGGCATAATATTCTTTTCTCGTTTTTCTTGTTGGCTTAAAATTAAAAAAACTTTGTGTCATTATGACACATTTGAATAAAAAAAGTATTTTTACCATATGTTTTAGCGGTTGT
>CAKZUK010000160.1 GCA_937921775.1 uncultured Saprospiraceae bacterium
TTCTTCATTTGAATGCAAATCATACCAATCGGTATTATCGATATAATTAACTGAGCAGATGTAAAATTCTATCCCCGCTTCTAGGTAATGAAAGTTTGCATAAGCAATAGCAGTATTGATATCACTAATAGGTAAGCCAGCAGAGCCATCTGAATTTCGAATAATCCATGCAGCTATCCCTAGGCAGGTTGTACCTGCATTTCGATCTACAGTAGCAGCCATTGGATCTACCACATCTAAGGTATATCGGATCTCAGCTTCAGTGGGAGCGTTTGTGCCACAATTGTGAATTTGAGGACTAAGCGATGCTGATTCCTTTTGGGCAAATAGCCCGCTATTTATGAATAAACATAATAGAAAGAGCGAAAGACTAATTTTGTTAAATTTCATTTTAAGTAGTAATTTAGTAGTTAAATGATTGGGTATAAATACAATAACTTCTTCAGCATATAGAAAGCAAAAAAGTCGATCAATAACCATTTGGTTACTCGACTTAAAAGAAGATTATGTTAATTGGTGATAATTAAGTACAAGACTGAAAAAAGATACAAATGTGAAACTCTATTACTAATCAAAGTTAATAAAATATTTAAAAAAGTCGTATTTATTTTTTCTAAAAAGAAAAGTAAATTGCTCTAGAATAATATCTTCTGTAAAGTTCTGAGCTGACAAAGGGCTATTCTAAATCAAAAAAAAACTTGAGATCGCAGCAACGACCTCAAGTTCTCCTAACAAATCAAGGATCTAATCCCTAATCCACCGCCAAAGCCTTTGTCAAAATCGCGCCTCCAATTTCCATCTTAATAAAAAACAAGCCACTCTTTGGCGCCAACCACTCAATCGTACCTACATTATTTGCTAAAGCTTTTTGCATCAACACCTCTCCACTCAAGTCAACAATAGAACAAAGCAAATCACCAGTCTCTTCTGTCTCATAAAAAATACTCAATGCCTTTGAAGATGGATTCTGAAAGGTCAGATCAACATTTGCTGTTGGGATATTCTGGATAATACTTAGATTTTCATTTTCTACGACTGTCACTTTCTGATTGGGAATAATATCAGTATAAACATCTTCGTGTCCGCTAGGCCAAATGACCCTAAGTTGATCTACCATGTTTGCATCTCCCAAACCAAACTGCAAGGTCATACTATTTTGTGAAGCGAAACCAGAACCTGCAGTTACTTCGTCTATCAAAGTTTTACCGTCAATCTCCACCATCACACGTGCACCAATACCATCTCGATTACTCATAGTCCCAACTGTTTTTATTTTGATCCAGTTGTTGTCTTCGTTCGTTTGATTGATAAAAAGCTGGTTACCTTCTGTTCCTTTATTGGCAACAAAAATGTCAGCCATACCATCGTTATTAAAATCCCCACAAGCCGTTCCTGTTCCTCGATATGGACTTCCGATTATGTTGCTGGCACTTGCATTGGTAAAAGTTTCATCTCCATTGTTGTGGTATAAAATATTATTGCGCATTGGTGTGACATTCGACTCATTACAAACATAGATATCGGGATAAGTATCGTTGTCATAATCCATACAAATAATGCCCCAGCCCATACCTAAGTCTTCAATACCCGCAGTAATTGAAATATCAGTAAAAGTGCCATCTCCATCATTTATCAAGAGTGAATTTTCATACAAGTTTGTGATGTACATATCCAGATGGCCATCCTGATTGAAGTCAGCTACATCCACACCCATCCCAAATTTTTCAAGAGCAACATCTGCCTGAGGGGCTACATTCTCGAATTGGCCTTGACCATCATTTTGATAAAGAATAAAATCCTGATTGCCATCATGGGTTAGATACAGGTCTTGATCCCCGTCATTGTCATAATTGAAAAATACAGCCCCCATAGAGATTTGATCATCAGTGGTTCCGCTGCTTTGTACGATGTCTGTAAATGTATGGTCACCATTATTGCGATACAGCACATTTTCGGCGTTAATATTCGCTATATAAATATCAATAAAACCATCATTGTCTATATCTGCGAAGTTAATGGAACGTGGTTGCTCGGGACTGCTAATCCCTGCAGTACTGCTGATGTCTGTAAACATTCCGTTTTCATTGAGATACAAAACATCAGTATCACCCATTCGATTACCAACATACAAATCCAGATCGCCATCATTATCAATATCTCCCCAAACACTCATCATTCCATCATTGGTATCAGCGAGTCCGACGGAAGTGGCTACATCCGTAAAGGTGCCATCTCCATTATTTCGGTATAGCAAATTTGGCTCTTCGCTCTGTCGAGTCACGTAAATATCTTCGTGGCCGTCATTATCGTAATCTGCTATCGCAACACCATAGTTAGATCCTGAGTTGTTGATTCCTGAACTTGAGGACACGTCGGTAAAAATAGCGCCTTGTGCAACGAGCAATTGACTTGCTAATACAAATATTAGTGTAAATGTGTTTTTCATAATTCTTGACTTGTAAAATTTATATTCGCTTTATACAAAAGCATAAGCAAATCGCATTGCCATTTAAAATTGACATTTTTTACTTTTGAACCACCCATTTCTCAGTCCACACGCCACTTTCCGTTTTTAGTTGTACAAAGTAAATACCAGTTGGTAACGTTTTGTCTATCTGTTTAGAAATATTTAGGTCCAATGTTTTTCCATCATAAATATCTTGAATTTTTCGTCCAGAATAATCATAAAGTATCAAATTTATTTTTTCAAATTGTTCCAACTCCAGTTGGATATGCAAGTCACCGCTAGATGGATTTGGCGAAAGACTAAATGTTTTTAGATTAGTTTCTACTGGATTAATTGCTGTAGGTAAATCAACGACTTTGTCAATAAAAAGTCGATATTCGCCAGCTTCCAAAGCGATCGTCATGTTGACATCCGTCACATTAATACTGTCACCAGAAAAGTATTCATACCACCAACCATTGTGTTGAAACTGTGGAGATATATCGTTGGACTGTACATCAAAATTTCCAATCACAGCTACATTCACATCTGAAGAATTCAAATTAATACGCTTTCTTTTTGAAGCGAGGTCATAACTGTAATCCGTAGTTTGGAAAACGGCATTGTTCGTTTTCAATTCAATAAGTGCACGATATACATTGTACAAATCTTTACGATCTGCATTCTCATAATAATCCCAACGAATTGGTTTTGGCGAAAGCCTGCAATCCGGATTGATGGTTCCATCTACACAACGGTTGATGGAAAAATCATAGCCGAGTTCTCCAAACTGCCAAATCATTTTAGGACCTGGAATAGTAAAGAAAAATGCAGCGACCAATTCTTCTCGATCTAAAGCCGTTTCCAAATCAGTAATATCATAAGCACCTGCTCCAGCGTTTCCAAACTCCAGATTTTTATACATCAAACGTTCTTCGTCATGACTCTCCATATAGCCTAGCAAATGTGGATCATTCATATCCCGCCAAGGCACCTGATAATCTACAATCGAAAGATTACTACCATAGCCCATCGATGCTTCATTATAATCGTGATTCCCATTCCCCCAAATCAACATACCGTAATCTGACAATTCACGTTCTTCCTGTGCTTGCGCAAAATGCTCGAGCATAACATAAAAGTCCGGATCAGCACTCCACAGTACATCCGCTGCTCGTTGTAATAAATTAATTCTTGAAGCATCATATTGGCTCCATACTCCTACATCTGTGGTATAGTTTTGTGTAAAGCCTTTTGATAAATCAAAACGGTAACCATCGATATGATATTCGTCCAACCAATACAACATCACCTGATCCAACCAAACCTGTGTTGCTTCTGATTCATGATTAAAATCAGAGCCAACATTAAAAGGATGGAAAGGATCAATATTCAACCAAGGATTTGCCGGAGATGGTTTAAAACTAATAGGATCCCAATACAATTGCGCCAAAGGACTTTGGCTAAAAGCATGATTGAAAACGACATCTAAAATAACGGCAATACCTCGCGCATGGCATTCATCTACCAAAGTCTTGAACGCCTCGGGAGTTCCGTAATATTTATCAAGCGCCATATGAAAGGAAGGGTTATAACCCCAAGATTCATTACCCTCAAACTCCGAGACAGGCATCAACTCAATCGCATTTACGCCAAGTCGCTCTAGGTAATCCAAGGTATCGGTTATGGTTTGAAAGTCATGTGAACTTACAAAGTCACGTAGCAGCATTTCGTAAACAACCAGGTTTTCTTTTTCGGGTCTTGTGTAATTATCGTTTGACCAAATGAAAGGCGTGTCTTCCGTTTGGAAGCTAGTTACGATCCCAGTGGTTTGCCCAGAAGGATAGGGTTTTAGATTGGGATATGTAGTTTCCTCAATATAACCATCATTCCAAGGGTCGAGTATTTTTTCAGAATAGGGATCTGCGATTCTTAGTTCGCCGTCTACATAATACTGAAAGGCATATTCTTCGTTGGGGTCGAGGCCCGAAATATCAATCCACCAAGTTGCATTGTCCGAAGATCGATTCATAAAATAATCAACATTGGGTTCCCAATTATTAAAATCACCGATTACATAAACGTAGTCTTTCCATGGCGCCCACAATTGTAGACGAACAGTATTAGCATCAATTTGATTAACTCCATTGATGGTTCCAGCTGGTGGTTCCGCAACAGTAACTGTTGGATTGATGATATAAGCAAAAGTGTCTGAAACAGTTTCCGAACCTGTAGTAGCAGTAGCAATGATGGTGTGTTGACCAGCCGTTGTTACGTTTAAGTTGTAGCTTAAACTCGTTGTTGGGCTTGTCGTTTCTGCGAGTACCATTCCGTTTTCAGTCAATTGAATCGTTGCATCACTTGAGGTGTTAATCAAGACCGGAATGGTCTGTCCTAATTCTGCAATGACCACCGACTCAGTGGGAGAAGCAATGGAAATAATCAAACCCGTTCCAGGTGGATAAAGTGGAATAAAAATATCCTGATAGTCTTCGGTTTTTCCTTCAAGGGAACCATCTACATTTCTAAAAACAAAAGCGAGATGTGTCACCACTTCATTAGTAGGAATACTGTGAAAGTTACGGATGTTATAAGTTTTGGAATGTAAATCATTGCCTAGATCAGCCATTATCACATTGCCATCAAAAACACCCCAATTCCCTTGTACGTATTGCCAACTACCAGGGCCTCCTGCTTCTGTCACTACTCCGGTATGCATAAAAACGGGAGCAACTCCTTCCAATTCTCCGCTACCCAGTGCTGCATTGTATGTGACGGTAATGTCATCATCAACAGTTGGAAATGGTGGGTCTATTGAAACGATTTGAGCTTGCAAAGCATAGCAAGTGGCTATACAGAACAGTATTAATGGCAAAAACTTTTTCATGGTTATATTTTTAAGAACCTACATCAAATAGATTCTAGAAAGGAAAATCGAAAAAAATAACAAGGTCAAATCGATATACATTTCAAGAATCGATTTGACCTTGTTAACAAACTTGATTATAAAAAGGTTTATCGTACTACAAACTTACGAGAAGTAGTAGCACCCGTTTCATTTTGCAGGGTGACAAAGTACATTCCTGCATTCATATTGTCAACAGAGATAGAAACTTCGTTTGAAGTAATATTACTTAAGGTCTGTATCAATTGACCAGCTACACTTGTAATTGTCAGTTGGAACGCTTCGTTCGCATCGTTTGAGAATTGAATCAAAGCTTGTGAGTTAACTGGATTAGGTGTAATGTTAAAACGCTCAAGGTTTAATACTTCCTTCGCAGAAACGATTTCGTACTCATCACAAGAATCGAAAATAAATGCTGGAAGTACGGTATTTTCCGTTATAGTAGAAAGATCAATTTCGCGATTGGATCCACCGAAACCATTATCTACACCACATCCATTATCTTGAAATACAGTTGCAGTAGAAGTACCACCTTGGTTTTCACCACCATCATCCAATCCTGGAGAACCGTTGAAAAACTTCCATCGGAACACACCTGGAGTAATCGCGTAAGTCGCTTCATAAACATCCGGATCAACTGTACTTTGCGTCAGTTGAATATCCTGCTTAGACCAAGGACAAGTTTCAAACTCACCAGAAACAAAAATACCATCTGAACTAACGATCTCATTACCCATATAGACAAGAAAAGTAACATCATAAGTGGTCCCCAATGCTGGAACCATATAATCAAGCTCTCCTGCAACTGCACCTGAATCATCAACCGTAAAAACACGGTTAGCACCTTGGATAATCCAAGCAGGAGAAGCACAATCTGTACGCTCCGCTCCCCATTCATAAGTAATCGGATCAGCACCAGACAAAGGCGCATCTGCAGAAACCATAATACTCCAAATACCGTCACCTGCTGCTACATCTCCATCAATACCGTCATCATTAGCAACTTCTGAACTCCATCCTCCATAAGCTCCCTTTATAGAAATACCTCCAATGTCCATATTCGGATCAGTAACTGTTAGTAATAAATCAACAGAACTTCCCACTGAAGGAATGGTATACATTAAGTCACCTGTAACAGCACAAGTTGCATCAACTGTAAACATTCTGTTTGGCTCGCCCGGAGCTAATAGCCAAGTTCCGTTTTGATCCACAGCTCCCCACTCATGTGTGGTACCGTCACAAGCTACATCTACAAAAGTAGTTGTCCATATACCATCTGCTGAGGTAGCATCTCCATTGGTACCATCATCGAAAGCCTGTAAGTCAGCCCATCCAGAAGCGGTACCTTTTATCATAACATTTGTAATGTCAGAGCCGGCGTTTATATCAATGCTTACGACTACATCTGTTTGAGCAAATGCAAAGGTGGCCATTAATAAAAATAGTGATTGTAAATAAATTTTTTTCATAATCCACTAGGTTTAGCAGCGCTTGAAAAGATTGTCGTTTTAGTTAACAAATTTTTTGGCGCCAATGATTAAATTAATGTGTCATTATGACACTAATATACTGAAATATTTTGTTTGTTGCCAATTGGCTTTTGACTTCTGACTGTTGGTTTCCCTCAAATGCCTTAGAAAGAAGTAAAATAACTAATAGCCAAAATCAACAATTATCTAAGCTGTAGTACAAACGTTTGATTTCCGGGGACTTTTAGTTCCTTAGCTATCGGTAAATCTCTTTCCGAAATCACATCTCTAAATGCTTTTTTACCGCCTAACTCTTCCACATAACGGTCTAAGCTGACGCTTTGCTCCTCTTTATGTGTATTCATAATCACCATCACTTTTTCATTGCCAAATGATCTAAAATAAACATAAACTCCATTTTCTGGTACAAACTGTTTGAGAGCCCCCTGTTTCAAAGCATTGCTCTTTTTGCGGAAGTTCGCCAGCTTTTTGACATAAGAAAATGTCGCTTCTTCTTTTTTAGTTCTACCTTCTTTTGCAAATTTATTAGCTATATCTCCCTCCCATCCTCCGGGAAAGTCTTCTCGAACCTTTCCATCAGGATCAGAGTAATTTTTCATTAAAATTTCTGTTCCGTAGTACAACATTGGAATACCTCTCGTCGTCAACAAAAAAGCAATTCCAGATTTAAATTTATCGTCATCTTCCTTTACCATCGAGTAAAAACGACTTAGGTCGTGGTTATCTAAAAAGACAACATTTCGCATTGGATCTTCGTATAAAAAGTCTTTTGCAATGGTGTAATAAATTCGAGCCGCACCTCCTGTCCAATCCTGATCTCTATCCAGTGCTTCATTAATAGCATAGTACAATTGAAAGTCTGTTACACCGGGCATATTGGAGTTATAGCCCTCCGTTAAATTATTATCTTCTGTAAAATGTGCTTGCACTGCAGCACCGTGTACCCAGGTTTCAGCGAAATGATGTACTTGTGGATATTCAGCCTGCATGGCCTTTCCCCAGTCAGCCATAAAGGCTTGGTCGGGATACGCATAAGTATCTACGCGATAACCATCAAGTCCCGCGTATTCGATCCACCAAATGTTATTTTGAATTAGATATTTAGCGAGGTGTGGATTGCGTTGATTAAGATCCGGCATATGATGATCAAACCAACCGTCAGTCATTCTCTTATGGTCAAAATCAGAAACATGAGGATCCATATGTGTAGGTGCACGATAGGTGGTTCGAGTAAATTCGTCCCACTGATTGAGCCAATCTTCGCTGGGAATGTCTTGTACAAACCAATGCTTATCACCTACGTGATTATGAATGATATCCATCACCATTTTGATACCCCTCTTCTGACATTCATCGCTTAGTTTTTTAAACAAAGCATTGTCTCCAAATCGTTTATCAATATTGTAATGATCTGTGATAGCATAACCGTGATAAGATTCGTAAGGCTGATTATTTTCTAATGCCGGATTAAGCCAAAGCGCAGTGACACCTAATTCTTGTAAATAATCGAGATGATCAATAATACCTTGTAAGTCTCCTCCATGGCGAAAATACATTTTACTCCGGTCAATTTCCTTTTGCTCCATGTCTGGAAACAAGTCGTTACTTGGGTCTCCATTTGAAAAACGGTCAGGCATGATTAGGTAAATAAAATCTGAAGAATTAAGATTTTGAATTCGCTCTCTAGTCTTACTTTTATTTTGTAATTCGTAATTGTATTTTTTTACGATTGTATTATTTTGCTTCAGCTGAATTTCGAATCGCCCTGCCTTTGCCCTAGTATCTATTTGTACCTGGATGAACAAATAATTAGGACTGGCAAGACGCTTGCTACTTTCAATACGTACTCCATCATAAGTGATTGTCGGTTTTAGATCAGCGATATTCTCATCGTGAATCATAATTTCCAATTCCATATTTTTCATCCCTAGCCACCAGCTAGGCGGACAAACATTCACTTTATCGACAGGTCCTCCATCTGGAGAGAAGTGCTGATGCGTAGATCGTTGGATGCCATTCGGAAGGCGTTGGATAGCTCCTTTATCTTCGTCCTGAGCAAAAATACTAAGGCTAATCACCAGTAAAAATAGAGTTACAAATCGTTTCATGTCAAATGTTTTTAGTTATTTTTAGCAGCTTAAAATTTGCTCGCACGAATACCACAACCGCTAAAACATATGGTAAAAATACTTTTTTTATTCAAATGTGTCATAATGACACAAAGTTTTTTTAATTTTAAGCCAACAAGAAAAACGAGAAAAGAATATTATGCCAGCTAACACCAGAGAAAAATCAACTGCTG
>CAKZUK010000161.1 GCA_937921775.1 uncultured Saprospiraceae bacterium
TTACAAAATGCAGTAAATCATTTTTAAATGACAATTCCGATTCTATTAACTAGCACAAATAAAAAAAGGGTTTCCAATCCAAGCATCGAGGAAAAACCTGCTAGCTTGGATTGAAAACCCTGATAGAATGTTTATTTTACAAAAATCAAATGGTGTGATTCACTCGGTTTTAGGTCGCCGAATTTCACAAATCAACCATTTATCTTATTTCTCATTTTGGGCAGGACTAAAGTCCGGCAACCGACTCAACACCTTTCACTAGATAAGACTTCATCTGGCTCTCCCCTTAAATAGGGTTCGCTCCATATGCGAGAAATAACCGTTACACTAATACTTAGTCTACCAAAATCGACTCCGTCATACGTTCATCCTCCTCAGCATTCACCACAGTCACAAAATACAAACCACGACCATAGTCAGAAACGTCAATCGCTATCCGTTCCTTAACTCCTTCCGCAACATTGCGAACAAATACCCTCTGACCAAGGGCATTGTAAATCTCAAGCAATTGAGCGGACTCCCCTAGTCCCGCCAAATCAACGGTCAACATATCTTTCACAGGGTTAGGAAATACGCTAAAGCTTTTTGCAACAGCTGTACTTTCATCACTACGCCCAAAACCATTATTAGCACCTCCAAAACTTTGAGACAAAGTCACGCCATAATCTTCCACTTCACCAAATTCAAAAAGCAAACAAGGATCTGTATTATCATCTCGATGCATCGAAACACGCATGCGACTCGCTCCTGAAGCGATATTAGCGGGCACATCCACTACCCCTACAAGCGGATCAGCATCAGTACCTGAAGGTCCTGCCGGACGGAAAGTAGTATATACCAATTCTCCTGTATCATTAAAATCATTGTCCAAATTATAGTCAATCCAAACCGTGAAATATTCGTCATATTGCGTGTAGCTAAACTTCGGTGTTATACTAATTGGATAAGATTCACCAGCAACAATCATGGTGCTCTGATCTGTAAAGTCACCATAGCCTTCTTTCGCAGAATTATTATTGATGCTTCCAAAAGTTACATTGATGATTCGCTCACTCCACGGCGCACTTCCTTCTGACTCACAATAATCAGCAGAAGGCGCATTTGGCAAAACAACTAAATTAAATGAACAGGATTCTATATTTCCACAATCATCTGATGCTTCATAATCAATAACATAATTACCAACAGGAAAAAAACTACCTGAAGGTAATCCTCCCGTTTGTGCTACCTCAACCGGCCCCGCACAATTGAAACTCACTGCTGTTGCATCCGACCAAGTAAGGTTGACTCCACCTGCCCCTATCGTTTCCGTAACCGTAATTCCAGATGGACAATCTAGCACCAAACTCTGCGCATTGTTTTCCACCGTAACAAAAAAGCTACAAAATGCTACATCGTCACAGTCATCACTTGCTTCATAAGTTACGCTATAAGTTCCCTCTGGCAAATCACCACCATTGAATGGCCCACCAGTTTGTACAAGATTCAAACTACTACCACCAGCACAATCCATTTCCATTAAGTAATACTTGTTAATCCCATTTCCGAAGAACTTCCATTCTTCGCTCCATGGGCTCAAATAACCGTAATCTTGTATAGGCGTATTCACTCCTGGCTCTGGATCTATCGCTGAATAAGAAAATGATTCACCGTTCACCCATTCAGGGTTACCTTCCGAATTGGTATCACTCAAACCAATATAAACCTTGTCGGAAATGTTAGCTGAAATAAATTCATTTTCAATAGGGTCGGTAATCACTGCTAGATAGCCTCCATAATTTTCACAATTCGCTTGCGCTGCTGGCCAAGTCAATTTATCTAGTGAAACATAATATTGGTGATCATTCAAAGTTCCAATAAAAGTAAAACCAGGAATCGTAGTACCACAATTTGGATTTGTAGTACCATCACCACATTCAGTTGATGCCGTCGGAATTGGCCAGCTGACAGGAATTGAAGTTTCGCCTAATGGCAAAACAAAACTTAGATCCGCCGGACAATCCAGTGTGATAGAGCTTGTTCCGTCTTCAATCGTAATTTCAAAACTGCAAGAACTTACTGTTCCACAAGCATCAGATGCTTCGTAGCTAATTGTATATGTTCCGACTGGGAATAAACTTCCACTTGGCAAGCCTGCCGTTTGCGTCAAGCTTACAAGGGTATTGACAGAGCAATCTGTAATCACTGATGGTAAAGTCCAAGTTACGATTTCATCAGCTCCTGATGCTGAAACAATATTGATATCATCGCTACAATTTATAATTACTGTAGATGGAAATGCAATCACAACTACCTCAAAAGAACAGCTTGTTTGTGTGCCACAATCGTCTGTCGCTTCATAAGTGATGAGGCTTGATCCTAATGGAAAAAGACTCCCCGTTGCTAAGCCTGTCGTTTGACTTATCGTCAAGCCATTACCCGCTGGGCAGTTCGTGCTACCAGTAGGACTAGCCCATGATACCGCGGCGTTTGTTCCTCCGGGAGCCGCCTGAACAATTACATTATCTGGGCAATCTAGCTGCGCTTGAATTGGCGTTGAAATGATGGTGATAGTAAAAGAACAAGTGGTCAAACTTCCACAATCATCTGTTGCTGTATAAGTAATGCTTGTTGTTCCTATTGGGAAAAAGCTACCTGATGGTAAACCTGTCGCTTGTAAAATATTTAATCCATTTCCGAGTGGACAGTTAGTGCTGCCTGTTGCTGCGAGCCAAGAAGCAGGCGCGCCAGAGGCTCCGGGTGTGGCATCTACTACAATATTCGCTGGACAATCTATTGTTGCCTCAAGTGCTGTAGCAGTTACTGTAATGTCAAAAGAACAATTAATCGTGTTTCCGCATTCATCTACTGCCATGTACTCTATGGTATAGCTTCCTTCTTGTGTAAGAGATCCGTTTACTGGACCACTTATTTGATTTAGGGTGACAACAGAACCCAGCGTACAAATCGTGCTTGTAGTAGGTAAGGGCCAGTTGATTATTACTTCTGTTGCTCCGGGTGCCGTTTCAAAATTTAATGAATTAGAGCAATTAATGATGAGTCCACTACCATTAATCTCACCAGGTGTAGCTTCGAATCCCAACCAACTTTCTGCTAAAGCATTATCGAGTGTTGGTGTAATCAATTGTAAAGTCGGGCCATCACCATCTGGCTCTACTGGCCATGGACTATTGTCATCGTATTCAACTGCGTCAATCAAAACACCGGCAGCATTTTTCAGTGTAATCAACTCCCCTTTTCCGCTAAGACCAAAGGCATTGTATCCAAGTCCAAAGCTTCCATATACGTTTGTTACATCCGGATATACTGCTGCGAAAGTAGCTTCATCTTCCACTAACAAGAAGTAAGCCCCTGCTTCCATGATCGTGTTAGCTGGGAAGCCATAAAAGTTACCACTTTCATCCTCAAAATACCAAGCAGAAATATCTACTGAAAAAGTATTTGGATTATATAACTCTACCCAATCCGCTGGATTAGGATCATCTGGTGAGTTGTAGTTTATTTCGTTGATGACAATTGGGTCAGTAGCGATTGAGCCCAATTCAAAATTAGCCGTTAGCTCTTCTGAGCTTGAGTTGATATCTACCAATACTTCAGGGTTTGTAACTGTAGCAGCGCCAGACCAATTTTCAAATATGTATCCACGGTTTGCTTTTGCAAGAGCAGGAACTTCCAGTCCTCTGAAGTAAATTCCTTCCCATGGGTAATGTGTTTCGTTCAAGGTAAGTGTGCTAAAGTCAATTGCTCCACCTGCTTGTGGGTTTGCGTTGACCTCTACATCACTTAGTCCACTTATTTCGTTAAACTCATCTATAAAATGATCTCTAACTTCAGGAAAACGTCCCTCAGCAAAAATGCGTAAAACGTCTACGTTAGCTGCATGTCCGTTCCAACCACTTTGCCATTCATCAAAATGGTCTTGCATTTGTGGGATATAAATCGCTTCAATCTCATCAATACGATTGAGGACACGATCTTCATCAAAAACAGTGTTGAGTAAATCTGCTGCTCGATTAATGAAGTTAGATTTTGCTTCATCATTTTGCATCAGTCGACGAAGGAATAAAGTTGCAGGTGGTCGGTTGTAATATTCTGAACTATTTTCAGCCAAACAAATCGCTAGCATATTTGTGGTAAAGTCACCTGAGTTCCAAGCTGCATTTAATGGGCGTAAGCCAAAACCAAAATCCATGTCTTTACTCATCCAACGCCATATTCCATCCTCTGTTCGTTCTCTCCAGTGGCGATTGTTGTTACCCGGCCAATCATTGTTATCAGAAATAATTCCATGTAACATATAATCCATAAAATGATCTATGTCTGCTTTTCCGCGTAGCTCTACATAATTAGCAGTACTACTAAAGTTAGTATCTTCTAGGTAGTCATTAAATTCATCCCAAGCGATCAGGTCTCCCGTTTTTAATTCGTTTTCATCTTCAACTACGTCTACTTCTTCTTCGTCCAAGCCATAGTGTGCATCAAGATATTTCCAACTCATTTGAGCGCGGATATTTTGAATCCCCCAATACGCTCCATTTATATATAGGATACCAGGACGATAAGATTGCAAATCAAGATCTGGCTTTGCGAGTATTCCATTCAAATCAGAAATATCTCCCATTAGACTTTGCTCCATGGCATCTCTAAACATGACTTTATTCCAATCTTGACCAGACTGTCGCATTACAAAACTTCGATATTTTTCTGGTGCTTCGTCTGGGAATATTTTATGCTCAAAATAAGCGTTGCCAAGACTCGCCTTAGCTTTCATTTTGAGTGATTTTTGTGGTAAAGATAAACTTCCATTTCCGTGCAGTTCTATTTCAATTTCTTGAGAAAAAGCGAGACTTCCATCTGGTTCAAAAAACTGGATGTGCGCATTCTTTTCAAGTTCTTCTTCGAAGTTTGGAAAGAGACCATCCTCTTCATCAAAAAGATTATCTGGATCGGTAGTCATGGCCACTACTACAAAGTTTTCTCGATTTTCATCAATGATGTAGGTGTGCGTCATAACTGGACTTCCATCTAAGCCAGGCCCGTATGCAATAGCTCTCAGTACATCTGTTGAGCTAAGCGTGATTGGACCATTATATTCATTATCATTATCGTCAGGACTTCTACCATCCGTTCGATAGTAAATGCTTGCCCCTACTGTCTCCGAACTTAAAGTAATCGTTACTGAATTTTCATAAAAACCACCTTCTAAGTTTGCTATAGGAATAGCGGTGATTCCCGTTCCAGTAGGTGTACCATTAGCAGCTCCTGGACTTGGTTCCGTAAAAAAGGCCCAGTCGCTAGCTCCATCAGGAGTACGACCTTCAGATATATCTTGCAACTGAGGTCCAAAGGTATAGCTGTCAATAGCCGTTCCATCACTGGCAAACAAACCAATTGCTTCACCTCCTGCTCCTAGTTTTGCATCTACGTGTAAAACGCCTTCGTTTATATCTTTATCAAAAAATAAGATGAGAAAACCACCTGACTGGATGGTGGTCATTGTTGTGTTAGTGGTAGGAATTTGCCATAAGGTAGGATTCGACAAATCATCGGTAACATACATGCCACCTATATCTACTGCTGAGTTACCTGCATTATAAATTTCCACCCAATCGGCAAATTCTCCGGAAGCATCAGCCAGACCACTTCCATTAGAAGCGACGAACTCGTTGATGTAAAGCTCAGGTATTTGGGCAATTGTGACAGATATGATTGAAAAAATACTAATTATGGTAAGTAGAAGATTTTTCATGGAGTTCTATTTTTTTGTTCAATGGTTTATTTTAATTAGTATTCACTAAAATACAAACTTCTTTGCACTTCTTAGAACACTAAGACTAGCTCTTCAATAGCATAAAAAGAAGAGCACATAGCTTAATCTTGTGGTTTATTATTTTTTTTGCAAGCGGTATAGATGGAACGCTTTGCAATAGTTCTTTTTTCAGTTTTTATAACTGAAAAGGGAACTAGCAAATTGATCGCGGATCGGACTCTAAATGAAAATGTAAAATAAGCATATTCTTGGAGAGATACACTATTTTAAATATGCTTTTGTTACATAACTAATTTTATAATACCAAATAAATTCATTTATCTTATTCACAATCAATAGCTTAGTTATTTTTTCTTCTTCAGAAGTCTCAAGCTTCATGGCGTAAACTCCATTACTAATAGCCTGAAAGGTTTATATATATTACTTCTTCCTGAAACGATTTAAAATCATACTTCACAAGCTGCTGTCCTTGAGTATTATAGATTTCAAACGCTGCTACTTTTCCTCCTAATTAACTCAAATCTATAAACACACCTTCTTGTGCCCGGTTCAGATATATGGAAAAACCATTCAAGGTTTCTCCATCATTCGTTCTCACCCTGGCGTCTTCCTCAAGCAAATTATCGGACTTATATCCAAAGGCAAAACCACTAGGATCCAAAACGACAGTCTAGTCTTCTACTTCTCCAAAATCAAAGGTTTCGCAAGGATTGACAAAGGCCTCTTTTCTAATGGTTACTCGCATACGACTTGTTCCCATCGCTATTTCTACAGGTATTCTAATTGTTCCTAGCACCGGACTAGTTTCAGGGCCATTTGTACTCATCAAAAGTTTACTCTAAAATGGCATATAGCCACTCGTTAGAATGCAATTTTTATATGTGGAATGTTGTCGGAAACTACGGTACTAGAGGCTTAGGAAATTGAGCATATTTAGCACCAAACGGTTGTAAGGCTTGGACTTCGGTTTAAGATTGGGGTGCAGTTTTAGTTGGAGGTAGAAGGTTTTCTTCAGACGCGTAGCTCCGCGTTCGCCTGATCTTCCAACTTCCCAGCTCCAAGTCCCAAGCTATTCCCATCACCCCTCCACTAGCTTACGCAATCTCAAAACCGTTTTCAGAGGACTTCGATACAACAATCGATTCACCAAAAAAGTAGGTAGGTTACCTGCAGGGTCACAAAACAAATAAGATTCAATCTCCACGGTACCATCTGCCTGAGGTTTCAAAACCCAGGAAGAGTTCATTTTGGTAATCATTACCATATCCTCGTTACGATAAGATTTATCTTTAATCGCAGAAGATTCAAAAGTAACTATTCCACTTACCGTATCTCTTGTTATCGTCGTTTGGGAAAGCAGGTTTCTATCATCTAAAGGGTCAGGGAAATTAATGACCGTATAAGTTATTTTTTTGTCGGGACTAATCACCTCTACGTTCCTTCCTCTACGAAAGCCATACATCCATTCTGGATAAGTATTGATGTCATCCAAAACGTTTATAATTGTATTGATATCACTTTTTACGATGGTGATCATCTTCAATTCCTTTATTCTCGAGTAATCAACATTTCGAGTATAAATAGAAACGTCCTCTTTTACAATCTTCAATTTCCAGGAACCTTCATTGACCAGCCGCTCACCATCACCTGAAAAACTAAAAATCAGTGCAAACAAAAGGAGATTGTAGAATCTTAAATTAGCCTTTTTCATTGTCGTAGATCTCGGTTTAATAGTAAATGTTGTTTCAAAAAAGAATTTCCATACTAGCTATAAACCAGTATGGAAACCCAAAAATAGTTTATAACTATTAATAAATACGAAATTATGATCAAAAATAGTTGCGTCACCCTCTAAATAAAAAGGAAAACAAAGGCTATGGTATTGCCTAAGACAAAAAAACTTAAATAAAAGGCTCTCCTACCCTCGAATACCAATACTATCGATTCACCACAAATTGTCGAGTCATACGCTTACGATCCTTTACTTTTACAGAAATCGTATAGATTCCATTGTAAAAAGTAGAGACATCGAAAGGAGTCACTTCTTCTGATATTTCATCTAATTGCTTCCGCAAAATTCGCTGTCCTAAAGCATTGAAAACCTGAACATCTGCTTCCATTCCTACATATTCTTTCAGATTCAAGTAAAGGATGTCCTTTGTCGGATTTGGGAACAAATTAAAGTCCTCAATATCTACATTAAATACAATTCGCTCTACAGTTGAAAACCGGAAACTTCCATCTCTATAAACTTGTCGCAAACGATAATAATTAACTCCTTGAACTGGATTTTCATCAAGCCCTTCATAATAGTGTACTTCATCTGATGAGCCCGTTTGATCTACCTCATATAAGAGTTCAAAATTTTCGCCATCCAAAGATCGCTCAACAGCAAAGTGGTCGTTTTTATACTCCGTATTCGTTACCCAATTCAAAGCAACTTCTCGCCCTGAACGCATGGCATTAAAAAACAAGACCTCCGAAGAAGCTCCTTCTAAACCATTTCCATTTTGACTAATGACAAGCGTATAATCTTCTACCTCTCCAAAAGGGAAGGATTCACAAGGCATCGCAAAAGCTTCTTTTTTCATGGACACTCGCATACGCGTTGCCCCATTCGATATATCCGAAGGAATCACAATATTTCCAGTTGCAGAATTCGGCGTTGAGTTAGAAGCTCCAGCTGGAATAATCGCTTCAAAAACCATTTCACCGGCATCCGTAAAGTCATTGTCTTTATTATAATCAATCCAAACCCGTACATACTCATCCCATTGCGTATAACTAAATGCCGGTGTCAGACTAAAAGCATAAGTAGCGTTCGTTTCTACAGCTGAAATTTCATCCGTAAAATCACTGTATTGACTCTTTCCTGATTCATTATTAATCTCATTAAAACTCACATTACTAATCCACTGTTGCCAAGGAGCATCGCCCTGTGATTCACAGTAATCCGTTTGAGGGGCATCTGGCGCTACTGTAACTGTGAAGCTACAATTTACAGGATTATTACAGGCATCATTTGCTTCGTAAGTGATCAGGTGCGTACCTATTGGAAAGCTACTTCCCGATGAAGAACCACCTGTTTGAGTAAGGGTCAATCCTCCTCCAGAACAAGTTGTACTCGCAATGGCTGGTGACCAAGAAACTATTGCATTACCTGTACCTGGTGTTTCAGTAAGGCTAATATTTGAAGGACAATCAATACTAATGGTCTCTGGGTTATCTTGTATTTCTATTGTAAAACTACAGACTTGAAAACCTCCACAGTCATCCATTGCCTCGTAAGTAATCGTATAAAGTCCAGCTGCTTGCACACTTCCATTTACAGGCCCGCTAGTTTGTGTCAAAGCAATGCTACTTCCACCTCCACAATCTAATTCCATCACATAATACTTATAAACAAGGTTGGAATAAACTCCCCATTTTTGAGAACTCCATGGAGCTTTATAAACATAATCATTTGTAGCTGTGTTGTTCGCGCTAGAAGAAAAATTGGTGTAAGTTGCCGCCTCTCCATTTATCCATTCAAAATTCCCTTCTGTATTGACATCACTCATCCCAAGATGGATTACCGTAGAAATATTATCTCCCAAAAAGTCATCTTCCGCTTGATCACCAACGACTACAATATTTCCACCATAGTTTTCACAATCTGCTTGTGCAGCAGGCCATGGCAATTTATTATCTGATAAGAAATATTCCGAATCACCAAAGTTCCCGAATATGGTAAAACCTTCTGGCACAGTCCCACAATTCGGATTAGCTGTACCACCTCCACAAGTGGTCGAAGTTGTTGGCAATGACCAAGTAATTGGAATTGTAGTAGCGCCTTGCGGCAAAATAAGGGTTTGGTCTGATGGGCATTCCATCGTCAAGGTTCCTGATCCATCTAAGACGGTAATCGTAAAACTACAAGTTGTTGAGTTAGCACATCCATCAAGTACTTCATAAGTGATTTGATAACTACCAATATCAAAAACATTTCCGCTAGCCATTCCTTCTATTTGATTCGTCGTCGTTGTTCCAGTAGTGCAATCAGAGGTGCCGATCGGTGCCGTCCAGTTCACTACTTCCCCAGTACTTCCTACAGGTGCTATAAGGCTTATATTTTCCGGGCAATTTAGACCAATCGTTGAGTTGCTGCTATTTACAATTATCGTAAAAGAACAGTTAAGTAAATTATCACAAGCATCAGTAGCTTGATAGCTTATTGTTGTATTTCCTATTGGGAAAGTACTTCCACTTGGATCCCCTCCAGTCTGTATTGTAATAACATCTCCTACAACACAAGTACTTGAACCTACTGGACTATCCCAGAAGACTGAAACATTTGTTGCTCCCGGCAATGCATTCACGATAATATCCGCAGGGCAATCCAAAGTCAACGTTCCATTGTCCATTAAAACCGTTACATCAAAAGAGCAATTAACTGTATTTCCGCAATCATCGGTCGCGGTGTAACTTACGGTTGTAAGTCCTATTCCGAAGTTTGCTCCGTTTGCAGGTCCAGTTGTTTGAGAAACACTTTGGTTGCCTAAAGGACAGCTAGTGCTCGCCGTTGGTTCAGTCCAGCTAACCATTGCAGAGCTCGCACCGGGTGCAGCAGTGATGCTTACATCGGCGGGACAATTGAATGTCAATGCTCCATTATCAAGCGTAACGGTGATGTTGAATGAACACATTTCTGTATTCCCACAATCATCGTTTGCTTCATAGCTTAGTGTAGTTGTTCCGATTGGGAAAGCAGCACCATTTGGCAATCCATTGGTCTGTGTCACACTAGCCACTCCTTCGGTACATGTCGTTGTTACTTCTGGTTCGGTCCAAGTCACTAGGGTACTAGTGGTAGAACCAGAAACCGTTAATTCCATATTTTCCGGACAATCCAATGTAAGTATTGGTGTGTCCGATTCAAAAATAGGAGTCAATGTAAAATCACCTGTTGACACAAAGTCAATGATCTCATCTGTTTCTCCTGTTTCTAACCATTCCACAAATACATAACCGGGATCAGCCACCGCTCTTAATCGCAGTGGAATATCCTCGAAGTAAATGCCTTCATAGTTGTAAGGAATTTCCATCTCATTGGAATTAACCAAAACGTGTCCGTTGGTGTTGGCATCAAAATTTATGCTTAAGTCGTAATTGTCCCCCATTCCTAAAGTGTCTCTGAAATGCTGGCGCACATAAGGTGGACGTTCTTCAAAAAACAACTTCATCTTATCTACCTTTTCAATCCACTCATCATAATCCTGTAGGAAAGGAGTATCAAATTTCCATCGATCAATATGGTCTTCCATTTCAGAATCAATATTGAGGCGAAGGCTATCTATAATAGGTAAAACATCATTTTCATCAAAAGCGAGGTGAATGAAGCTACATGTTCTTTGTGTAAATTCATGTTTGAATTCATCATTCTCCAATAGGTTTCTAAAAAAGTGAGTACTCTCCTTTCGATTAGGCCAAGTAACTGCGTTGGCATTTTGTATTTTAGCCAATTTGTTTCTCAGATGCCCAGTATTACTATTGACGCCGTAGTGGTTGGTACTCGCATCTGTGTCTACGGTGATGTATCGCCACTTACCTCCAGGTTTATCTTCACGGTAAAGAAGCATGTTGTTGGCTGGCCAATCATCCGCAGCGATATAACACATCGAAATCCAATAGTTGATAAAATTGTCGATATCAATTTGTGATTTTATATAATCGTAATTTACTTGTTGACTTAGGTCATTCGTTTCCACGAAATAGTAAAGATCACGATAGTGTACATCGTCGCCTTCCTTAATTTCCTGCGTTCCCATGGAAGGATTCTTAATCAATTGTAAATCTTCTTCTTTTATATCTTTTTCATAATCGAAATATTCATCACTATAAAATTCTCTAAAATTTTGGATGCCCCAATATTCATCATTGATATAAATCACTGCAGGCTGATACGCCTGAAAGGTCATATCCGGAACTCGGTGCAAAATATCATGCACCGCTGCATCACGAAACATAGTGCTTCTAAAATCCTGTCCACTGTTTCTTAATTTAAGTCGTTTGTATTTTTTGTAATCCTTTCCAGGAAACAATTTATAGTCGATATCTTTATCGCCATATTGGTTGCTACGCAGATAAATATTGAGTGACTTCAGCGCTTGTTCGCGAGAACAAGATCCGCCAATTTGGATACCTGCGTTTACTTGGAATGCTTGTGAGTTATCACTCTTGTATAGTGTAAGGTTGGCAGGACGTTCCCAATCATCCTGATTATAATTCGCTTCTTCTGCATCTCCACAAAAGTCGAATGCGACACCATTTGTACCAACGGTATATATTCCAATTTCATCATCGAATAAATTATCCGGATCAGTAACGATATGTAAAACGGGTAGATCGTGATCGACATTAAAAAGATAAGATGCTGTAGCAGGCTCAGAAGCTGCGTAGCCAGAACGAAAAGCTACCGCTCGCAAGCTGCCACTTTCGTCAATTGTGATTGGATTATTATAACTGTCTGAAGAATTCCCTGGTATAGAACCATCGGTCGTATAACGGATGGTAACCGCAGGATCAGGATGTGTGATCGTTACCGATTCACTTCCAGTGTAAATACCATTTGCCAAAGAAATAACAGGAACAGCTAAATACAAGTCAGCGTTTTCATTAGATGCAAGCGGTGTTGATTCACCAAAAATCATCCAGTCATTACCTCCATCTATAGTTCGTCCAGTAGAAGCTTTGAACGGTACAGCGCTGTATTCTAAAGAATCAATGATCACTATTTCATTATTCAAAACTTGTACAAGTGCCAGCTCTTCGCCATTCGCTCCAAGCTTAAAGTTAGCGTGTAAACCTCCTTCATCTGTTTCTTCATCTGCAAATATTACGAGGTAGCCATTGGCTGGAATAACAGCTTGTTCACTGATTTGCCATTGCAGCAATTCATCGTAATCATCAGTCAAGTACAATCCCCCTAGTGAGACATCAAAATTATTAGCATTATATAATTCAATCCAATCTTCGTAATTTTCGTTTTCATCTTGAAAATTGGTTCCATTAGGAGAAATTTCATTGATATAAATATTGTTGATAGCAGTAGTTGGAATCGGTACTTCAATTTCCATGTTTAGTACCGCGGGGAAGCCGCTTTCAAAGTTGTGGGAACTACGGAGTCCATTTCCATGAATTATGAAAGCCATATTATTACCATATTCCCAACCGGATCGGTTTACAATTTCTTGAACGATTCCACTCAAGTCTGGCGTCTTTTGTTTGTCAGAAGCGAAGTCTCGAATCAACCATTGATCTGGCTCCCATTCTATTTCAATGGAGGTTTTATTACGATTGCTAAAATTCATATTTTCATCCTCGAAAGGCGCTGCGTCATCTGAGTCATCGCCTTCGAAGTCCAAATTACAATCCCCTACTCCTTCGTCTTCATCTTTTGCAGTAAATTGAATAGAAGCACTTAAGATGGTAGCTCCCTGAGGAATCTCCAAATCTCTGAAACGCAAACCTATTTTTTGATTGGACCAACTTTCCACCATTTTAATTCCGTAACCTTCCAGATTGACTGAACCATTGCTGATCCCGTATTGTACACCATCATCAAGTGCATCAACGATGGGCTTTGAAATACTTACGCTATAAGTCATTGGAAACGAAACTGCTTCATTGGATGTTCCAGGAGTGGCCGCGGGAAAGAAGTCGAAGTCGACCCCTCCGTCAGTGGTACGACCATAAGATACGTTTTCACTTTGAGTTCCAAAAGTAAGTTGATCTTCAACAGTTAGTCCATCTGCTTGAGTTAGAATAATATCTTCTCCACCTGCCCCAAGTTTTAAATCAATATGAAGTATTCCTTGCGTTAGATCCTTATCTGCCCAAAGTAGTAAAAAGCCTCCGGCAGGAATGGTGGTTGCCGCAGAATTACTTGTTGGAATCTGATAAAGTGTTGGCTCAGCTAAATCATCACTAATGTAATAACCGCCAATATCTATTGCGGATGAACCTGAGTTATAAATTTCAATCCAATCTTCAAATTCGTTGGCTTCATCAGCAATAGTGCTTGAGTTATCGGCCATAAATTCATTGATCAAAAGGCTTTGCGAACAAAGAGAAAAGCTTGCTAGTATACAAAAGCATATAGCAATAAATTTCAAATGTAGATGGGTCATAATACGTAAGTTAGGGATCATTAATTTCATTCTTTTTGGTTTTCTGAATAGAGAAATCCACTAAGTATCTGCAATACTTAGAGAAGTAAGTTTGATAGTAGCTTTGAATGGGTAATCGGTTGAGGGATACTGATTATGCTTCAGTGCAAATTCTAAAAACCAGAAAAGTGGTCTTGCCTTGAATGCTAATTTATAAAAAACGCTGGAGTTTCCAATAGAACTCCAGCGTTTTCTTATTAATAAAGTCGACTTATCACAAATTGCTTCGTCAACCTTTTTCTATCTTTTACTTTTATAGAAATAGTATAAATACCGTTGTAATATTTCGACACATCAAAGCGAATGGCATGCTCAGGAATTTCATCGATCTGCTCTTGCAATACTTGCTGTCCTAAAGCATTGAAGATTTGAATATCTGCTTCCATTCCTTGATACTTTTCTAAGTTGATAAACACCTGATCACTAGCTGGATTCGGAAACAATGAGAAACTTTCCAAATCAATATCAAAGATAATTTTCTTGATACCTGAGTAGCGGAAACTTCCATCTTTGTATATTTGTTTCAATCGATAAAAATTAACCCCTAATGCCGGCCTAGGATCAACTTCATTATACATGCGCTGCGCATCTACATCTTCGCGACTTTCTATTTCCGCCAAGGATTCAAAAGACAATCCATCTAAAGAATGTTCAACAACAAAAGAATCATTTTTATATTCTGTATCCGTAATCCAATTCAGCGCAACTTCACGACCATTTTTCATGGCATTAAAGAAGAAGGTTTCATAGGTTCCTTCTAGATTAGAACCATTGAAGTTTACTTCAACCGTATAGTCTTCTACTTCACCAAAAGCAAATACCTCACAAGGTTCTGCAAAAGCATCTTTCTTCATAGCAACACGCATTCGATGTGGCCCTGACGCAGCGTCTGTAGGAACCGTAACAATCCCTGTCAGTGGTGGTACGTCTGAACCAGAAGGACCAGCTATATAGATTGCTTCAAATACTTTTTCGCCAGCATCATCAAAATCAAAATCACCATTATAGTCAATCCAAACCCGAATGTACTCGTCCCAATGTGTCCAACTAAACTTAGGGCTTACACTGATCGTGTAACTGGCATCCGTATCCACGTTGGTCGTTATTCCTGTAAAGTCTCCATATTTACTTTTTCCTGAATCATTATTGATCGTGTTGAAACTCACATTACTGATCCACTGTTGCCAAGGAGCATCGCCCTGTGATTCACAATAATCAGATGGCGGTGAATCTGCTTCAACTGTAATCGTAAAACTACAAGTCTCTACATTTGCACAAGCATCTGTAGCAGTGTAGGTAATCACCTGCGTTCCAACAGGGAATACGCTTCCGCTTGGATCTCCGCTAGTTTGAGTCACTGCAATTGCTCCTGGGCAGTTAACGCTCATGGCAGTTGCATCCGACCAAGATACGACAGCACCTCCTGTACCTGATTCCTCTGTGACCGTAATGTTATTTGGACATTCGATCACAAGACTTTGTGGATTCTCTTCAATTGTTATCGTAAAATTACAAACTTGTAAGTCACCACAATCATCTGTTGCTTCATAGGCTATAGTATAAACGCCAGCTGTCAAACTTGCTCCATTCGCGGGCCCAGAGCTTTGTAGCAAATCAACAGAGGAGCCACCTCCACAATCTAACTCCATTACATATTTTTTGTAAGCAGATCCTGAGTACATTTTCCATTTACCGTTCCATGGAGCTTTGTAACTATAATCATTAGTTGCTGTATTCTGCGAACTGGAGGTGAAGTTGGTATAATTAACTGGCTCTCCATTTATCCATTCTAGGGTTCCTTCCACTGTAGCATCATTGATTCCAATGTGAATTACTTCTGAAACATTGTTTCCAATAAATTCATCTTCAATTAGACTTCCTATTGCTACCAAATAACCGTCATATAATTCACAATCAGCTTGAGCTGCTGTCCAAGGTCTGTTCGTTTGTGAAATAAAATATTCCTGATCGCCTTGCACACCTAAACTTGTAAAACCAGTGATTGTTGTTCCACAATTTGGATTTGGATCGCCTCCATTACATGAAGAACTTACCATAGGAAGTGGCCAGTTGACAGTGGTTGAAGTTTGACCAAATGGCAAAACAATATTTATATTATCTGGACAATCCAAAGAGATAGTACCGCTTGTATTTGTCACTGTGATCTCGAAAGAACAAGTAGCCATTTCCAAACAGGCATCCATCGCTTCATAGCTGATCGTATATGTTCCTATAGGGAAGAAACTTCCACTTGGGTCTCCAACTGTTTGGTTGACAAGCAATCCATTCAAATAACAATTTGTACTTCCAGCAGGAGTAGTCCAACTTACGGTAGATCCTAGTCCACTTGCATCTGCAGGAACAGAAATATTAGTAGGACAATCGATCGTTACATCAACAGGTGTTGCTTCCACAATTACATTAAACGTACAGCCCGCTGTATTGCCACAATCATCTTCCGCTTTGTAACTAATCACACTGTTGCCAATTGGGAATACACTCCCACTCGGATCACCACCGTTTTGTCCCGATAGCAATCCTCCTAGTGGACAATTAGTCATTGCAACAGCATCATTCCAACTGGCGATTGCATTTGCTGCTCCCGGCAATGTGCTTACCAAAACATTAGCTGGACAATCGATCGTCAATTCACTGGCATCCAATTCTATTGCAATAGAAAATGAACAGGTCTCTATATTTCCACAATCATCAGTTGCTTCATAGTTTATTATTGTTGTTCCAACTGGGAAAAAAGAACCATTTACTAGGCCTCCTGTTTGGATTGCGATTGCTCCAGTAAGTGGGCAAGTCGTACTTGGTATTGGTTCTGTCCAAGTCACAAGGGTACCAGTTGATCCTGCCGGAATTGTTTCTGTGATATTAGCTGGACAAATAATTGTCAGGTTGCCATTATCAAGAGTAACGGTAACTGTAAACGTGCAGGTTTCTTGGTTTCCACAGTCATCCGTCGCGGTATAGCTTACTACTGTGGTGCCAATTGGGAATAGACTACCATTAGCAAGGCCACCTGTTTGATTTGCTGTTTCGCCTCCTGTAGGACAACTTGTTGAAGGTATTGGCTCCACCCAATTTGCTGTAGCTCCTGTAACAGGACCGCTTACCGTAAGGTTGATATCCGTTGGGCAATTGATTGTTAAGTCCCCATTGACTAAAGTAACGGTAACTGTAAACGTGCAAGTTTCTTGATTCCCACAACCATCTGTTGCGGTGTAGCTTACTACTGTGGCACCAATTGGGAATAGACTACCGTTAGCAAGGCCACCTGTTTGATTTGCCGTTTCGCCTCCCGCAGCACAAGTTGTTGAAGGTATTGGTTCCGTCCAATTAGCAATCGCTCCTGTCGCAGTTCCACTTATTGTCAGATTTATATCTGCAGGACAAGCAATAGTCAATGTTCCAAAATCTTCTGTGACCGTCACTATGAATGAGCAGGTTTCCAAATTCCCACAATCATCCGTCGCGGTATAACTTACAACCGTTTCCCCGACAGGGAACAATGCACCATTTATAGGACCAGAAGATTGAGTCGCCGCTTCTCCACCCAAAGGACAGCTAGAAGAAGGCATTGGTTCTGTCCAAGTAATCAGTGCACCTGTAGCACCTCCTGGTACTGTAGTATTTATGTCACTGGGGCAAGTGATACTCAAACTTCCATTATCAAGGGTAACGCTTATAGTGAAAGAACAGGTTTCTATATTTCCACAATCGTCAGTAGCTTCGTATTCAATTATTGTAGTACCTATTGGAAATGCTGAACCGCTAGGGTCTCCGCTAGTTTGCGTTAGGTTTACGATACCCGATGCGCAGGTTGTCGATCCTGTTGGTGCAGTCCAAGTTATAATTACATCCGTTGCAGTTCCACTTATTGCTTCATTAATATCTGCCGGACAATCAAAAGTTAATACATCCGCAGCCTCGGCAATAAAGATGGTATAATCTTCTACTTCTCCTTTAGCGAAGGTTTCGCAAGGCTCAGCAAATGCATCGCGTTTCATTGCTATTCGCATTCGGGTTGCTCCCAACTCAGCGTCTGAAGGAATTGTAATATTTCCAGTCAATGGATTGTTAAAAACAGAAGAAACCGATAGAACCTCTTCTCCGGGATCATCAAAGTCACTATCCTGATTAAAGTCAATCCAGACAGACCAGTACTCTTCGAAAACAGTTCCGCTGAAACTTGGACTGAGCGTAATATCGTAATTTGAATTTTGTGTTACAAAGGTTCCGATATTTGTAAAGTCGGAGTATTGTGTTTTTAAGGAAGGATTATCAATCGTATTAAAAGCTATGTTACTGATCCATTCTTGCCATGGAGCATTTCCTTGTGATTCACAATAGCCTTCTGGACCACCTGTAAATTCATCTACGTAAAAATTTTGATCCACATCAGTAGCAGCATAATAATCAGCATTTCCTGCTTGACTAGCACGTACTACGACTGTACCTATAGTACCACTTAAAGTAAGTATCGATCCCGACACCGTAGCTGGACCACTAACGATGGAATAACTAATTGGCAAACCCGATGTTGCAACTGCCTCTAGTTGAATTGGAGGACTGAATGTAATTTGATCATCTATCTCGGGAAAGTTAATGGATTGATCTTGTGGTACTGCAGCTACGCCATTTAAGGTACCTGGAGTTGGATCAAAGTCTTGCCAGCTACTAGCTAAACTGTTGTCCAACGCAGGATCAATCAGCTGTAGGGTTGGACCATCACCGTCTGGTTCATCTGGCCAAGGTGAATTATCGTCATATTCTACTGCATCAATTAAAACACCGTTTGCATTTTTAATGGTAATCAACTCTCCTCCTCCACTCAGCCCAAATCCTCCTGGATCCTGACCAAAGCTAGCGATAACGTTTGTTGCATTTGGATAAACGCCCATGAAACTTTCCAAGTCTTCTGCGAGAATTAAATAAGCTCCGGGAGCTAAAATTGTATTAGCTGGCAAACCAAAGTAGTCGCCACTTTCATCTTCAAAATACCAGCCTGAAATATCAACTGCTGTAGTATTTGGGTTGTATAGTTCTATCCAATCTTCCGGGTTAGGAAAATCTGGTGAGTTATAATTAATTTCGTTGATAACGATTGGATCAGTTGCGTTGGAACCCGGAACAAAGTTAGCCGTCAAATCATAACTAGAGCTGTTGATATTAACGATTGTTTCTAAGTCATTTCCTAGAGCAGCATCCGACCAACTATCGAGTACAAAACCTCTTGCAGGTTTGGCACTAAGGGGAATATCAATTCCTTGAAAATATGAACCATCCCAAGGGTAATTGATTTCTGTAAAGTTTAGAGTACTGAAATTAATGTTACCTCCTTCGGATGGATTGGCATCAATGGTTACAGCTGTAGTTCCTGAAATTTCAGTATAGTAATTTACGAAGTGTGTTCGTACTTCAGGGGCACGGCCATTGGCAAATGTTCGAAGTACATCAACATCTTCGGGGTGATCGCTATAACCACTTTGCCAGCGATCAAAATGTGCTTGTACTTCGGGAATATAAATTGTTTCGAGTGAATCAATTCGAGCCACGACTCTTGATGGTTCAAAAATAGTATTCAAAAAGTCAGCTGCTCGATTGATGAAATAATTTTTTGACTGATCGTTTTCCATCAATCTTCTCAAAAACAAAGTTGCCTCTGGTGGGTTGTAATAATTTGAGCTATTTTCAGCCAAACATATTTCCAACATGTTCGTGGTAAAGTCACCAGAATTCCAAGTAGAATTTAATGGGCGTAGACCAAAACCAAAGTCAAGGTCTTTGGTCAGCCAGCGCCATTTTGCGTCTGCTGTTCTCTCTCGATAATGCTTATTGTTATTTCCAGGCCAATCATTATTATCTATAATCATCCCATGCAACATGTAATCAATGTAGTGATCTACATCTGCTTTTTCGCGAAGCGTTTGATAGTTTGCATCGCTACTAAAATTGGTGTTTTCTAAGAAATTATTAAACGAATTCCATTCATTCAGGTCACCTAATTCTAGCTCATCATCGTCTTCTACTATATCCACTTCTTCTTTTTCAATTCCGTAGTGTGTGTTGAGGTATTTCCAATTCATTTGTTCACGCACATTGTAAATACCCCAGTATTCTCCATTGAGGTAAACAACTCCTGGACGATATCCTTGTAAATCCAGGTCTGGCTTTTCTAATACACCGTTCAAGTCAGCAATATCATCAAACAAACCTTGTTCGAAGGCATCTCTAAACATGGTAATATTCCAATCCTGTCCAGATTGTCGAACAACAAAACTTAGATATTCTTCAATATTTTGGTCTGGAAAAATTTCATACTCAAAAAACTCATTTCCAAGGCTTGCTTTTGCTTTTAACTTCAATGATTTTTGTGGCAAAGCTGCAGATGCATTTCCGAAAACTTCTATTTCGATGTCTTGTGAAAAACCAAGTGTTCCATCAGGTTCGTAAAACTGAACATGTGCAGGAGCTTCAATATCTTCTTCAAAATTAGTGAAGATTCCAAGCTCTTCATCATAAAGATTGACTGTATCTGTGTTGATGGCAACAATTGCGAAATCATGTTCAACTCCAATTAAATAAGTTTCGGTCATTACATTACTCGGTAATAAAGTAGCTGAATAAGCGATGGCTCTTAATGGACTGATATCATTTATGGTAATTGGCCCAGTATACTCTATGGAGTTATCGCTTGGATCCGTACCATCTAATGTGTAGTAAATCTCAGCATCAGGAGTAGCAGAAGTCAATGTTATTATTTGTGAAGCAGGATAAAGGCCACCAGAAATATCAGCTACCGGAATTTCAGTCAGCTCAACTCCCGGATCAGCAGTATCATTAGAAGCTCCTGGTGTTGGCTCAGCATAGAAGTCCCAATCACTAGCTGCGTCTGGCACTCTACCTTCAGAAATATCTTCCAACTGTGGCCCAAAAGTATAAGCATCTATCATGCTAATACCGTCAGCAGCATACAGACCAACATCTTCTCCTCCTGCTCCAAGTTTTGCATCGATATGAAGTTCCCCTTGCTCAGGTTCTGAATCAAACCAAAGTAATAGAAAACCACCGGCGGGAATGGTAGTTAATGCGGAATTAGTTGCTGGAATTTGCCATTTGGTCGTGTTGGTGGTGTCATCCGTTAGATACATTCCTGCAATATCAATAGCAGTGGTGCCGGCATTATAGACTTCTACCCAATCATCAAATTCACCATTTTCGTCAGCAATTGTGCTGCCGTTGGAGGCCATAAATTCATTGATATAAAGATCCTGAGCATGGAGGCTAAGGCTTGATATGATTAAGAAAGCGAATAAGAGTATACGCTTGTAAGAGCTAGTGTGTAAAGTAAGATTCATTGGTGTATGGTTAAATAAGGTTTCCGCAAAAAGCGATACATTCCAGTATTCAAAATCAAATCAATCCTCGTTTTAGAAAAGGCATTTAAAGTACTAGCTCATCCGTACTGAAGTTATTCACGTACAGAATATTGCCACTAAAAGCCTAATGCTATTTAGAGCAATTTTTTTCAAATAGGATAGCTAGCATTTTTACAAATGCTTAGCTTTCACAGAAATCGGTTGTAAATTGTAAGTAGTTTCAATAAACGGACAGGCTAATAATTAAGGTCCGGAGGAACATTGATTTAGAAGTGGTTTGAAGACTCCTTTGTATGATGTGTGTGTGTGTGTGTGATGTAAAATTAGCTTAAATCTGAACGTTTTACAAACTAAGTCCGCAAAAACGTTCAGATTTAAAGATATAATTGAGTTCGTTCAAAAATATCAATAAAGTCGACTGACGACAAACTGCTTAGTCATTCGCTTACGACCTTCCACTTTTATAGAAATATTATAAATTCCATTTCGATATTTTGCCAAATCAAATCGGATGGCATGCTCTGGGATGGACGCAATAGATCTTTGTTCAATCGTTTGTCCCAGTGCATTAATAATCTGGATGTTTACTTGCATATCTTTATAGTCAGATAGATTCAAGTAGATTTCCTCTGCAGCAGGGTTCGGAAATAAGCCAAAACTCTTTAAGTCAACATCAAATCGAACTGCTCTGATACTGGAATATCGAAAACTGCCATCTAAAGCAATCTGCTGCAAGCGATAAAAATTGACACCCTGATTCGGTTGCAAATCAAACTCCTGATACATCCGCTCTGACATCACATCTTCCACACTTTCGACCATCATCAAGGGCTCGAATTGGTTGCCATCCAATGAATGTTCAACTACAAAATAATCGTTTTTATACTCCGTATTGGTTACCCAACTCAAACTGACTTCACGACCACTTTTCATAGCGGTGAAAAATAAATTCTCTTGTTGGTCAGTAGCTTCAAATGACTGTCCAGTACCTACAATTAGATCTTCCGTCAAATCACAAATTGGCTGCCAATTCGCATCATAAAGATTTACACTAAGGTGGTACGTTCCATCAGTCAAACCATTTATCGTTAATGGGTTGGGACAATCATCTACACAACTATAAACTGTTGCCCAAGATGGACTAAACAATTTGGCAATGACATGCCCTGCAGACAAACCACTGATCGTTGTACTAGTGGAAGTACTCACATAGCTAACACCACATCCAACATCTGTACCTTCCCCTGGAGGCAATGTTCCTGCACAAGTACAACCATCAGATTGAATTGCATCATTTTCTGTATTCGGATTACCATCATTACAAGTGCTACCTGGCGTGGTTGGAAGATTTGGATTATTATCATCACAATCATCTGGAGCACAAACTCCGTCGTTGTCATTATCCGTACAAGGTCCTCCTGTTATATTTACATATTCGTCGATTTCGCAAATCAAAGACCAACCCGCTGTATAAAAACGAACTTTCACATAATGCGAACCGGGCGTCAATCCACTTGCTGTTTCTGTTAGACCACAGTCTCCTGAACAATTCAAGACCTGTTGCCAAGTCGGATTAAAAACTTGAACTTGTGTAATTGGTGAGTTCAATCCAGAAACTGTAATTGAAGTTGGGCCAGACGCAATAACAACATCTGCACAATCACCGTCCGGAGCTGTCCCCGCACAGCTACATCCATCTGACTGAATGACATCATTCGTCGTATTAGAATCTCCATCATTACAAGCTGTACCCGGTGTAGTTGGAATATTTGGATTCCCATCATCACAATCATCTGGGACACAAACTCCATCATTGTCATTATCGGTACAACCTACTGGTGTTCCCTGGCAAGTACAAGCATCTGATTGAATCACATCATTTTCTGTATTGGGGTCTCCGTCATTACAGGTCGCACCCACTGTGGTTGGAATATTTGGATTATTATCATCACAATCATCTGGAGCACAAACTCCGTCGTTGTCATTATC
>CAKZUK010000162.1 GCA_937921775.1 uncultured Saprospiraceae bacterium
ATTTTTCAAAACCACTAAAAGGAAATATTTAAATAATTCCGTTAAACTACTTAAATAAGTATGAAGAAATTAAGTTTAAAAGAACTGGGTCGAGTAGACAACGAGGGATTTAAGAAGATGGCAAAGACACCTGTAGTGTTGATGTTAGATAATGTGCGTTCTGCCTTAAACGTAGGTTCTGCTTTTCGAACTGCTGATGCATTTGCATTAGAGCGTTTGATCCTTTGTGGAATCACTGCTCAGCCTCCGCATAAAGAAATTTTAAAAACAGCTATCGGCGCCACTGAGTCAATGCAGTGGGAGCATCATGAAAATGTTGTAGATGCAATAAATGGATTGAAAAAGGAAGGCTACAAAATCTACGGTGTAGAACAAACAGATATGAGTATTCCACTTCAAAAATTTGAATCAGACATGGGCTACAAATATGTACTCGTATTTGGTAATGAAGTGGATGGATTAAGTGAAGAAGTACTTCCATTGCTAGATGGTTGCATTGAGGTGCCACAGTTTGGTACCAAACACTCGCTCAACGTGTCAGTATGCATAGGAATTGTAACCTGGGATGTGGTAAAGCGGATTAAATTTTAAAGCATTGTTGTTAAGCTTTTTGTGCCAAACAAAACAACATCCATTAACGATAGCCATACTTATTGCGTTCATCAAATCTGAACCCTAGTCTTAAGCCAAAGTACAAGGTCGAAAAGTTGGTAACGTTTTTATTCGCAGCATCGGGAGCATCTATATTGAGATGTTGATCTAGATCTTTCCACTCTGCATCTACCATATACGAATATCGGATCATCGGAGTTATCGTTATGAAATCAGATAATCCAAAGTCTAGACCTACTCCAAGCCCAATTCCGTAGGCAAGATCACTATTTTTTTCTTCGCCAGAATCATCTTTAAAGGAATTATTCAAATAACTCACTGCAGGGGAGACCTGAAGAAAGAGACCCTTCTCCACGAAAGAACCACCTTTTGAAAAGGTAGGACAATTACAATCTTCTCCAAAGTCAAAGGGATAGATATTAGTGTGAAAACTAAAATTTATCATTCCGCTTTTTAGCTCAACTTCACTACTATTGCGAATAAACCTGGAATAGCTCAATTCTGGATGAAACTCAACACGTCGCTTCTTTAAACGAAACCAATAGTCAAGGGCAAAGTCAGTTCCTTCTCTAAGTGGTGATACACCATTCTCTACCGATACATTGTAATTGGCTATCAAATTCTCCCAGTTATTGGCACTAAGGTCCTTATAAGCTATAGAAAAGCCGATCTGACTATAAGAACTAGTAGTAAAGAGTAGCGCTAAGAGGAACGTAAAAATCGAATTTTTCATGTCTTGCTTTTACTGTTGGTTTGTGGATAGTGTAGTAATTAAGTAATTAAAAACTTCTAATAGGGCGTACAGTACATTTAATGTCTCATACATAGTGCCAAACGTTACATGCAAAAGTAATATTTTATTGGTTCTATCTTTAACATTGTTTGTGTCGGCTAGTAGAGAGATGGCTTTGCTAGGGTTCCGCTTCGTTGTGAGACTGTTGCGTTTAGATACCGTGGAGGCGCTGTTGTCACTTAGCGATTGCTTCGCGGATAGACTTTCTAGCCTTTAGTAAGCTCTGCGGTCGAATAAAGTATCTTAGCGCAGGGACTTCTCTTAATCAGGTCAAAGACTGAATGATCTCTCGACATTGTGGTCACTTAGCGAAGCAATCTCAAAACACAGAGGTCACACAACCTTGGCATTTTCATTAGTTAAGTGTACTTTTGCAGTCAATCTAAATCAGAATACTTTGAAAACAAAGACATTAAGAAAGGATAAGGTAAACGTAATAACACTGGGTTGCTCCAAAAACCTAGTGGATTCGGAAAACCTGATCACCCAATTGAAGGGAAATGACTATGAAGTGAGTCATGAAAAGGAGGAATCAGATGCCAATATTATCATCGTGAATACCTGTGGTTTCATTGATTTGGCAAAGGAGGAGTCGGTCAATACTATATTGGAATACGCGGAGATTAAGAAAAAAGGTGGTATTGACAAGTTATATGTCACTGGTTGTTTATCTCAACGGTACAAAGACGATTTGGAAACTGAGATTCCAGAAGTAGACAATTACTTCGGTACGCTGGAGTTACCAGCTCTTTTGGCAAAGTTAGATGCGGACTACAAGCATGAGCTGATAGGAGAGCGAGTCATCACTACTCCACAACATTATGCTTATCTCAAAATTAGCGAAGGCTGTAATAGAACCTGCTCTTTTTGTGCAATCCCTTTGATGCGTGGAAAACATATTTCTCAAACCATTGAGGCGCTTGTAAAGCAAGCTACTAACCTAGCAAAGATGGGAACTAAGGAAATTATGTTGATTGCACAGGAATTAACTTACTACGGTCTTGATATTTATAAAAAACGAGCACTCCCAGAATTGTTGGATGCTCTTGCAGCAGTAGAAGGGATTGAATGGATTCGTTTGCATTATGCTTACCCATCAAAATTTCCGATGGAGATTTTTACGGCTATGGCCAAACATCCTCAAGTTTGCAACTATCTTGATATTCCATTGCAGCATGCTAGTGATACCGTACTGGAGCGTATGCGCCGTCAAATCACTCGGGCGGAAACTACGTCCTTGATTGAAGCGGCTAGAGTTCAGGTTCCTGGTATTGCGATTAGAACGACTATTCTTGTTGGTTTTCCGGGAGAGACGGAAGAAGAATTTAAGGAGCTTTGTGATTTCATTGAAGAAATGCGATTTGAACGAGTTGGAGTTTTCCAATATTCGCATGAGGAAGGAACCATAGCGCATGATGTGGAAGACGATGTGCCAGCTGAGGTAAAAGCAGATAGAGCCAACCGTTTGATGGAAATTCAAAGAGAGATTTCTGCAGAAAAGAACAATGCAAAAATAGGACAAACTTTACGCGTTTTGTTTGACCGTAAAGAAGGTGGCTACTTTGTTGGTCGTACCGAAGCAGACTCTCCTGAGGTTGATAATGAGGTTTTAGTTGATGCCAAAAAGTTCTATGTTCGTCTTGGTGATTTTGCGAATATCAAGATTGTGGATGCCGCAGAGTATGATTTGTATGGAGAGGTGGTTGATTAATCAAAATTAACATTTTTCCTTTTAGCCTGAGCTAGACTATATTCTTGGATTTAATCAGGTGGTCAAATAATTTTGTCCAAGCGCTTACTTAGTGTCAATAAATTATAAAACTTAGTTTGGCAGACTTTTTTGATGGCATACATATCTAATGGCGGGATTATCCACTAAACTAGCAGGATACTGTTATATAACAGGCTCATTTATGGGATTGGAATAACTTATTTTGAAAGTTGTTAAACAATACCTCTTCCTTATGCATTTATAAGTGTGCCAGTACCTACAAACAAATCAAGACGATGGACCAAGCAAATCAATCAATCCTAAGTAAGGCATACAGCCCACCTCTTCAAGGGGCGCTCATATTTGGCGCAAGCCTATTGGTAATGATTCTCTCCAAAATATTTGGTGGGATCATAGATGTAGGAGCTGACTTTTGTTGGCTCACCGCTTTAGCCTTTCTACTTTTTTATGCGGTTGGAAATAGTGTATTCTGCCTTTCGGCAAAAGATATCAACAAATATTGGATCAGTTCGATGTTGGTTTTTGCAGGATTAACCATTCTGTCAGGAACGGCTGCCTATGCTTTGTCAGGAATGAGTATGGAGGCAGCTGGTGGCTATAAGTGGCTGATGATCGTAGTGGTTTTTGGGTATCTAGTTTTCTTATCGATTATTGGCTTTATGAAACGGATCGTTGACTATGCAGAGGCAGAAGATTGGCAGGCACCTAAAAAGAGACGAAGATAGATGAGCTTTAGATTTTAGCTTTGAATCCAATTTGTAATAATTCTGTGATACTTGAAGCGATTTAAGATTGTAGTTTTGAACTATAAATAATTAGTTCACCAAAAAAAATAAAACATGACTTACCTAATGCAATATGTACTAGTAGCTTTTGTCTTACTGATACCAATGAGTTGTCAGCAAAGCAAATCATCTGTACAATCAAAAACAGAAAAGACCAGTAGCAGTGTTGTGAGCAAGCAAACTACGATGCTATCTGACAGTTTAAAAAAGGTAGTAAAGACAAAAGCAGAATGGAAAGCAGAGCTGAATGATTTAGAATACAACGTTTTGCGCGAGAAAGGAACAGAACGACCAAATACTGGTGATTTGTTGAAGGAGAAATCAGAAGGAGTATTTACTTGTCGTGGTTGTCAATTACCTTTGTTTTCATCTGAAACAAAATTTGAATCAGGTACAGGGTGGCCAAGCTTTTGGGAGCCAATTAATGAAGTTAATGTAGCTGAAGAAAAAGATAATAAATACGGATGGAGTAGAGTAGAGGTACTTTGTGCTCGCTGTGATGGCCACCTTGGTCATGTCTTTAATGATGGTCCTAAACCGACTGGATTGCGGTATTGTATTAATGCGGTGTCGCTTGATTTTGTTGCAGAAACGAAGAATTAAAAAGTCCCACTCGGGAGATAGGAACGCGGATCTAGCGCTTGCTTAGCTTGGCAGCAGATGAGACAGAGAGGTGCTAGACCTGTGTTCCAATTCTATCTAATCTAAAAAGAAGTGTTAGCGGAATAAGCTAACATCTCCCGACAAATACCCCTCACTTCGCCCTCCACCACAAGTAGCAATAGTAATTCGCAACCACCAGGAGTAAACACCTACCGCCGATTGAACTCCTTTTATAGTGCCATCCCAACCTTCTACCGGGTTTTCTGTGCTAAACATCAAACCCCCACGTCGATCATATACCTGCAGTTGGTAAGCAATGATTTCGTGATTGACGTAAGCTCTAAATCGATCGTTCGTGTAATCACTGTTGGGAGAAAAAGCATTGGGTACATAAATATTGTTGTCTATAGTAGATAATTCATTGCTTACTTCAAATTCATGTCGATAGACTTCACAGGCAGATGTGATTTCAACCCAAAAGTTGCCGATACGATTGGTGCGCATTGCTGGAACAGAAGCCCCGTCATTCCAAAGATAAGTAACAGGCCCAGGCGTTTCATTTATATTTACTGCTGCATTAAGTGTGATATAATTATCGCCACAAATAGAGTAGCTGTCTTCCATTCTAAAGTCAATGGCTGAGAGCTCGGGAACGTTTACATCTAAGGTGTCTCCGCAGCCATGATCGTCTTTCCAGACCAATTGGTAATCACCCGATCCTAACGATTCGAATTTAGGAACATCCTGAAAAAGATTATTGCGAACTGAAAATTCATAAAATGGAGCTAGCGAATCATTGTTGATTTCTATACTACCCGAAGTATCATTGAAGCATGAAGGTTCAACGCTAAGCTCAGGCTCAAATGGAATAAATGCTTCGACAATAACATCATCTGATTGCAAGCAACCGTTGGTATTGTCTTGGACTGTAAGCTCATAAATTCCCGCTTTATCAACCTGTACCTGATATTCAGTAGCATAGAAATTATCAGGACCAATCCAACTATAACTTTTACCAATGGTGTCAGATGAAAGGGCTCCTGATAAGGTTGTTTGTAGATCGATACAGTCGAGTTCTACATCTTCACCTGCGTTGGCATCAGGATCAATTTGATTGGCCGTTACAACTATGGAATCGATAGCCGTGCATCCATTCCATTTAATACTAAAGAAGTAAGTGCCAGGTAAATCAATTAAGGAAGCTATTGTGTCTTTGCCAGAAATGATATTTCCATCAGCGGTGCTCCACTCGTAAGTAGCATCGGAATAGTAGGTAGAATTAAAGGTATTAAGCAATAGTTGAGGTTGTGCACAGGTAATAATGCCGGCTAAGTCAATTTCTGCTACTATCGGAATTTGATTCAACTGTAAGATGACGATACTGTCACATTGTTGAGCTGATTCAAAGGTGTTCATGTAGTTACCTGCTTCACAATAAGTTTCTCCTCCAAAGGTATAACAATCGCCGGGACAAATATCAAGTTGAAGACTGTTGTAAAGGGCTTCATAAACTTCTTCTACTTTCATACTATCCGTGATGGTGCAGCCGCCTCCTGATTCATGTACACTAAAAAGATAGGTACCCGGAACACAAACGTATGGAATCAATTCATTGGATATAAAATTATCAGGACCGGTCCATTCAATGGAAAAATCATCTTGTATATTTGGTAAAATAGCTTGAAGTGCGGTACAAGAGTTTACACAGGAAATCTCCATATCAGGCCCTGCGTCAATGATTGGAAGTTCATAGTCGCTAACCGTTACAGACTGTGTATTGGTGCAGCCGCTATTGAGGTCGGTAATGATTACTAAATAGACACCTGCTTGACAGACGGTGAGTGTGTTTTGCTCAAGAGCATCTTCCCATTCAATAATATAATCACCGTTGGAGCTTCCACCGCTTGCACTTAAAGTAACACATGGAAAGTCACAGGAAATTTCTGGAGAGGAAGGAGAGACATTTAATGAAAGATCAATACTATCACAAACGCTAAATTGAATCAAAGATAAATTAAGATCGTGTATAGGAGTACTGTGGCTGGCAAAGTTAGCCAAGCCCCAAAGAATGGTAAAGGTCTGAATCAAAAACAGCTTTTTCATACGAGCATTTTATAGCTTTTTACATTTGTTGTAAAGCTTAGTGAATATTCGCTACAGGTTAGTTTTAAACTCGTGAAATCGTTAATTGATGTTGATACCTTAGCTTATAGAATCTAAGGTACTTTGGAAAGGGAATGTATTGTAAGTAAAGTCTTGGTTAAAAATTGTAGTAAGTTCCCCTAACATGCATCAAAATAGGGAATCATTTTAACATTTCAAAAGAAAGTAGGGCTAGTGATGGAGGATTAGGCTGGAGAGGCGAGAATTTTGTTCTATTTTTGTGGAGAAATGATTCTTAGTAGATATTAATTACAAAAAAAATAAAAAATGAATCGATTGAAAAATGTATTTGCGCTTTGTTTATTGGTCTCTTTCGTTATGCTGTCATGTGCTAAGGATGATGATGATAGTACAAGCCCAGACCCAGATTTAGAAAATTACTTTGCTTGTAAAATTGACGGGAATGCTTGGGAATCTCAAAGTATTACCCAGCCAACGGTCTCTCAATCAACTGCTGCAGCTGATGTGTCTGCAAAGCGTTTGGACTTTTTTGGACAGGATGCTGGTGGTCAAACGATCTCGATTGTGATCACAGATTATCGGGATGGAGATGTTGGAGAATGTATTAATACAGAAACGTTTTATGGTTGGGATGATCCCGATTATGATGATAATGCTTTTACAGTTACATCTAGTAGTGGCACTATTTTTATTAGTGATGCTTCACTTAGTTTGAGTGGTATAGGACTTGCCCGAGATGGATCGATAAGGGTGACGAAATGTGGTGATGGGAAGATTTCGGGGACCTTTAATTTTACCTTGCGTGACTTGAACGGGGGAGTGCTTAGTGAGATTACGGATGGGGTATTTAGTAATGTGGAGTATGATTTTTTCTAGGTTTTATTGAATCAGATAAAGCAGGCAAAGAAGATATAAGGTGAATTTTATTTCACTCGTTTAGACTTACTTACGTGATAGGCTCCGTTCCAGAACATGTTCTACAAAAAAAGCTACTGTTCATATAAATTGAACAGTAGCTTTTTTATTTCAAGCCATGTCTAGGTCAAAGATCTAAACTAGCTTTTAGCGCTTTATTTTTTATCTAAAAGATCGCTTCAAACGAGAACATTGAAACTGAAAACTTCACAGTAACTACCTAAAACCCAATCCCCTTCCGAGCATTATTCTCTTCTTCCACCAACTGGAAATTCGAAATATCATCCAAAGTAATCGCTTGTATGAGCTCAGCACTGCGTTGCTCAGAAGGCAATTCAGCCATACGGAGATTTTGACGTCGGACCGTTTCGCGAACAATCTTGCGAATGGTACGAGCATTACCGAAATATTTATGTTTGTTGTCAACCAATTTTTGGATGTATTCATTCAAGTGTTTAGCTGAAGCTTCCTCCAAAATTAGTTCCTCGGAATTGAACATCATCATCGCAATTCGCTTGAGCTCTTTCGCATTATAATC
>CAKZUK010000163.1 GCA_937921775.1 uncultured Saprospiraceae bacterium
CACACTCATCCTCAACAATCAGGTTAGATGCAACTGCTGTACAACCATTCGTGTCTGTTACTGTCACATCATAAGTTCCTGAGCTCAAGCCAGTGCGATCTTGTGGATCAGTAGAACTTGCAAGATCTGACCAATCAAATGTATAGCCACCATTGCCACCAGTTACTTGTAGTAAGATACTACCTTCGGTAACACAATCTTTATTGGTCAATGCTACATCAACATCTATCTGACTTGGCTCTGTAACCTCGAAGCAAGCAGAACCTGCAATACAAGCTGATGCATCTTGTACAACTATGCAGTATTCTCCTGCACCTAGTTGACCTCCAGTATAAGTTGCTCCCGAAGCATCCGTAATAATTACTGTCTCAGGGAAATCGAAGTTAGGATCAAAGTCCAAACCAAATACAACTGATCCGTCCATTGCACCTGCACAAGAAACAGTTGGATTACCAACTACCGTTACCGTTGCTGAAGGCACATCATTATCTAAAGTAAAGATCTCATCTGTTGTACAGCCACTATCTAAGTCCGTAATAGAAACGGTATACGTTCCTGCTGACAGATTATCTAATGTAGCATCATTACCCCAGCTATAAGCATAGTTTCCACTTCCACCGTTTACAAAGATTGTTGCGGAACCGTTTGACTGATTACAGTCAGGTAAAGTATTAATCGTTACAGATGCATCTAAATTATTGTTTTGATCAACCACTACTGTAATTACATTATTGCAATTTCCGTTAGACGGATCAGTAATCGTTACTTGATAAGTTCCTGCGAGAAGATCCGCGCGCATTGCACCAGACTGTCCATCACTCCAATCGTACTCATAAGTGCTTGGAGCTAAAATAGCGGAACCATCATTTGCGTTACAGTTTGCAGCAGTTGTCAATACAAGCGCTTCAGGACCATCCGAATTACCAATAGTAAAGGTTTCAACGATAAAGCAACTTGCATCGTTTTCATCAGAGATCGTTACTAGGTAAGTTCCCGCTGGTAAATTCGTTCGGCTATTGCCTAAAGTGTTTGATTGACCAAGCGCTGTGTTCCAATCATAAGTAAAGTCATCCGCATTTCCTGCAACATACAAAGTGGCCATACCATCTGAGTTTGTACAAGTCGCTTCAAGCACTACTACGTTATTCAGTATTGGTTCTTCACAATCATTACACTCATCTGCAATAACCAAATCCATTGCCATGGCAGAACATCCGTTGCCGTCTGTTACTGTCACACTGTAAAGTCCTGCAGTCAAGTCTGTTCTATTTTGCGGATCGTTAGAGCCAGTCAAATCATCCCAGTCAAAGGTATAGTTTCCATTCCCCCCAGCTACCATCAACATGATACTACCATTCGTTTGGCAATCAGCATTTACTAGCTCTACATCAACATCTATTACATCAGGCATAACAATATCAAAACATCCTGAGCCAGCAATGCAACCATTTCCATCTTCAACTACTACACAGTATTGACCAGGCGCAAGCATTCCATTATTGTAAATCTGCCCACTAGCATCTGTAATATATTGAGTTGGTGGGTTTACAAAATTTGGATCATAACTAACAAGTATAGTCGCTTGACCATCATTTGCACCAACACAACTCGTTTCGAATTCAGAGCCTACATTTACGTTTGCTCCAGCTACATTATCATTTAAGGTAAATAGCACTGTTGAAATACAACCAGAAACCAAATCAGTCACAACAACTGCGTAGGTACCAGAAGCCAAATCATTTCTTATTGGTACATTCAAACTTGGATCATCACTCCATTCATAAGTCTGATTTCCGCTACCGCCACTAACTACAGTGATGGTCACACTACCATTTGCTTCTCCACAATCAGGCTCTACGCTAACTACTTCTTGTAGTACTAAGTTATTTTCTTGTCCAACTTCAATCGTAATCACATCTGGACAGTTTGGCGTAGAAGGATCAAGTACAATCACTTCATAGAAACCAGCAGCCAGATCAGATCTTGAATTTCCTTGTAAATTATCAAATGCCCATATGTAATTATAAATAGCAGGTGAAATCGTTACTGCTCCATTCGCAGCGCTACATGTTGCCGGACTGACAACCACATCTTCAATTTCAGGTCCGTTTGCATTACCTACTGAGAATTCAACTATTGTTACACAATCTGCTTCCAATGGATCGGAAATTGTTACCGTATACATTCCTGCTAACAAGTCAGTTCGTCCGTTGCCAACACCAACACTCGTACCAGCGTTTGGACTCCATGCATATGCGTAACTTGCAGGATTACCTGCCAACTGTAATGTTGCAGATCCATTTGCTATTCCACAGTTCGCTTCAATCACAACTATGTTCGTCACGACTGGAAGTACACATCCACAAGTCTCATCTACTGTTACTGTCAATTGATTTTCACATCCAATTGCGTTTGTTACCGTTACTGTATAAGTTCCAGAACAAAGGTCATCTCTATCCGATCCATTTGCACCATCACTCCAAGTGTAGTTATAGGATGATGGTGTCAAGCTAACTTGTCCATTACAATCATCGCAAGTTTCAGGAGCCTGAGCACTAATAGTCGCAAGTGGTTCTACCACTTCTATTGAAGCACCATCTACATCAAGAGATGCACAAATATCTCCTCCCCCTTGTTGCAATAAGGCCAAAACATCAGCAGCAGTCGTAGTTCCAGGAACTACAATACTTAAATCCAATGTCGCAGGGTCATAGATCAATGTATGGATGGTGTAATCACCAGTTCCAAAGACATCAAAAACAGGTGTATTATTTACTGCTAATATTGTTAAATCAGCTCCCGTTGTCAAAATATAAATAGTGGTATATCCTGCTGGTACTATTTGGTTTCCAGCTGGCGTCGCCGAAACGAATGACGGAGAACCTTCCAGACATACTTGAGCTGCATCAGGTTCTATATCTCCTGCATCAGCTTCGCAATCACAAGTGTTCAATACCGTTATACCGTTTACTTCGAATTCACAACCGCCATCATCAGAAACTGTCAAGTTATACGTTCCAGCCATTAAGTTATCACGATCTTCTCCATCATCATTACCAGGAATATCCTCCCAATCAAATGTGTAATTCCCTGTTCCTCCAGATACTCCGACATTGATAGATCCAAGATCATTACAATCTACATCAATGACCGTAAAGTCAACTGAAACTGCAGGAGCAACTACGACTTCTGTTGTTAGTGTATCTTTACAAATACCTGTTCCAATAATGGCAATATAAACACCCGCATCCATTGCGTCAGCGCCATAAACAGTCGGATCATCATCATTAGAAATAAATCCATTTGGTCCAATCCATGAAACAAGTGTACCACCACCTGCGCTCAATTGAATATCATCCCCCTCACAAACAGGACTGTTACTATTAATAAATCCTTCTAACTCTGATTTCACTTCAACAATCGTTATCGCAGTACCAGTACAAGAACCATCAGTAATTTCTACGGTGAATTCACCATCATATAATTCTGACGCGTTGAAAATTACTGGATTCTGTTCAGTAGATGTAAATCCATTTGGTCCAGTCCATACATAATCAGCACCATCAGGACTTGCAAAAAGTTCCAGTGTTTGACCTACGCAAAGTGGGCCATTATTTTCAGCTTCTGCTAAAACGTTTAATCCTACTACAACTTCAACAGTCGCAATATCTACACATCCATTAAAGTCAGTAACCGTTACAGTGTATGTTCCAGCATTTTCATCAGTTACACCAGTTATATTAGCAGTTGAACTGGAAGACGTAAATCCATCCGGTCCAGACCATTCGTAATTCGTTCCACCCGATGCGATCAGTTGTAGATTATCTGTATCACAAAGATCGGTTGCTCCTGTAATTTGAGCGATTGCTTGTGAGTTCACATCAATCACTACTGTTTGAGTTACAGAACAATCACCACTTGAAATCACTACGATATATGTACCGCTATTTCCTAAATCAGCAGCATTAATACTAGGGTTTTGATCTGTAGAATTGAAACCATCTGGCCCTGACCACTCATAAGTGTTACCACCTTCTGCCAGCAGTTCTATTGTTTCTCCAATACACAATGGACCGTTTCCATCAGCAGTTCCCTGAGGAGCTTCACTCACAGTAACTGTAAAGGTATCTTCACCTTCACATCCAGTAGATGTAATTACAGAAACAGTAATCGTATAAGTTCCCTCAGTATCTGCTTCGAAGCTTGGCGTTGCAGAACTTGTATTCATCAACTGCCCACCAGTACTCGACCAATTGTATGTATTTAATGGATTACTTAGATTTAGCGTAAGCTCCGTTGAACTTCCCTCACAGATTTCAATAGCACCTTCAATACTCACGTTCAATGATTCAATCACTGTAATATTTTGTAGTCCTTCAGCTTCGTTACCACAATCATCAATTGCAGTCCATTTTCTGGTCATTACATAACCACAATCAGCTGCTACTTCTGTTTCTCCAAGGCTAACTTCTACATCCGTATCACAAAGATCAGTTGCAGAAACGTTAGCAGGTTCAGGAACCTGCTCACCGTTACCTAAGTCTACCGTAACGTCTGAAGGTACTCCTATCAAGGTAGGAGGAGTTGTATCTTCAACAGCCATGATTCTTGAGACTGTTGTTTCATTTCCACATTCATCTGTAGCCGTCCAAGTTCGGATCATACTGTATGTCTGTGGGCAAGCTCCTGCGATCACTTCGTCTTCAAAATTAATATTCACATCACTACAATCATCTGACACAGTTGGCATGTCAAACTCATCTTGAGCAGGACATTCTGTGTTCATATCATCGGGTACATCTGTAAATACAGGAGGACTATCGTCCCCTACTGAGATGCTTTGTGATTGAACATCTTGATTACCACAATTATCAACTGCAGTCCAAGTTCTTACCAAGACAAATGAATTACCACAATCACCCGGAACTAGTTGTTCACTGAAAGTAATTTGAACAAAGGCATCACAATTATCATTCGCTGTAATGTCATCGTTGATCTCAGGTATATCTGGTATGTCATTACAATCAGCTGTAATATCAGCAGGTACTCCCAAAAGTTCTGGTGGTGTATTATCCTCTACAGTTACAATCTGCGTTACTTCACTTGAGTTACCACAATCATCGGTAGCAACCCAGCTACGGATAATCTGATATGCATCACCTGCACAATCCGGAGATGGAATAACATTTTCATAATAAAGTGGCAAAACATTATCGTCACAAATATCAGTTGCTGACAATGGCGCCGGTGCTGGTACATTATCACACTCAACCGTAATATCGTCTGGAGCAGATAAAATCTGGGGAGGAGTTGTATCGATTATTTTGAATATCGCTACTGAAGTACTAGTATTGCCACAAGCATCTGTTGCAATAAAAGTTACGTCCACTTCTCCAGCATCACCACAGTCAGGGATATAATTACCATTGAAATCATTTGACCATTCTACTCCGCTACAATTATCCGTTGCAGAAGCACCTCCATGATTATTAACCCAAGCGGTCAAGTCATCGAAATTTCCTGAACCATCACATTCTACTTCTACAGAAATTGCTTCAGTCGTAATTTCAGGAGACTCATCATCAGATATAGTGATCGTTTGAGTTGCAGTTGAAGTATTTCCACAGTCATCCGTTGCTGTCCAAGTTCTTAATATTTCGTAATTGTAATAAGCACAATCTGTATCGTTGCTACTTTGTGTGCTAGATTCAGATTCGACAACTTCAACATTAATATCACAAACATCATTTGCAGTCACAGTTACCATTGTTGGTACTTCACCACAATTCACTGTTTCATCAGCAGGAACGTTTAACAAATCTGGGCTTTCTGTATCTTCAACAGTAAAGGTTGCTTGAGTAGAACTTTCATTGCCACAAACATCTGCAGCAGTAAATGTAACTGTTACACTTCCTGCCTCTCCACAATCAATATTAAGGTTTCCGTTATAATCGTTTGACCAGCTTACGGCGCTACAGTTATCATCGGCAGCAGCTGAACCATTATTATTTAACCAAGCTGAAAGTGCAGCTGTGTTACCACTACCATCGCATTCAACAGTTAAGTCTTCTGCATCCGCTGCAATTGTTGGATTAGCATTATCCGCTACACTAATTGTTTGTGAAGCGGTACTTGTGTTTCCACAATCATCAATTGCTGTCCAAGTTCGAACTAGCTCATAAGTATAATACGCACAATCAGTCGTATTACTACTTTGGGTACTTACTTCATCAAGCACAACTTCTACATTCGTATCACAAAGATCAGTTGCATTCACAACTGATGCAGTCGGTACAGCATCACAGCTCACTGAAGCATCTGCAGGAATTCCTAACAAATCAGGTCCTTCTGTATCTTCGATGGTAAAGGTTGCTGTAGTACTCACTGAATTTCCACACGCATCTTGAGCAACAAAGGTTACTTCTACAGAGCCAGAGGCTCCACAATCAACTGGCATGTTTCCACTAAAATCATTTGACCAGTAAACTTCGCTACAATCATCTGTTGCAGTTCCGTTACCATTACTATTCAACCAAGCTTGAAGTGCAGCATTGTTTCCAGTTCCATCGCATTGCACTGAAGTATCTTCTGCTTGTGCAGAAATTTCAGGATTGCTTGTATCAGAAACTGAAATTGTCTGAGTTGCTGTAGCAGTATTACCACAATCATCAATCGCAGTCCAAGTTCTTACAATTTCGTATGTATAGTAACTACAATCATTCACATCATTTCCTTGCGTATCTGTTGTATTTAAAACTACTTCTACATCTGTATCACAAGCATCATTCCCTACTACGTTTGGAGCAGCAGGAACAGCCTCGTCACAATCTATCGCTATATCTCCAGGTACGTTCAACAATTCAGGATCTGTAGAATCTATGATTGTAAAGGTTGCTGTAGTTTGATTTTCATTACCACAAACATCAGTTGCTATAAAACTTACTTCTATGCTTCCAGAAGCACCACAATCAGGGTTTAAGTTTCCGTTATAATTATTTGTCCAGTTTACTTCACTACAGTTATCTGTTGCAGCTGCGCCACCATTACTAGACAACCAAGTATTTAAAGCCGCTTGATTTCCGCTACCATCACATTCCACTTCTGCGCTTTGTGCAAACTGTGTCATCTGAGGTACTGTTTCATCGCTAACTGAAATTGTTTGAGAAGCTGTCGATGTGTTACCACAATCATCTATTGCAGTCCAAGTTCGGATTACGTCATAGTTGTAGTAATCACAAGTTGAAGGGTCGGTACCTTGCCCATTTGTTTCGTTTAAATTTACTTCAACATTGGTATCACAAATATCTGTTGCTGTTACGTTCGCAGGTGTTGGCAAAGCCTCATCACAAGAAGCAGTTGCATCTACAGGAACATTCAACAAATCAGGATCTGTAGAATCTATGATTGTAAAGGTTGCTGTAGTTTCACTAAGATTGCCACAGGCATCACTCGCTGTAAATAATACTGTAACGGTGCCAGCATCACCACAATCAATATTAAAGTTACCGTTGTAATTATTTGTCCAAATAACAGCGCTACAATTATCTGTTGCAGTAGCGCCACCATTATTATTTATCCAAGTTGTTAGTATAGCATTACTGTTTCCAGAACATTCGATTTCTGTACCTTGAGCAGTTGTAGTTAATTCAGGAGCTGCATCATCAGATACTGTAATGACCTGAGAAGCAGTAGCAGTATTACCACAGTCATCTGTTGCAGTCCAAGTCCGAATCAATTCGTAATCATAGTAATCACAATCTGTTTGACTAGATCCTTGTGTACTATTTTCAGAAAGCACCACTTCTACATTTGTATCACAAATATCCGTTGCCGTTACGTTCGAAGGAGTTGGGAATGCTTCATCACAATCAATAGCTGCACTTGCAGGAACGCTTAATAGATCTGGAGCAGCTGTATCAATGATCGTGAACGTTGCAGTTGTTTCTGTTTGATTACCACAAGCGTCACTTGCCGTGAATGTTACTATTGCAGCGCCCGAAGCACCACAGTCAGGAATCAAGTTACCATTATAATCATTTGTCCAAACTACTGCGCTACAATTATCTGTTGCAGCAGCACCTCCATTTCCATTTAACCAAGCAGCTAATTCCGCAGCGTTGCCACTACCATTACATTCAGCTTCACCATCTTGTGCTTGACTTGTAATTTCTGGTGCAGCATCATCTGCTATAGTTATCGTTTGAGATGCCGTTGCAGTGTTGTCACAATCATCTGTTGCTGTCCAAGTTCTCACCAATTCATAATTGTAGTAGTTACAGTTTGCGGGATCAGCTCCTTGAGTACTTGACTCATCAGAACTTACTTCTACATCTGTATCACAAATATCATTTGCTAGAAGCGTAGCAATAGTTGGTATAGTTTCGTCACATGCTAAGCTTTCGTTTGCAGGAACATTTAATAAATCAGGAGATGCGGTATCTATGATAGTAAAGCTTGCAGTAGTTACTGAAGTGTTTCCACATGCATCGCTTACAGTAAAGCTTACTTCAATAGCACCAGTTGCACCACAGTCAGGGTTTAAGTTTCCTGAATAGTCATTTGACCAAATTACGTTGCTACAATTATCCGTTGCGGCTGCGCCTCCATTTCCGCTTAACCAAGCAGCTAAATCTGCTGCATTGCCACTACCATCGCATTCCACTTCAGCATTTTGTGCCAGAGAAGTAATTGCAGGAACAGAATCGTCTGACACTATTATAATCTGAGATGCAGTTGATGTATTGCCACAATCGTCTGTTGCTGTCCAAGTTCGAACCAATTCATAATTGTAGTAAGTACAATCTTCTGGGTCAGTACCTTGAGTAGAGCTTTCGCTTAAGCTAACATCAACATCTGTATCACAAATGTCTGTTGCAGAAACGTTGGCTGCAGATGGAACTGTTTGATCACAATCGATATCTACATTTGCAGGTACTCCCAATAAGTTAGGAACGGTTGTATCTATAACTGTGAATGTAGCTGTTGTTGCTGAAGTGTTATCACAGGCATCAGAGGCAGTGAATGTTACCGTTACTGAACCCGTTGCACCACAATCAGGAATTAGACCATTGTAATCGTTTGTCCAACTAACCGAACTACAATTATCTGATGCACTTGCACCACCATTGTCGCTCAACCAAGCATTCAATGCAGATTGATTGCCGCCACCATCGCACTCTGCTTCTGTATCTTGAGCAGAAATTGAGACTGAAGGAGCTGTATTATCAGAGATTGTAATTAACTGCGTTTCTTCTGTTACGTTTCCACATTCATCAGTTGCTGTCCAAGTTCTTAGTATTTCGTAATTGTAGTAATCACAACTTGTTGGACTAGCACCTTGTGTCGTCGTTTCGTTTGCTACTAAGTTGACGTTAGGATCACAAATATCATTTGCGATAACGTTTGCAGGAGCAGGAATTGCTTGATCACATTCAAGGTTAATTGGATCAGGTACACCAAGTAATTGAGGTGCTTCTGTGTCTTCTACAATAAACCATGCAGTCGTTTCACTTTCATTGCCACATTCATCAGTTGCTATAAAAGTTACCTGAATACTATCGCAGGCTGGAATTGATTGATTGTTGTAATTATTCGTCCATGAGATATTCCCACCACAAACATCCGTTGCTAAAGCTCCGGCATTATTACTAACCCATGCATCGAAGTTTACTTGATTATTTTGACCGTCGCATTCTACCGTTTGATTCATTGCTTCTTGAACAATTGTAGGATCAGTAGTATCTTGAATGGTAAAGGTTGCGGAAGTTGTAGATGTGTTGCCACAATCATCGCTAGCAATAAAGGTTACCGTGACCGCACCCGTTGCGCCACAAAGGTCACTAAGACTTCCAGGGAAATCATTTGACCATTCTACGCCACCACAAATATCTGTTGCTCCTGCTCCTCCTTGATTATCAATCCAATCAAATAATTCATTTCCGTTTCCGCCGCCATCACATTCTACCAAAAGATTACTTGCAGGAATTCCTATGCTTGGCGCAACAGTGTCTTCAATAGTGAAAGTTGCGGAAGTTGTAGAAGTATTGCCACAATCATCTGTTGCAATGAAGGTTACGGTTACCGAACCAGTTCCGCCGCAAAGGTCACTCAAGTTATTATTGTAATCGTTTGTCCAACTAAGTCCTTGGCTACAGACATCTGTTGCCAAAGCATTTGCTGAATTATCCAGCCAAGCATTTAGGTTAACTAAATTACCTACACCATCACATTGTACGGTTTGATCAGCAGCAGCTTGAACGATAGCTGGAGGAGTGGTATCTTCAATAGTGAAGACTGCAGTTGTTGTAGCAGTATTTCCACATTCGTCTGTTGCCGTGAAAATTACTGTTGCAGATCCTGTTGCACCACAATCATCGCTTAATGCAGTGAAGTCATTGCTCCAAACTACCCCACCACAAAGATCATTTGCTCCAGCACCACCTTGTGCATCTAACCATCCTATTAATTCATTTCCATTTCCACCACCATCACATTGCACCAGTAAATCAGAAGCTTCGATTCCAATGCTTGGAGCCATGGTATCTTCTATTGTAAAGGTTGCAACTGTTGTAGATGTGTTGCCACATTCATCAGTTGCCGTAAAGGTTACTGTTGCTGTACCTGTCTCACCACAATCATCTGTTAAAGCAGAGAAGTTTGATGCCCATGTTATGTTTCCACCACATACATCGGTAGCCAGTGCGCCACCGAAGTTATCAAGAAAAGCATTGAGATTGACTTGATTACCTACACCGTCACATTCTACCGTTATGCTAGTTGCAGGTGTAACAATAGTAGGAGCTGTTGTATCTTCGATAGTAAAAGTTGCAGATGTTGTAGATGTGTTGCCACATTCATCGCTTGCTGTGAAAGTTACAGTTACCGCACCAGTTGCGCCACATTCGTCGCTAAGACTTCCTGGGAAATCATTTGACCATTCTACCCCTCCGCAAATATCTGTTGCTCCTGCTCCAGCTTGTGTATTTAACCAATCTTGTAACTCCAATCCATTACCACCTCCATCACATTCTACCGTTAGGTTAGATGCAGGAATTCCGATATTAGGAGCTATTACATCTTCTATTGTAAAGGTTGCAGTAGTTGTTGAAGTATTTCCACAATCATCTGTTGCGGTAAAGGTTACTGTTGCAGAACCTGTTGCACCACAATCATCACTGAGGCTTACGAAGTTATTTGACCAAGCAACATCACCACAAACATCTGTTGCCAGAGCTCCAGCATTGTTGTCTAACCAAGCATTTAAGTTTATTGAGTTACCAGCACCATCACATTGTACCGTTTGATTATTTGCTTGAGCAGCAATAACTGGAGGCGTATTATCAACGATTGTAATTGTAGCTGAAGTGGTAGAAGTATTTCCACATTCATCGCTTGCGGTGAAGGTTACTGTTGCAGAACCTGTTGCACCACAGTCATCGCTCAAACCAGTGAAGTTATTAGACCAGTTTACGCTTCCGCAAATATCGGTCGCTCCTGCCCCACCGTTATTATCTAACCATCCAAAAAGGTCAGGATTATTTCCTCCTCCATCACATTCGATAGTAAGATCAGCTGCTTCAATTCCGACAGACGGAGGTGTTGTATCTTCTATTGTGAAGCTTGCAACTGTAGTTGAAGTATTTCCACAATCATCTGTTGCTGTAAAAGTAACTGTAACAGCTCCTGTACCACCGCAAAGATCTGAAAGATTATTGTTGTAGTCGTTTGAGAAAACTACACCACCGCAAACATCCGTTGCAAGTGCACCAGCATGATTGTCCAACCAAGCGTTTAGGTTAACTAAATTACCTACACCGTCACATTCTACTATTTGATTTGAGGCAGGGCTAACTATTGTAGGTACAGTTGTATCATTAATAGTAAAGGTTGCTGAAGTTGTAGAAGTGTTTCCGCATTCATCACTTGCAGTGAAAATAACGGTTGTTTCTCCAGTTGCTCCACACTCATCGCTTAAACTTCCAGGGAAATTATTTGACCAGCTGACTCCTGCACAAATATCAGAAGCTGTTGCACCTCCGTTATTTTCTAACCATTCGGTTAATTCCATTCCATTTCCGCCCCCATCGCACTCTGCTAAATAGTTGCTTGCTTGCAAATCAATAGCAGGCGCTGTTGTATCTTCTATGGTGAAGGTTGCAGTTGTTTGATTGCTATTACCACATTCGTCTGTAACTGTAAAGGTTACCGTCGCAGCACCTGTTGCACCACATTCGTCGCTTAGAGCAAGGAAGTCGTTTGTCCATGTAAGACCAGTAACTGGGCTACAGTTGTCTGTTGCGGAAGCACCAGCATTTGTAGCTAACCAATTAGTAAGTTGAGCTGTGTTACCTGCTCCGTCACATTGAACCGTTAGGTTATTTGCTTCAGGGCTAATGGTTGGTGGCGTAACATCCATGAAACCTGCGTCGAGACTCTCGTTGTTTTCTCCACTGATAACTGTTAGTGGGTCACTTGTTCCATTTCCGTCTACATCAGAATCCAAAGCATCGTTTCCACCTTGATCTTTTGGAGAGAAGTCCAAACCTGTAGGCGTGTTTGGGAAACCAAAAGTGATGACATAAGTACCAGGGAATAAGTTGACAAATTCGTAGGTACCGTCAGCTAAGGTAGATGTAGATAAATTTATAGTGACACCGCCGCCAGTAGTACCCGTCAATGCAACAGGAACAAAACCAAGTGGCTGTTCGCCTGCATCTTGGATTCCATCTTTGTTACAATCTTTCCAAGCGTAGTTACCGATTGTTGCTGGTGCGAATAAACCTGCATCGTAATCTTCATTATTTTCACCAGAAGTGAGTATTTCGTTAATGGTCATACCGTTGTTTGTGTCGGCATCACTATCTGTTGTTTCATTTCCACTTTGTCCTTCATAGGTAAAGATGTAACCTGGTAGAGTACCAAAGGTTAGCTTGTAAGTACCTGGGCGAAGATTTGTGAATTCGTATGAACCGTCAGGGTTTGTTGACAAAATTAATGTTACGTCAAAACCTGAACCATCCGTTCCTATCAATGTTACTTGAACACCTCCAAGTCCTGGCTCACCATTATCTTGAATACCATTTCCATTTAAGTCTTCCCAAACGAAATCACCGATAGATGCTGGTAGATAAAACCCAGCATCAAAGTCGAGGTTGTTTTCACCACTTACTAAAACTTCGGTTGTGGTCATTCCATTTGCAGGATCGACATCACTATCACCACTTTCAACAGCACCAAGATCCATGTATGTGATTTCATAACCAGTCGGTGTTATGAAAGTTAATTTATACGTTCCAGGAACGAGATCGTCGAAAAGGAATTCACCATTCGGGCCTGTGAATGTTACTAGATTTATTGCAGTACCATTTCCGGTAAATCCACTTAGTAGTACCTGTACATTTTCAATTCCTGGTTCACCATTATCCTGTACTCCGTTTCCATTCAAATCTTCCCAAACAAAATTACCGATAGAAGCTGGTGCGTAATATCCAGCATCGTAAGTTAGATTACTTTCACCACTTTCTAATACTTCAAAAATAGTCATCTCTGTGTTTGGATCAACATCAGAATCTATTGTTATATCCGTTCCTTGATTTTGGTAAATTGATTTGAATCCACTTGGACTTGTGAAGGTCAACTTATAAGAACCTGGCTTTAGATTATCGAAAAGATACTGACCATTGATTCCAGTAAATTCTGTAAGTGTAATTGATGTACCGTCTCCCGTAGTACCCGTTAAGGTGATTTCTACATTTGAGATACCAGGTTCTCCGTTATCTTGAATTCCGTTTCCGTTGGTATCATCCCAAACGAAGTTTCCAATTTCAGCAGGAGCATAAAAACCAGCATCGTATGTCAAATTAACTTCACCACTTTCTAAAATTTCGAAAGTAGTCATATTTCCGTTTGCAGGATCTGCGTTATTATCAGTTGCTTCCGTACCTTGATTTACATAAGTAGCTTCATAGCCACCTGGTGCACCAAAAGTCAACTTATAAGAGCCTGGCTTCAGATTTTGGAATAAGTAATTACCGTTTACATCAGTTGATTGAGATAGTGTAACTGAGGTTCCATTTCCAGTAGTTCCTGTTAAGGTAACTTCTACGAATTGAATACCCGGTTCACCGTTATCTTGTGTACCATTACCATTCAAATCATTCCATACAAAATCTCCAATAGATGCAGGCTGATAAAGACCTCCATCTAAGTTATCATAAAAATCGCCATTGCTTACTGACACAAAATCAGACATTCCATTTAATGGATTGATATCAGAATCGTTAGTTTCGTTTCCAAGTTCATCCTGATAGGTAATTTCGTATCCACCAGGAACATTGATTGTAATTTTATAAGACCCAGGTGGCAATCCATCAAAGTTGTAATTACCATTTCCATCAGTAGCTACGGTTCGAGTAATTTCGGTTCCGTTATCTGCCGTTCCTGTTAAAGTAATTAAAACACCAGAAATACCTAGCTCTCCTGCATCTTGAATACCATTTCCGTTAAGGTCTTCGAATATTTTATCTCCAATCTTTGCTGGATCTAGTAAAGTAACTTGTGATGAGCTGGTACAACCGTTGGCATCGCTCACTAAAACTGTATAAGTTCCAGCTGATAAATTTGAGGCTGTTTGAGTAGTTTGGAAAGCAAGATCATTCCATTGGTATGAATAAGGTGCTGTTCCTCCCGCAGGAAAAACAATAGCTGCCCCATCGTTTCCTCCAAGGATACTGATATCAACACCTTCATTATAAACCGAAGTAACTTCAGCCGTAGAACTTACAGCTACTGGCTCCGTCAATGAAACGCTGGTAATTGTAGAACATCCGTTAGCGTCAGTGATGGTTACATCATAGGCTCCAGCAGAAAGGTTTGCTATTTGTTGTGTTGTTTGTCCGTTACTCCAATTGTAAGTATATGGTGTAACACCTCCTGCAGTTGTCACTAAGGCAATTCCATCATTGGCGCCATTACAACTGATATTCGTTCCATTATAATTTGAAATAACTTCAGCAGATGATTGAACTGATTCAGGTTGTTCTAGAACGACAGTTGCTTCAGCGGTACATCCATTTATGTCCGCAACAATAACGGTGTACGTTCCTTCGACAAGGTTAACTGCGTTTGGACCAGTTTGGCCATTACTCCAGTTGTAGGTATATGCACCAGTTCCGCCAGCTGCTGAAGCAGAAGCGGTTCCATCATTTTCACCAAAGCAGGAAATTACTGTTCCGTTATAATCAGAAGTAATTTGTGCATCGAGTGAAACAGGAAGCGGATCTGCTAAAGTTACTGATCGAACTATCGAACAATTGTTTATATCCGTAACAGTTACGGTATATGTTCCAGCACTTAAGCCAGAAGCATTTTGAGTTGTTTCGCCGTTGCTCCATTCGTAAGTATATGGAGCGGTACCTTCAGAAGCAGTGACAGAAGCTAGTCCATCATCTTCACCAGTACAAGAAATTTGAGCGCCGTTGTAATCTGAGAATACTACAGCAGTTGCCTCCAATTGTGTTGGTTGCGCTAAAGTTACAGAACCTGCTTGGCCGCAGCCATTGGCATCGTAAACTGTAACGGAGTAAGTCCCAGCAGAAAGGTTAGAAGCTGCTGCAGATGTTTGGAAGTTTGCAGCAGCATCCCATTGATATGCGTATGGAGCTACTCCCCCACTTCCACTTGCGGTAGCAGCGCCATCAGATGCACCAAAGCAAGAAACTTGTTGTCCATTATAATTTGAGCCAACAACTACATCAATGTTAACTGCTGTTGGTTCTGACAAAGAAACTCCAGCAGTTGTTGAACAGTTATTAGCATCTGTAATTGTTACTATATAATTTCCAGGTGCAAGACTACCAACTTCTTGGCTGTTGGCGCCATTGCTCCAGCTGTATGAAAAAGGAGTGACACCTCCCGTTGTACTTACTAAGACAATACCATCGTTAGCTCCAGTACAAGAAATATCTTGCCCGCTGTAATCAGAAATTACATTTGCTTCGGATTGTAGTGGTTCTGGATCTTCTAGTACGACGGTAGCTTCAGCAGTACAACCGTTTACATCAGAAGCGACGACAGTGTAAGTGCCTTCAGTTAATCCAGATTGGTTAGCTCCAGTTTGGCCAGTGCTCCATGTATACGAGTAGGCTCCAGTACCTCCAGTTGCAGCAGCAGAAACTGCTCCATCTGCGAGACCATTACAAGAAATAGCTGCGCCGTTGTAGTTTGAAGTGATACTAACTGAAACGCCAACAACGACAGGATCAGTTAAAGTTACTGACCGTATAATTGAACAATTTTTATCGTCAGTGATTGTCACGGTATAAGTGCCTGAGCTAAGTCCGTTGATAGTTGCCGTAGTTTGATTGTTGTTCCAAAGGTACAGGTAAGGAGCTGTGCCGAGTGATCCGTTAGCTGTAGCTGCTCCGTCGTTGCCATTTACACAACTGATATCAGCTCCATTATAATTAGAAGACACCTGTGCCGATCCATCAAGGTCAGGTGTTACATCTATAAAAATACAATTACTTTCGAACCAAGGTGAACAATTTTCTCTTCGTGCACATCTTACAAACCATGTTGGTTGAGAGATTGGCCCTGGGTTATATGTTGAACTAGTAGCTCCTGCAATCGCATAATTTAAATTATCTGGGCATCCTTCCGTGTATGATAACCATTGGTATTCGATGTTTCCAGATCCACCTGAAGGAGAAGAAACGTTTACCAATTCGGAAGGGTTACCTGGTATTCCACAAATAGTTTGGTCATAACCGATAGTTCCTGAATTATTAAGGTTATCACAAATGTTTGGTGAACATCCGGAAAGTACTCCGTTAAAGTCACCGTTCCCATTCCAGTTAGTTCCATTGATATTAAACCAACCTGAAATACCGAATTCACAATTTTTGAGGTTAGCTCCATCTCCGATTTGAAAACCTTTGGATAGATCAGAAGGTCTGTGAGTTATAGTGAGTGTTTCGCCAGCATTACATCCCTGACCGGTCATGTAGCTATTGGCGTCATCTACTTCGTAGTAGTACCAAGATTCATGGAAATCACAAGCTGAATTAGCATCATAAGTTCTACCTAGTTCGCTCCATGCAGCCCAATCTCTTTTTACTTTTAAGTTAACCGTAAAGTTCCATCTGCAGGTTGCATCTGAAACATCAACGATGGATCCAGTTAAAACAGCAGTAAGGTTATCAAATTCGGTAAAACTTGCAGCACCGTCAACAGCGTATGTTTTTACTGAGTTATCGGTTGCATTATTCATCCAAACCAAACGTTCTTGAGTATCTCCTCCTACTGGAGTTCCATAATCTTCAAGGTTACATTGACTTGGCGTGTTGACTACTAGTTTTGAAACAAAATTAGATTCGCCATCATAGCCGGTACATCCTGCTCGACGAGCACAACGCATAAAATGGGTAGTCACACCAATAGTACCAGGGTTATAAGTAGGAGCATCATTGTTAGGAATAACAATCCAAGAGGCACTTCCGATGGCAGGTGCATTGACCCCGTAAGCCTTAAGCCACAAATATTCAATAGTACTAGATCCTCCAGAAGGGAGTGCACTACTACTAATGAGTCCTGGGTCATAGTAACCATCTTGAGTTTCATCTCCGGCGAGAGAACCACCACTGGTTACGTTATCACAATCATCCAAAGGTGCATTGTGTTCCAAGAAGAATGAAGAAAATGTAAAACCTAAGATAATCAATGAAAGGCAAGCAAACAGCTTGTAAAAAGCTGAGAAATTTCCATTGATAGACGATCCGAAATTAAATTGTCGAATTACCTCCATAGTAAATATTGGTTTAAAAAAATTGTATCGTAAAATTCCCAGTCACAATTTCTACAATTGTAACCTTGTTCGTTTCAAAAAAAGATTCGTAAGTATAAATGCTGCAAAAATCCCGCCACTGTAGCAATAAAAACAGTGTCACTTTGGCCTAAAGTTTCTTATAACTCTCTCAAAATCAAGCATATAAGCAATTAACTTTATATATAATAAAGTAACAACCAATAAACACCATTAATAATTGACTATTGTAAATAGTTTGTTCTGCTTAGGTAATTCAAGCTCAAAAAAACATATATTTAATTTAAACCAATACTTGATAAAGTATTATATGTTGTTTTAAAAAAGAAATTTCGATAAAATGATCCTTTTAATTTTCGGATCAGACAGTCAAAAAAATGTCACAATCGATTTAAGTTATGGAGGGCTATTCATTTTCAGGATTGATGCTAATAATTTAGCCAATGATAATTAAGACATCACTTCTGAAAAGAACTGCAAAAGCGCTAATAGGGAGGAGGAAAATTTAATCAATGAAAAACGAAATTTTGATCGAGATTCATTTCAGCACAGACAAAGATAACAAATTTGGAGCTCAGTGTAAAGGTGGAGCAGGCATGAGTACTTAACATTTTTATATAAAAAACAGGCCGAGCAAGGGACATTTTAAGTCAACTAAAAGTGAGTCATTAAATTATATAAATACATATTTAATAATTTGTTTAGACAAAAAAAGTAAAATAAATATTCACTTGAAAATTAGTTTATATACCTGAAAAAGGTAAAATAACAAGATTCACTCAATCACAAATCAATCAAAAAATACAACATAAACAGCTATTAATCAATAATTTAAAATAATAACAATTTAATTAATCAAGGAACTTTAATCCAATTATGTAACATTTTATTCATCAAAAAAACCTCATATTTGTTTCATAGCCGCTTATCCTATTTCTTTAACTTACTAAAATCGGATCTTATGGAAACCACAACTAAAATTTCTTTCCTCGAACAATTTCCTCTCTTTGACTGCTTAAGCACAGATGAGAAGATCTCACTTGAAAAGTATGTAGATTACCGAATTAAACGTAAGTATTCCTACGTATATCTTCCGGACGAACCATCTCAAACTGTGTTCTTTCTTGTAAAAGGAACGGTGAAGATTGGTACACATTCGAATGATGGCCGTGAAATCATCAAAGCAATTTTACATCCTACAGCAATGCTAGGCGAGCTTGGTTTGGTAGGTGAAAAACACCGTCAAGACTTTGCTCGTGTCATGAACGAAGAAGTACATTTAATCGCTTTAAAAGTTGATGACTTCCAAAAGCTAATGGAATCGAACCATATGCTCTGCTTAAAGGTGATTTCTCTTTTAGGCAAGCGTCTTAGAACAGCTGAAAACAGACTAGAGTCCTTAATCTTTAAGGATGCACGTACGAGGATTGTTGATTTCATTAAAGATAGTGCCAGTAAGCGTGGAAGAAGAGTTGGATACGAAATGCTTTTGAAGCACTCTTTAACCCAACAAGACATTGCTAACCTCACCGGTACTTCTCGTCAAACAGTAACTTCAGTTCTTAATGAGTTGAGAAAAGCTGATTTGATTTATTTTAACAGAAGAAGTATTCTTATCAGGGATATGGCTAAGTTGGCGTAATGAAAAACAAAGGATAGGATATTATAACAGACGCGGCTTCAAGGCAAATTGCGCTTAAAATGGCAAGCAAAGTACGCTATAACGTCATTCTGCTGCTAAGGCGGATTTAGAATTATGTTTTCTGAATTGAATATTATTTTTCTATGCAAACGTTCATAACGAATGTAGCACATAAGAAGTCCCGAATTGTAAACGCTTACAATTCGGGATTTCTTTTTTGCATTACTTCATATCTTTCACCATCCATTCCTGCAATAGTATTAGGAAAAACGGATTGGGCCTCCTTTACTAAAGGTGTCACATCATCATATCGAGACGAATAATGCCCTGTAATAAGTTGACCAACCTGGGCGGCTTTTGCAATCATACCAGCCTGACGAGCTGTGGTATGCTTGGTATATTTGGCTTGTTCTAATTTTTCGTGTAGGAAGGTAGTTTCATGATAAAGTAAGTCCACTTGATCAATAATAGGAATAATGGTCTCATTATATAAGGTATCTGAGCAAAAAGCAAAAGAACGCTTATGCCATGGAGGTAATACCAAATCATTGTTAGCTATGACGGTACCATCAGGCATTTTGAGATCAGCCCCTTTCTTAATTTTGATGATTTGCTCAACAGAGATATTGAATTCTTCAATTTTTTCTGAGCGAATATTTAGTGCTGATTGTTTCTCTCTGAAAAGGTAACCAGAAGTGGGGACTCTGTGAATCAGAGGAATATTATGCACTTCGACCAAATCATCTTCAAAAACAAGTTTTGAAACAGTTGTGTCTACTTCGTGAAAGTTTAGTGAATAAGAGAGGTGGCTTCCGCTATGTTGAATTTGCACTTCAATTATTTCTTGCAATCCCTTTGGCGAAAAGATATCAAGTGGTTTTTCTCTCCCTCCAAGGCTAAAGGAGGTAAGTAGGCCAATTAGACCAAAAATATGGTCTCCATGAAGATGGCTGATAAAAATCTGATTGATTTTGTTTTTGCGGATACTAAATTGCCCTAGCCGAATTTGAGTACCCTCACCACAATCAATGAGATACAATTGGCGGTCAACTTGAAGAATCTGAGCAGTAGGAAATCTATCAAAGGCAGGAATAGCGGAATTACAACCAAGAATAGTCAGTTCAAATTTCATTATTCTTCACCGTCTGATTCCAATTCTTTTTCGATTTCCCCCATCAATACATAATCGATTGACTCTTGAGCAGTAGGGATAATAGTAAGAACAGTATCAAGACGAGAAATTTTAATTAATTTCTTCACATTCTCATGGTCAACACCAGTTAAGATGAAGGTACCGTCATTTTTCCAAAGCCTTTCAGCTGTCAATATGGCGCTTAAGCCAGAAGAATCGACAAATTTGACACCCGACAAATCCAGTATTAAATTTTGTACTCCTTTATTTCTTTGAATAACAAACTCAGATTTCAGGTTAGGTGCCATAGCGCTATTAAGGATTTCCTCCTCGATGCTAATTAGCGTGTAATTGTCCTGATTATCAATTGATAATTTCATAATGACTAGTGTATGTTTTGATTTATTACTTAGAAGCTACTTAATAACTTCACAACAAAGTTAACCATAAATTGCTACAAACATAAATGTTTACAACACAATGATTATTGACCTAGCGGTTGATTAATTGCTTGCTTATAGTTTATTATAAATAAATTGCATTTATTACTCATTACCAAGCAGTTAGTTTAGTCTATTTTGCAATTGAACTTTATTGAAGCTATATCGTTTTAATATAAAGAAATTTCAATAAAGCACTTGCAAAATAAAAATAATTGTTTAGCCAAAAATAGTATAAACACCTTTAGCAAATGAAGAAACTATTTTCCACCTTTTAGTTAAGCAGGTCAGCCTTTATTTGTGTAAATCCAGTAAAAATTAAAACATTAAAAAATTCCTATAATGGGAAATCAATCTAAAACTTTAAACTTTTAAGTAAATTTTAATATCAATGCCAAGGTGTCGTACGTTATGTTACTGGCACCATTTTTTCAGTATTGAAGGAGTTGTTCTGCAACTTCAAGTAATAATTAGTACATTTCAAACATTAGCATTATTAATTGTTGTAATCTATAGGAATTTGCCTTATAATTGTTTTCACAGGTTTTTGTATTTCTTTTTATAAGAAACCGTTCTTTCACTGGCTTATTTTCTGTCCTAGTTTTGACACATTTATTATTGCTGAATCAAGCCTTTAATAGTACCAATCATGAATAATCGAAGATTTTCTCCAAAAGTCAAAAAAGTTATCTCCCGCAGCCGTGATGAAGCGATCCGATTGGGGCATGACTTTATTGGTACCGAGCACTTACTGCTGGGTATCATGAAAGAAAAAACTAGTCTTGCTCTTAGAGTACTAGACTCATTAGATGTCAACAAAACAGACCTCAAACAAAGTATTGAGGAATCAGTAAAGCGTAGTTATTCTCCGAAAGCTGCTCTTAATGTTGGTAACTTACCATTAAATAAACAAGCAGAAAAGGTACTCAAGGTTACTTTCCTTGAAGCCAAGATGCTCCGCAATGATGAGATTTGCCCGGAGCACCTAATGCTTTCTATTCTAAAACATCAGGAAAGCTTAGCTTCTCGTATCCTTCAACGATTTAACGTTACTTATGACGGTTTCAAATCTGAGTTGGAGTTCGTAAAGCAAGAGCAAGATCTTTCTGACCCTGGTGTTTTCAACGAAACACCTAATGATCCGGACGAACCGTTCGAAGAGGAAGACGCGTCTCGCTACCAAAGAAAAGGTGGGAATTCTAAATCAAGAACTCCTGTCCTTGACAACTTTGGCCGTGATATCACGAAGTTAGCTGAAGAAGATCGATTGGATCCAATCATTGGTCGTGAGACTGAGATTGAGCGTGTGTCTCAAATTTTGAGTCGACGTAAGAAGAACAATCCAATCCTGATTGGCGAGCCTGGTGTAGGAAAAACAGCGATTGTCGAAGGTCTCGCTTTACGTATTATTCAACGTAAAGTATCTCGTACACTTTTCAACAAACGAATCGTAATGCTTGATTTGGCTGCACTTGTAGCTGGTACCAAGTATCGTGGTCAGTTTGAGGAGCGTATGAAAGCCATCATGACAGAGCTTGAAAAATCAAGAGATGTAATCTTGTTCATTGATGAGATTCATACTATAGTAGGTGCAGGTGGAGCTACAGGTTCACTTGATGCATCCAACATTTTCAAACCAGCTCTTGCTAGAGGTGAGTTGCAATGTATTGGTGCTTCTACTTTGGATGAATATCGTCAGCACATTGAAAAAGATGGTGCATTAGATCGTCGTTTCCAGAAGGTAGTGGTTGATCCACCATCTCCGGATGAGGCAGTTATCATCTTAAAAAACATTAGTGCTAAATACGAAGACTTCCATCACGTAACTTATTCTGATGATGCCATCAGAGCATGTGTGATGTTGAGTGAACGTTATATCAGCGATCGATTTTTACCAGACAAAGCGATTGACGTTTTGGATGAAGTAGGTGCAAGAGTTCACCTCAAAAACATTCATGTGCCTAAGCACATTGAAGAGTTAGAAAAAAAGATCGAAGAGCTAAAAGAGAAGAAAAACTCTGCCGTTAAGAATCAACAGTATGAAAAAGCTGCTGACCTTAGAGATGATGAATCAAAATTGATGCGTCAGCTAGAGTTTGCAAAAGTTGAATGGGACGAAGAGTCTAAGACAAAGCGTTACCCAGTAGACGAAGAAGATATTGCTGAAGTTGTTTCTATGATGACTGGTATTCCAGTGAGAAGAGTAGCACAGAGCGAGAGTAACAAGTTGGTAGGAATGAACGATGATATGAAGAAAGCCATCATCGGGCAGGACGAAGCCATCGAGAAGATTACGAAAGCTATTCAGCGTAACCGAGTAGGTTTGAAAGATCCTTCTAAGCCAATTGGTTCGTTTATTTTCCTTGGACCAACTGGTGTTGGTAAAACGGAATTAGCGAAAGCATTAGCTCGTTTTATCTTCGATTCTGAAGACACCTTGATCCGGATGGATATGAGTGAATACATGGAGAAATTCTCTGTGAGTCGCTTGATTGGAGCGCCTCCGGGCTATGTAGGGTATGAAGAAGGTGGTCAGTTGACTGAAAAAGTTAGACGTAAGCCATATTCAGTAATTCTTTTGGATGAGATTGAAAAAGCGCATCCAGATGTTTACAATATTTTGCTACAGGTACTTGACGATGGTCAGTTGACAGATGGTTTGGGTAGAAAAGTCGATTTCAAAAATACTTTGATCATTATGACTTCTAATATTGGTGTACGCCAATTAAAAGACTTTGGTCAGGGAGTTGGATTTGCGACTGAAGCTAGACAGAGTTCTGCAGTAGATGATTCAAAAGCAATTATCCAGAATGCATTGAAGCGTACTTTCTCACCTGAATTCCTAAATCGTATTGACGATGTGATTGTGTTCAACAGTCTTGGTAAAGATGAGATCTTTAAGATCATCGATATTACTTTGAGCGATTTGCACAAGCGATTGGATGGTATGGGCTACAGCTTGATACTTTCTGATCCTGCGAAGGACTTTGTTGCAGAAAAAGGGTTTGACCCTCAATTTGGAGCAAGACCATTACACCGTGCGATTCAAAAATACATTGAAGATCCATTAGCTGAATTTATCCTGAATGAGAACCCTGAAGAAGGTAGTGTCTTTGAAGCAGTGATGAATGAGGCAAAAGATGGATTGGTGATTTCACTTTCTAAAGAAGTTAAATCAGATAAGTCTGACGCTGACGTCAAGTAATTTTTAGGCTTAACAATTAAGAACTTGATTAAAAAAGTACACCTGAGTGATCAGGTGTACTTTTGTCGTTTTTGGCTGGTATTTTGTGTTTATTAATAGTCCAAAATAAATGTCAAAAACCGAAGGTGAAGGCTTTTTTATTGGCTGAATCCAAAATAAGAGATCAACAAAACAGCAAATAGACTCATTTAGCAGTACTTTCTTCTTTTTATCCTATAATTTCCTTTTCTTTATACGCATAAGCAGATAGTCCAATCAAATTTGCTGCTAAACGAGGAGTGCTAAAATGAAATTTTTTCTAAAAAAGAATTTTTATAAGCCCTTTTTTTAAAGTAAATACTGATTTTAGGAATCATTTAAGGCTAACTTTGGTTAATATAGTCAGAGACTATTCAATTTAAATTAATACTAGTTTTTCATTTATTCATTATAACAATTATCATTTGGCAAAAAGAAATAATTATCAGCGAAGAGAACCTAAACCCAGCTTTAGAATCAATCACCAAATCAGAGTCCCCGAAGTACGTTTAGTCGGAGACAATTTTGACAAAATTAGCGAAGCTATAGGTCAAGAACTGGAGCCAGGCGTTTATAGTACAAAACAAGCGCAAGCTATGGCGAAAGAGGTCGATCTCGACCTTGTAGAAATCTCTCCAAAGGCTATTCCTCCGGTATGTCGAATCATCGATTACAAAAAATTCCTCTACATTAAGAAGAAAAAGGACAAGGAAGTTAAGGCGAAAGCTGTGAAAACAGTGATCAAAGAGATTCGATTTGGACCTAATACAGATGATCATGACTTTAACTTTAAGCTTAAGCATGCTCAGAAATTTCTAGAAGCTGGTGCAAAGATTAAGGCTTATGTCCACTTTAGAGGACGTACAATTGTCTTTAAAGATAGAGGTGAATTACTATTGTTGAAGCTGTTGAAAGAACTGGAAGATATAGGTGCTGCAGAGACGCTACCAAAAATGGAAGGTCGTCGAATGATTGTGATCATTGCCCCTAAAAAGACCCAGAAAAAGAAGGCTCCTAAGAAAGAAATAAAAGAAAGCTAGGTCTAATAATCCTTTTCTCCCTGACTGTCAGGGACTTACATAGATATTACGAATAATTCCTCATTGTCTTTTAATCAAATAGAAATTTGATTAAGCAATGGGGAATTCTTATCTTTGCACCCTTGTTAGAGCAAATTGGCTTTGGCCTATTGTTTCAAACAAGATATTCCTTTATTTAATAGAATATTTTTTTCATTACTAAAAGGATATTTTTTTTCCTTTACTAAAAGACATTTTTAAGATGCCTAAGATGAAGACGCACTCAAGTGCAAAGAAAAGATTCAAATTAACTGGATCTGGAAAAATCAAAAGAAATAGCGCCTATACTTCTCACATGATGAGAAACAAAAGTAAAAAGGCAAAGCTTAAGTTACGTCATGCTTCTATCGTGAGCAAGGCAGACGAAAAGCGTATGAAGCTATTACTTTGTATCTAATTTTATAGATACAGTCAACAAAATCTATTTTTTAACGAGGATGCAGGTCCAAGTATTCATTTGAATCCCTGTATTGCACTAAAAATCAATTAAACATGCCTAGATCAGTCAATCATGTAGCGTCTCGACGAAGACGAAAGAAAATTATTAAACTTGCTAAAGGTTATTTCGGTGCCCGTAAGAATGTTTACACGGTAGCGAAAAACGCGGTAGAAAAAGCACTTGGTTATGCTTACCGTGACCGTAAAAACAAGAAAAGAGCATTCCGTAGCCTTTGGATCGCACGTATCAATGCTGGCGCTCGTATGCACGGAACAACTTACTCAAGACTAATTCATGGCCTATCTAAGGATGGTGTTGCCATGAACCGAAAAGTACTTGCTGACTTAGCAATGAATCATCCTACGACCTTTAAGGCAGTAGTTGACTCTGTAAAATAATAAAACAAGTTAATTTCAAAAGGGGAATCTGATTATATCGGGTTCCCCTTTTTTTTGTTTAGACGTGTGCCTTCTAACGGGGATGGGAACGCGGATTGGACGGATGGGAACGGATTGCGACGGATTTTTTTCGGTTAACGTAGACTATTGCGCTCTATTTCTGTAACTCCGCTCACCAATCACTGGCAGTTTCGACGAAGTGCCCCTCTTTCCAGCCGGACAGCCTTAACGATCCTTTCGTACTACGAAAAAAATCCGTCCTTATCAAGTCTAATCCGTTCAATCCGCGTTCCCATCCGACCTAGCTGGCCATCAAAAACTAAAATCCAAGGCAAGATTAATAGTCGTATTATCCCAAAAATCAGGCAATGCATAGGGGCCATAGCGATGATAAACTCCAGCTCCCAAGCCAATATACGCCACATTCAAATACGGAATCCGAATGATATCCCCTACCCTAATCCCAGTCTCTAAATATCCTTTTTCCATTGTCTTTTCTTCTATGCCATCATGAACATCTAAAGATTTGAGCTTACCAATTCCCATGTTATGAATTAGAGCTATACGTGGCTGAAATTTTTCGGTACGAAGTAAGAGACTCTTAAAGTCGTGGCGAAAAAAGAAATGTACAAAACGATCAGATAGGAACTCATATGGTCTCATCGTTTGAAAGGTATTAGTGATCACCTCCAACCAAGAATCATTACTAAAAGTATTGCTGGTAAATAAACGATTGTAAGGCAAGGTGCCATCTACCATACCTGCTTCAATTCGATAAGTGCTGGTACCGAATCTTCGAACTAAAAAAGAATGATCAATTGCCACTGAAAATCTGTCGAAGCTATAGTCTCCATTCAGCAAATCATCAAATCCTTTTTCATAAGCAAATGATAAAACTGGAAAAGGTGTTTTCTGCGCTACACGTGATCCTAGAAAAGACATAGTTTGTTCTCCATAAGCATAGCGAAAGTTAAGCTGAAAAGTAGTAAAATCAAATTGATTGATTAATTGGTCACCCTTTTTAAAAGCGTAATCAAAACCAGCCTGCCATCTGCTTTGACTCAATCCAATTTCAGTGTCTAAGACAGGAAAAGGATACATGCTAAGACTTAGTCGCTTTTGTTCCACCTTACTCATACGTTCGGCATACAGACGGGTACTCAACAGCTGCCCAAAAGAATTGAACATCGTTGCCGGCTCTTCTAAGTCTTTTGAATAGGCTGCGCGAAGTGTTAGACGATCATCATCTAGAAAGTTGAGATTTAAAGCTCCTCCGTATTTCCAGGCTTTGTCTTTTATTCCATAGCCGGCGTAGGCTTCAATATTGAAATACTTTGATAGTTTGTCATTGGTTCCCAAACCAAAACCTAAACGTACATTTTCATATTCATTCAGTCTCAACATTTCACTGAATAATAAATCTACTTTTCCAACCGAAAATCGACCTGAAGAAAGTGCTTCTGTCAGTTTCAAAATCGTGTCAAAATGATTTTCAGATCCAAGGCTATCAACAAAAACATAGGTTTTCTTTTCTTTTTCCGTCAAGGGGTCATGCCTCAGATTCTCCCAAATCGAATCTGACTGAACGAAAGCATCATCACTCATCGTCCAGCTGTCACGCTGGAAGGTTTTTCTTTTGAGATCCGGATTGATTAAAACAGAATCAATATAGCTTCGACCTGAAATAGTGAGCCCCGTAAATTTGGAAGGATAGTTGGTCACGATTAGCTCAAAGTTGAGCGCTTTAGGAAACCATTGTTGCCCATCAACAAACTGATATTGCTGCTCGATTTTTAAATCTATGAAGACTGGATTGGCCGGTTGAGCAATTACATTCTGAATTGCATAAGAGCTGGAATGAATATAGAGTACGCCTTTGAGTCCGTCAAAATTTTTTCCTTTTCTGGGCTTAAAACTTAGTACAAAAATACTATCCTGTGCTTGATAAAGCGTATCCTCTATATTGAAATAATAAGCACCTGTACTCCCCGGACTGATTGGATTTAAATAATCTTTGTCCAAAATTTCTAGATGGTCCTGATAAAAAGAAAAAGGCTGTATAGCATTTGCCAAAGCAGCAAAAGAAGGTGCTTTAAATCCTGATACCCGATTGTGTGTAATCGTTTCATGAATATCTCGTGGCGCTTTAAATTGACGATCAGTTACGGACTCCATGATGAACATATGCTTACCATCCATCGAAGCTTCCAGTTTTTTAAACTTCTTTTCCTGATTTTCATGATATTTCTTCAAGCTCTTTTTTCCTTTCTCTTCTCTCTCTTTATTTTCTAATTCATAACTTGAAATAGCCTCTTTATCTAGTTTTAAATCACAAACTATTTTGTTGTAGGTCTGGCAGCGATAAGCCTTCATCTTTTCGGGGTTGTTCCGATCACGCATGCGCACAGCAGTTCGCACAATTCGGTGAGCCGGGTTTTCACCTGCAATGATTTCTATAGCATCAACGTTAACCGCTGATGGCTTTAATTTTATTCGCAAGAAAAGCTCTCTAGTGTCTTTATCAATCAGATAAAACAGCGTTTCATAACCAACATAACTAAATCTTAATTGCTGAATATCCTTTATATTTGAGATAGTAAATTTTCCATCAATTGTAGTCGTCAAACCATCGCTTGCTTTATTATTGATCAAGATATTGACAAAGGCGAGTGGCTCATCATCTTGGTCGGTGACAATTCCTGTTAAAGGAGCTTGTCCTTGGAGTTTAAAAATACAGAGGAGGAGAAAGGAAAATACCAGTGTTTTACTCAAAATGAAACTTGTTTAATAATTTTATGCTCAAAGAACTGGAAAATCAGTCATTTATTCTTGAAAATCAGTCATTTAGGAAGGTTTTCTATCTAAAGTCCATTTAAATCAATAAATTTTAAATTAAAACTCAAATCCACTACATTTTAACTACTCAGGCATAAAATCTGCTTATTTATATCTCTTTGAGCCTCTAAATTGGTTATTTTTACTTCTTAATCCATTAGTGTAAACACAAATACATAAAATCCGTATAAAAAGTACACATAAAGAATAGTAGATAGCATGAATAAATTCCTTTGCATACACGGACATTATTACCAGCCACCACGCGAAAATGCATGGTTGGAAATTGTTGAATTACAAGATTCAGCACAGCCTTTCCATGATTGGAATGAGCGGATCAACTTTGAATGCTATGCACCTAATCGTGCAGCGCGTATTCTAGATGATGTGGGAAATATTATCAAAATTCAAAACAATTACTCCCATATCAGTTTCAACTTTGGGCCAACGCTCCTTTACTGGATGAAACGACAGGATAAGGTAACTTATGATCAGATCATTGCAGCCGATAAAAGAGCTCAAGAAAAGTATAGTGGTCATGGTTCTGCCATCGCACAGGCACACTCCCATTTGATTCTACCTCTTTGCAATGAAAAAGATAAAGAAACTCAAGTGATCTGGGGGATCAAAGATTTCGAAAATCACTTTGATAGAAAACCCGAAGGTATGTGGCTCGCAGAAACAGCAGCCGATATTGCTTCTCTAGAAGTACTTGCAGCCAATGGTATCAAATTCACAATTCTTGCACCGCGACAAGCCAAGGCTGTCAAACCAATTCACGATTCCGACTGGATGGATGTCTCTGGAACACGGGTAGATCCTCGTCGGCCATATCTCTGCAATTTACCTTCAGGTAATAGTATTGTTTTATTTTTCTATGATGGAAATGTAGCACAGGATGTAGCCTTTAAAGGTTTGCTCGACAATGGTAAGGATTTTGCAAAAAGACTGGCCTCCACTGCTGATGATAACGACGTCCCACAGTTGATTCACATTGCAACAGATGGTGAAAGCTATGGTCACCATCATCGCCATGGCGAAATGGCATTAGCGGATTGTGTCAATTATGTGGAAGAAGAAAAACTTGCGATACTGACCAATTATGGAGAGTATCTCGAAAAGTTTCCGCCAGAGTGGGAAGCACAGATTTTTGAAAACAGCTCTTGGTCTTGTGTACATGGTATTGAACGTTGGCGGTCAGATTGTGGATGTAATAGTGGGCACCCTACTTTCAAGCAAGGATGGCGTGGACCATTACGTTATGCTTTTGATTGGCTACGTGATAATTTGATTCAAATTTTTGAACGAGAAGCAGGTGTTTTTCTGAAAGATCCATGGGCGGCACGAAATGATTATATTGATGTAATTAATGATCGTAGCCCAGAGATGATTGAGCAATTCTTTGCGAAGCATAGCAAAGAAAAAATGAGCAAAGCGCAGGTAACTCACGCCTTGCGACTTTTGGAAATGCAGCGTAATGCCATGTTGATGTACACCAGCTGTGGTTGGTTCTTTGATGAGATTTCAGGTATTGAAACCAATCAAATTTTACAGTATGCCTTACGGGCAATTGACTATGCGAAACAATTAGAACAGGGTGACTTTGAGGAAGACTTTATTAATCGCTTGGAAAATGCACCGAGTAATATTTATAAAAACGGAGCAGTTAGTTTCCGCAAGCATGTCATTCCAGGACGACTTGGTTTGACTAGAGCGGGGATGCACTTTGCAGTCGCTTCTTTGTTTGAACAAAAGGCGCAAGAAAGTATGTCTTTTTTCAACTATGAAGCCATCAGTAAATACGAACGACGTGGGGATGCTGGTAGTCAAAAAGTTGTGATTGGTAAAACGATAATGAAGTCGAAGATTACCTTGTCGGAAAAGCCCTTCCATTTTGCGGTGTTATATCTTGGTCAACAAAGTTTGATTGGATATATCTCACGTGACATGAAGGATGAAACCTTTAAGGAAATGGAAAATGAATTGTTTGACACTTTCGATTCTCATAATCTGGGAGATGTAATTGGAGTAATGCAAAAATACTTTGGTTCAGAAAGCTATTCCTTTGATCATCTTTTCCGTGATGAGCGTCGTAAAATTTTGAAACACATTACTGGTCGTAATTTGCGCTCAGCTGAAAACTCGTTTCGCGACATTTACAATGATAATTATCAGCTGATGTCAAGTATGCTTTCGAGTGGTATTCCAATTCCAAAATCGTATAAAAACCTAGTTCAGTTTGTGGTGAATGCCGACTTACATCGTTTTTTTACAAAAGATGAAATTGATATCAGTCGACTTCAAAAGCTAATTGATGAGCTGGACAAGTGGCAAATACAGTTGAGTAATGAAGAGTCATTTGCACTTGCAGCTAGTGAGCGTATTTTCTGGGAAATTTCAAAGTTGGAGCACATGATAAATCCGATGGATCACATTAATAAGCTGTCGCATATTTTAGAAAGTTTGAAAAAAGTCAATATTAAATTAGACATATGGAAGAGCCAGAATTTGTACTTTCCAATGATCAAGGGCTACATAAAAGGTGATTGGGTGTTTGCAAGTAAAGAGATAGAAGAGGCTTATGTAAGCTTGGGTAAGATGTTGAATATTGAGTTTAATCGACAGCCAGTACAAGTTTGAGCCTACTGATAAATTAAGCTTAAATACCTATAATTCTTAAAGAATTGATTTGAAAACGGATCTGCTTTGTAAAGCAGGTCCGTTTTTTATTTATCTGCCTAAGTGCAGTGTAAACTAAATTCTGTCCGTTTTGACTGCTTCTTTTGAAATTACTTTTCGTTAGAAATTCTTTAAATAGCTAAGGCTATTCGCGAAATTTATAACTCAATTAATTCCAAAATAACCTATTCAAAATCGGACGAAACTTAATTTCCAGT
>CAKZUK010000164.1 GCA_937921775.1 uncultured Saprospiraceae bacterium
ATAAAAGAGGAAATAAAGAAAAAGCAAGAGAAAGAAATGGCTGCGAGACAAGCTGAAATTGAAAGAAAGATGAAGGCAGTGAAGGAGGAAAAAATTAGCTCCGAATCTGGCGGTGGCGGTGGTTTTGTTATTTTTAATTAAGGAAAGGAGAGCTGTCAGGTCGTACGTAAAAGGAGGTGAATCCTCCCCTGCGTTTACTTGATATTTCATACCTAACATCAGACTTCAATCCACCAGATACCCAAAAAAAACAATCATGTTAAAACGCATCTTATTCAATTTTCAACTAGCACTTGAGGGAGTGTTTGCGAATAAACTTCGTGCCTTTCTTACCGCACTGGGAATCATCTTTGGTGTGGCTGCCGTAATCGCTATGTTGGCAATCGGTACTGGCGCCCGTCAGTCGATCATGGATCAGATGAAGCTTATTGGGTCCAATAATATTGTTATTAAGTCGGTTGTCTTAGACGAAGATGATCAACAACAGGGCAGTGGTGGACAAAATCAAAATAGCGGTTCAAGCGCACCATGGTCCAAAGGCCTTTCCCTAAAAGACGTAACGGCGCTAAAAGAAGTCATCCCAGGAATAGATGAAGTTAGCCCTGAAATTGAACTTAAAACAACCATTATACAATCTGGAAAACTGGAAAAAGGACGGGTTATTGGTACGATGAATTCTTTCTTCGACCTAAACAGTCTCAAGCTGGAGAGTGGCAACTTCTTTCATGATCGGCACATGGAAGGTGGCCGTCCCGTTTGTGTTATTGGAAAAGGAATCCAAACGAAATTTTTTAATCTACAAGACCCAGTTGGCCAGAAAATAAAATGTGGCAACAATTGGCTGACCATTATTGGTGTACTTGAAAAGCGAATTGCGAGTAAAGAAAGCCTCGAAAATTTGGGTATCCGCGATTATAATTCAGATATCTATGTTCCTATTTCTACCGCACTACTTCGTTTTAAAAATAGAGCTCATTTTGGTAAAAAGGATTTGAAACGTGGCGACGATGATGAGGTAGATGCGGACGAAGCGAACTATCATCAATTGGATCGAGTCGTTATGCAAGTGAGTGACTCTAAAGAGTTGCAAGCTAGTGCGGATTTACTAGCAAGAGTCCTAAAGCGAAGGCACGGAAATATAATTGATTATGAAATTGAAATACCTGAATTGCTACTACAGCAACAACAAAAAACACAAGATACCTTTAACTGGGTACTCGCAGTGATTGCAGGAATTTCTCTCCTAGTTGGTGGTATTGGTATCATGAATATTATGTTGGCCTCTGTACTGGAGCGAATCAAAGAGATTGGTATTCGACGGTCCTTGGGAGCTACACGAATTGATATTATTTATCAGTTTTTATTTGAAGCTATATTTATTAGTTTGGTTGGTGGATTTATTGGAGTAATCCTCGGTGTAAGCGCCGCTCATTTCATTTCTGCGAAAGCAGAGATACCTACGATCGTGTCTAATTGGTCTATCCTTTTATCTTTTGGAGTTGCTGCCTCAGTTGGTTTAGTTTTCGGTTTGTTTCCAGCACAAAAAGCTGCAATCCAAGATCCAATTAAAGCATTGCGCTCCGATTAAAAAAAAAACGGTATTGCACCACCTTAGAGGAGATTCAAATTCTAATCCTGCCTAGCGTCAGACAGGTTCACATTCTAATTCATAAGATACCATGCGAAGTTTGAAAATTATTACCTTTATTATTAGTCTTTTTTGCTTTGTCAGTGAAAGCATGGCACAAGAAGTGATGAAGGTAAGTCTTGACGATATTATTGCGCTTGCGCAAAAACAAGCTCCTTCAGTACAGTTGGCAAAAACGAAATTGAGCAATAACTATTGGCGTTACCAGTCCACGCTAGCCAACTACAAACCACAAATGGTATTGGATGGACAAATTCCAAATTTACAACGATCTAGTTTTCAAACGACCTTACCTACCGGTCAACAAAGTTTTATCCGGCAGGCATCACTTGGTTCTTCGCTAGGCTTACAATTGCGTCAGGATTTGGCATTGACTGGTGGTTCTGTTTTTGCAGGAACAGGTTTGTCGTATCTGCGTAACTTCGAATTGAGCGGTGTAGCTGCCTCTAATCAATTCTTTTCTGATATAATTTATGTTGGTTTAGAACAACCTATTTTTGGTTTTAACCAATTGAAATATGAAAAGGAATTAGCTCCCGTTCAATACTCAGAAGCAACTAGAGAATATGCGGAGGAAATGGAATCAATTGCGATGCAAGGAGCTGCTTTGTTTTTTGATATATTTAGTGCGCAACTAAATTTGGAAGCAACTCAAAAGAATAAAATTAATGCAGATTCGCTTTTTGAAATTTCAAAAGGCCGTTTTTCCGTTGGCCGAATTGCTGAAACAGACCTACTGCAAATTGAACTTAGCGCGATGAACGCCAATGCCAATTTAGCCTCAGCTTTATTAAATAAACAAACCAGCTCAGAAGCACTCCGTAATTTTTTAGGGATCAAAGATGTAGTCGCTTTTGATTTGACTCCTCCAACTAAATTACCTGATTATCAATTGGATAAAGAACGTGCTGTTCAACTGTCGGAAAACAATAGAAGTCAGTCCTTTGAATTTCAACGTCGCTTGCTACAAGCAGATGCGCAGATGGCTCGAGCCAAAGCTGAAACTGGAATTCAGGCAAACTTATTTGCCCGCTTTGGTTTGTCGAGAAATGCAGCAAGTACTGTTACTCAAGCCTACAAATCTCCTACAGATGATGAGCAAATCAACCTAGGTATCCAAATTCCAATCGCAGATTGGGGGAAATCAAAAGCCCGACTCCAAATTGCCGAATCAGACCGTAATCTCGAACAACTCAACATCGAACAGGAACGCATCAACATAGAACAAGAAGTTCGCCTAAAAGTACAACAGTTTGACCTCGTCCGACAACAAGTAGCACTAGCGCTACGCGCTTACGAAGTTTCACAAAAAAGAGAAGACATCACCAGAAAAAGATATCTGATTGGCAAAGTAGATGTCACTGAGCTTAACCTAGCACTTCGTGCAATGGATGAAGGCCGTAGATCTTACATTGCTGCTTTGCAGAATTTTTGGTTGGCTCATTATGAGATGCGAGGTCTTACACTTTTTGATTTTGTGAATGAACGATCGCTAGTGAAGAGTGACTAATCGTTACTCAGCTTCTCCTTGCTATGGCTCATGCCCAGCTTTTCAATTAGAAATAAAATCGAATGGAAATATTAAATTCCAAGGGAGGATTTATAGTAAACAAAAAGGTGATTTTATAGGAGTAATCGAAGCGGATGATTTAGCGCTGATTGCCAAGCATGTTGACTTAATTGATTGGAAAAAGTTAAAGCGAAAATATTGGGAAGACGTAAGTGATAGTCAGTATTTCAATATTGAGATGGAAGATAGTAAAGGTAAAAAGTATATGCTGACTACGAATTCACCTAAACTAAAAGCAATTAACATACTGATGTTTCATGCTTTTAGGATTGTTGAAAATAGTGCTTTAGAAAATGCTGAGTCTGACCTGAAATTTTCAACTGGTGGTTAGCGAGACTATACTTCGGCTACGCCCAGTACGAGCGTAGCCGAAGATAAGCCAACTTTACCGCATCAAAGTAACATCCCCTTGGTAAGTCTTCACATCACCGTCAATAAACTCTATCTCCGCAATGAAAATCAAGACCTGTGGATTCAAAAATTTACCATCCAATTTTCCATCATAACCATAAGTAGGATTGTTTGGCGGGAAATTAATATCCTCATAAAGTAACTCACCCCAGCGGTCAAAAACTCGGAGGTAATTGACTTTAACAACAGATAGATCAGTGTTGATGAAAAAACGATCATTGGAGCCATCTCCATTTGGAGAAAAGGCATTGGGAATAAATACGTTTTTAGGTTTTGCAACAAATACCGTCATTGTATCTCGTAGGGTACAACCTGTAATTGTGTCTTCAACGGTCAAGGCATAAGTCGTCGTATAATAAGGACCTGCCCAAGGTTGAATGCAATCAATACAACTCAAAGAATCATATGGCGTCCATTCAATTACCTGATTAAATGTGGTCGGTTCTAGTGCACCATCAATTTTGGAACTATCACCTAGGTTTATGTACTGATCAGGACCTGCTTCAATCACGATTGATGGCGGTTCATAAATATCAATGGTTTGGCTCGTTGTACAACCATTCTCATCTTGAACAATGACCTCGTAAGCTCCTCCAGGAATATCGCGCAATATTGGTTCCTCCGCTAATTCTTCACCCGCAAAGCCATATAGATAAGGAGAAATACCTCCAGCTACATTCCCAATTGTAATCCAACCATCTGAATCACCGGGACACTCCACATCTTCTTTTGAAAACTCATAAACAAGTGGTGGTGGTGAATTGACAAGGACTGCTTCTTCATAGATACAATCCCATTCATTGGTCAATGTTACGTTATAAATTCCAGGAGAAAGGTTAGAAAGATCAGGATCAGTACTCCCATTTTCCCATTCAAAAACAATTTGACTACCACCTGTTGCGAATAGCGTTTCAATCGCTCCATTCGTATCATCTGCACAAAGCACATCTGTAGTCTCAAATTCAACTCCAGGATTAATCGCATAATTTACAAACACATTTTCACTTGCCTCACAACCATTATTGTCTACTAGTAAAGTATAAGTACCTGTTTCAGTAACCGTAAAAAACGGATCAGTTGAACCATCTTGCCATTGATAAGTCGCACCTGGAATTGAAACACCAAAGGTAACGGTCTGACCTTCACAAACGGTCGTATCAATAAATGACAAATCTGGAGTTGTACTAAATACTAAATCCACCTCATCTTCAGTAGGGCAATCAAAGGCATCATAAACGGTGACACTGTAGTTGCCTGAGTTGCTAATATCAATGCTGTTGTTGGTGGAGCCAGTACTCCATTCATAAGCAACAGCGCCCAAAGTACTAGCATTTAAATTAAAACTAGGTACATCGCAAAAGGTATTAAAGTTGCCTAACTCTAGCGGTAACGACTGAATTGTGTTGACGTTAATTTGGTCTTCATCTGTGCAGCCCAAAACATCAACAATGACAGAATAAACACCGGGCTGATCTGTCGGATAGGTAGAGCCGCCCGAACCATCTTGCCAAGTGTAGGTCGCACCGGGAGTAGTTGCATCTAGTATGGTTTGATCCCCTTCACAAATAGTAATATCTGGTCCCAGATCAACTTCAGGGGTAGGAGCAAAGATCAATGAAATGGTATCCGTGGCCAAGCAACCGACTGAATCAGTAAGTTGCACCCAATAATCACCTGTTTGATCAGCTACAATAGTTGAACCAGTAGAACCATCTTGCCAGATATATTCTGTGGCAAAAGGACTGGAGGCGTCAATCGTATAAGTTAGAATATCACATATGGATTGATCCATGCCGAGGTCTACGGCAATGGCTGTGGTAGAACCAACATCAAAGGAATCTCGTCGGGTACACCCAGCAATATTAACATCTACCCAGTAAGTACCAGTTGTAGATACCTGATAGGTTGCTCCAGTGCTTCCATCCTGCCATTCATATGTTGCGTTGGCGGTAGATACATCTAAAAACAAATCTACATTTCCTTGGCAAAAAGCTGTATCCGTCAAGGTACTGGATCCATCAAGTACATCTATTTGCAAATAAAAAGTATCGGTACCATTGCAAGTGTTTTCGGCATCTACAACTTGAGTAACAATATAAGTTCCTGAATTTTGAAAGGTATAAGTTGGATCAAATTCTGTGCTTGTTGCGCCAGTTCCAAAATCCCAGAAGATGCTTTCAGCGTCTTGTCCGGTATAAGTAAAGTCAACTGTAAATGGAGCACAACCACTGGTAGAGGGTTCTGCCATCGCAGTTGCCGTTACTGTTGCTATTTCAAAATCAATTTTAAAAACACCGACATCACAAAAAGTGGATTGTGTGGTTGCCCATGCATCGGGAGTCGTATTCATAACAGAACCGGAGCAAGAACAAACCGCTTGATAGACACGACCTGCTTTGTCAAATCGACTGGTTCCACCATCTACGTGATCCGCGTCTCCGTAGTAGGTTCCAAATTGAAGACCGGTTGCATTCGGTTCTAAAACACCGAGGTAGAAATAATCACTAAAGCCACCTTCCTGAAGGTTGTCAGGAGTCAGTGGTAGGCCATCACCCGCATAGTATCCTGAAAAATAAATTCCATTACACTTGTCAACCATAAATGCAACGGGTACAAAATCAACAGAGAAGTTGTTACCAGATCCGATTACAGTAGAATATACCAATTCATTTAAATCAGCATTAAAAGCAGCTAAATATTGATTGCTACCTAGATTGAAAAAATAGGTATTGGGAGTAACTGGTATATCACCAGTTGTTGTTCCATAAATGTGTACTTGATTGTCTTCATCAACGTCAATGAAATAACTATGCTCGTCACCTGTAGTTCCCCAAAAGGTACCTTTCTCCATAGCTGAGCCATCTGGGTTTAGTTTTACGACATAGGCATTTTCATCTCCACCTGGCCAGGTCTCTTGTACGCCACCACTAACCATCGGGAAGTCATCATCTCCTGCAAATCCGGTTACGTAAACACTTCCAAAATCATCAACTCGAAGACCATTACAATTATCAGGCTCACTACCTCCAAGATAGGTTGCCCAAAATAAAGTGGACAAGTCACTATTTAATTTCATGACCACACCATCTTGATCTGGCGCACTAATCGTTTGAAAGGCATTGGGTGTTACGGGAAAGTTGTTGGAACTTGAACAAGAGGCAACATAGATATTTCCTTGTTGGTCTAGTACAATTTCGCCTCTATAAGCATCACCATAATTGGCATTTGCAAAAGAATTATTATAACCATCTGATTGGCTTCCCCCCATGTAGGTTGAACCGATGAGTGCTGAGCCATCCGCATTAAGTTTAACAATAGCGATATCGGTGCTTCCACCAAATGCAGTTTGAACAGCATTGGTAGTGGTTGGAAAATCAGAAGAACTTGCAGTACCATAAATACAAAGTTGGCCATTGAAATCAACAATGGTACTATGTGGATAATCACTAGCACTACCACCAATATACGTTGCGTAAATTAAGTCTGTACCTGTTGGACTGTATTTGCTCATTGCCCAATCAGTTCCACCTCCACCAAAGTTTTCTTGAAAAGCTCCTGTAGTGGTAGGGTAGCCGGTACCGAAAGAAATACCACCTGCATAAATATTCCCAGAGTTATCAAAGGTTGCGGTATGACCAAAATTTGCTTCCCCATTGGTTCCCGTTAGAGTTGCTCCTATGACGGTAGGGTCAATGATTAGCGCTAAGTTGTCTTGATATCCTTCCGGAAAATTAAAACTCAATACATCTCCTGTCAAAACATATTGGCAAGCCACAACGCTTTCCTTCCCATCAATAATTTGATAAGCATAAGGTTTTAATTCTGTTACGGTTTCCACCGAAGTCTCAATAACTAGATTTCCCTCTTTTAAGTAAAGTGCATCGGCACCTTCGTACATCAATTGAATCTGACTAGCATCTGCATTTGGTGCAACAATAAAATCATATTTGAAATTTCCTTTGGAACTATATGCGGAGAGGTCTACACCTTCATACAGGTTTTCATAATTTACCTTTCGGTAAACGGGAACATTGGAAGCCCATTTTACAGGATCATTACCAAGAAAATAATTGTTATAGCCAGAACGCTGCCCGTGACCACTAAAAGTTGCTTCCAAAGCATCTAGAAAATGTACTTTGTAGGCATGACCAGGAACCATGTGTGCTTCTCGAATTTCAGCAGATTCTTTGATAATATCGTGCAGCTCATTGGTTTGCTCTTTTGCATAAAGCATATAAGTCAGCGTACGATCTTCAAGAAAAAGGTAGCTTAATCCCCCTAAACTACTGGCAAATTTGATATTGCTATTCCATTGATTTTGATTTTCAATGAATTGCAAGCTACCATCCGGATTAGGATTTGCTTGTTTTAGAAAGCTATCATGTTGATGATTATGAGATTGAGTTTGACTCGTTATTTCTTGTGCATTGGCAGCTAAAGAGCTGATAAACAGCATGATAAGCATGGTTAATTTAAGGTAGGTTATTTTCATAGCAATTGAAGTTCTTAGTTTTTGAAGTAGTAAAATCCGAGTGTAGGTAAATTTACTGATTTTTAACGAGATAATCCATCCCCAAATACCAATATGGGAAATTCTGGACAATCATATATTTTGTAAATTACCTACATAAAATACTTATGCATAATGTATCGATTTGGTTGCCTCTCATAGATTGCCAAGTTGAGATATAATACTGAATTGATGATATAGAAAAAGATCGGTAAACATTTCGTTTACCGATCTTTTTAACTGATTATAGTCGAAGCGCAGTCCGAGCTAAACCCCTAGCGCATCAAAGTAACATCCCCCTGATACGTCTTCACATCTCCATCAATAAATTCAATCTCAGCAATGTAAATGAGAACCTGAGGATTTAAATATTTTCCTCCTAGTTTACCATCATAACCATAAGTCGGATCATTGGGTGGAAAATCTATATCCTCAAAAAGTATTTCGCCCCATCGATCAAAGACACGTAAATAGTTGACTTTCACCGCAGAAAGATCCGTGTTGATAAAGAAGATATCATTCTGCTCATCATCGTTAGGAGAAAAGGCATTTGGAATAAATACGTTTTTAGGTTTTTCAACAAAGACCGTCATCGTGTCTCGTAAGGTACAGCCTGTAATCGTGTCGTGAACAGTCAATGCATAAGTGGTTGTGTAATACGGACCAGCCCAAGGTTGAATGCAATTGAAGCAGTTTAAAGAATCATATGGAGTCCACTCAATGAGCTGATTGAATGTTGTTGGTGCGATAGATCCATCAATCTGAGTACTATCACCTAGCTTCACATATTTATTCACTCCGGCATCCACTATAATTGAAGGAGGCTCATAAATATTGACCAACTGGCTGACTGTACATCCATTTTCATCTTGAACAATAAGCTCATAGTCTCCGCCAGGGATATCACGTAGAATTGGATCTTCCGTTAACTCTTCACCAGCAAATCCATAAAGATATGGTGATATTCCCCCGCTTACATTACCAACAACAATCCATCCATCAGCATCACCAGGACATTCTACATCCTCTTTTTCCGTTTCATAAATAATTGGAGGAGGAGAGTTGATAATAACGGTCTCTTCATAAATACAATTCCATTCATTGGTAATCGTAACATCGTATGGGCCAGGTGCAAGATTATCAACATCAGGATCGGTACTTCCAATATCCCACACAAAATCAAGTTGGTTGCCACCTGTAGCAAAAACAGTTGCAATTTCACCATTTGTATCGTCGGCACAAAGTACGTCCGTTGTCTCAAACTCAACACCAGGGTTGAGGGCGTAATTTACAAATACACTCTCACTAGCTTCACAACCATTATTGTCTACAAGAACAGTATAAGTTCCTGTTTCGGTAACGGTAAAGAAAGGATCATTGGAACCATCTTGCCAAGTATATACACCATTCGGAATATTCACATTGTAAGTAACCGTAGCACCTTCACAAATGGTAGTGTCATTAAAGTTAATAACTGGAGTTGTGCTAAAAAGCAAATCAACATCATCTGTACTCATGCAGTTGTTACTGTCGTAAACTGTAACACTGTAATTACCAGAAGTAGAAACGGAGGTGGTAGGTCCAGTATCTCCATTGCTCCATTCGTATCCATTGGCGCCAACGAGGCTTACATCCAAGGTAAGTGCAGGTACATCACAAAGCGTATTAAAAGTTCCTATATCAATTGGTGTAGACATAGCTGTGAAAACTTCAATCTGATCTTCATCAGTACAACCTTCTACGTCTACGATAACGGAATAAATTCCTGCGTTGGAAACCGTTAAGGTAGAATCAGTGGAGCCGTCTTGCCAAGTATAAGTAGCACCAGTAGTGCTAGCATTTAACACCGTATCGTCTCCATCACAAATGGTAACATCAGTTCCAAGTTCTATTTCAGGCGTTTCTGAAAAAATGAGCGAAACCGTATCGCTTGCCTGACAACCCACACTATCTGTCAATAGCACCCAATAGTCACCTGTTTCATTAATATAAAAGGAGGAACTATTGGAACCATCCTGCCATTGATAACTGATCGCAAAAGGATTGCTTGCATCAATGGTGTAATCTAGAATATCGCATAAGGATTGATCTTGACCGAGGTCAACGGAGATCGGAGTGGTAGAACCTACATTAAAGGAATCTCTCCGAGTACAACCAACAATACTTATATCAACCCAATATATACCTGTTGATATCACTTGATAGGTGGCACCGCTACTACCATCCTGCCATTCGTAGGAAGCATTGGCTGCTGATACATCGAGGAATAAATCAACTTGTCCTTGACAAAAAGCAGTGTCTATTAGAGAACTGGAGTTGCCAAATACATCAATTTGTAAGTAAAAAGTATCAGTCAGATTACAAGTGTTTGCTGCGTTCACAATTTGTGTAATAAGATAAGTACCTGGCTCAGTGAAAGTATGTGTAACATCAAATGAGTCACTGGTTACACCTGTTCCAAAATCCCATAAAATAGTTTCTGCATCTTGTCCTGTGTAAATAAAGTCAACTGTAAATGGTGCACAACCACTAGTAGATGGTTCTGCTAAAGCTGTAGCCGTAACCGTTTCAATATCAAAGTCAATTTTGAAAACGCCGATATCCCAGCCACTACTTTGACCTGTAGCATAGGCAGTAGGGGTAGTGTTCATTGAAGAACCTGATCCAGAGCAAACGGCTTGGTATACCCGACCCGCTTTATCGAATCGTGAGGTGCCACCATCTACGTGATTGGCATCGCCATAGTAAGTACCAAATATCAAACCTTCAGCATTGGGTTCAAGAACGCCGACGTAAAAACTATTACCATTCGTATCAATCGCGTCTGGGGTAAGAGGTAAGCCATCTAATGCATTATAACCAGCAAAATAAATACCATTGCATTTATCCACCATAAAAGCTACGGGTACTAAATCGGCACTGAAGCCTCCAGGGCCGTTACCAATTACCGTAGAATAAACCAAGTTGTTGAGGTCAGGACTGAATCCAGCAATGAACTGACGGCTCCCTTCATTTTGAAAATAAGTATCAGGAGTCACATCAATCGTGCCGGTTGTTTGACCAAAAATATGTACGGTATTGTTTTCATCAATATCTAAAAAGTAACTGTGTTCATCACCATCATTTGATCCCCAAAAGGTTCCTTTTGAGATGGCAGAACCATCAGCCGATAGTTTGACTACAAATCCTGACTCCTCACCACCTGGCCAAGTATCCATGACACCTCCAGGAGGCATCGGAAAGTTATCTGCTCCTGCAAAACCCGTTACATATACTTCTCCAAAATCAGCAACCCGAAGATTTAAACAATTGTCAGCATCACTTCCTCCCAGATAAGTTGACCAGAATAAAGTGGATAAATCACTATTCAATTTTAGAACAACGCCGTCTTGATCGGTGAAAGCTGTTCCTCCTGTATTTAAGTCAGATTGAAAAGCATTGGGAGTGACTGGAAAATCATTTGAGGAGGTACAAGAAGCAATATAAATATTCCCTTGATCGTCGATCACTATTTCACCTCTGTAGGTATCACCATAGTTGTTGTTACCAAAAGATGAGTTACGCCCATCTCCATCAGATCCACCAATGTAGGTAGAACCAACTAAAGCCGTTCCGTCAGCGTTTAGTTTAGTGATGACAATATCAGTACTACCTCCATTGGTAGTTTGTACGGCATTGGTAGTTGTTGGGAAATCTATAGAAGTCGAAGATCCATAAACGCAAAGTTGACCATTGTAATCAACGATAGTACTATGTGGGTAGTCACCACTTGATCCACCGATGTAGGTTGCATAGACAAGTTGACTCGCATCGGGAGTATATTTACTCAAGGCCATGTCTGTTCCACCTCCTGCGAAGTTCATTTGGAATGCGCCAGTTGTAGTTGGATAGCCAGTACCAAATGAGATACCGCCTGCATAGATGTTTCCTGCATTGTCAAAGGTGGCTGTATGGCCATAGTTCGATACGCCAACGGTACCTGATAGCGTTGCTCCAATTACGGTTGGATCAATTACAAGAGGAAGTTGAGCATCATAACCTTCCGGAAAATCAAAAGTCAATATATTGTTGTCGAGTTGATAGTTTGTCGCAACCTGTTCTTCTTTTCCATCAACCATTTGATAGACATATGGCTTAAGCTCTACAATATTGTCTACTGAAGTTTTGATGATAAGATTACCTTCTTCTAGTGAAACTCCGTTAGTGCCTTCGTATTCTAATTCAATTTGACTTGGGTCAGCATTTGCTGCAACAATGAAGTCGTATTTGAAGTAGCCGTCAGCACTGTAAGTCGCAAGTTGTATACCTTCATACAGATTTTCATAAATAACCTTTTGGTAAACAGGAACCTGTGAAGCCCATTTTGCTGGATCATTTCCGAGATAGTAATTGTTGTAACCTGACCTTCTGTCGCTACCGGTAAATTCAGGAGTTTGTGCATTTAGAAAATGAACCTTATAAGCATGTCCCTTGACCATATGTTGATTACGGATTTCTTGTGATTCTTTAGTTATATCATGTAATTCATCCGTCTGCTCTTTAGAAAAGATCATGTAGGTAAATGTATTGTCTTCCAGGAAAACCTGATTGAGACCACCTAGGGGAGCAGCAAAACGTATGTTGGAGTCCCACTGATTTTGATTTTCAATAAATTGAATTTTACCTCCTGCGTTATGTCCATGGTCGTGATCACATTGCGGATGTGAGGACGGGGATTCAAGGGTTTGTGCAAGGAGTAATGATGAGCTGGCAAAAAAGTAAATAGCCAACAGGAGGGTCGTTGATCGTAAGTTGATTCTTTTCATAGCAACAAAGACGGTTTTAGTTTTAAGCAGATATTCACATTGCGGCATAGCCGAAAATGACAATTTCAGTTTCGATGGTAGTTGCAATGTCTTAGATTTCGGTTATATCGAAATTCAAAATTTTGATTCCCACTAGATGCGGAAATTGGTTTGCAAACTGTTGCGAGCGTATAGCCTGCTGTAGAAAAAGAAATTTTATACCCACTTAGTACTCTGTAATATAAGTTAATTAAGAACTTGAATGCATTTATTTTTTAATGAGAACGATTCCAATATTTGTAAGAATAGCCTTAGCTATTTGAGAGAATTTGGAAGAAGTCATCGCTAAAAAAGAACATTCAAAAATTAAATAAATTTATGTTAAAGAGTACTTAGTAATAAAGGGTTAATTTTATGTAAACTAGCTTTAAGTGAAATTAATGAAAAATGATGAGTCTACAGCATCATTTTAGCTATTTGTTTAATATTTGGCAGATAGGCAAAGGTCTACCGTTTCTGACATGATTCGTACAGATTGATTGGATAACTAAGGAAGGAAAAACTGATCGCTCTAGCGCAGTAAGGTCACATCGCCGGAATATAATATTTTGACTCCGTCAATGAAGGCGACTTCTGCTACATAGACAAAGACCGCATTGTTCATGTCTTGGCCTTTAAATGTACCATCCCAACCATAAGTGCGATCATTTGGTTGGAAGTTTAATTGTTGAAATAATTGTTCACCCCAACGATCATAAATTTTGAACGAAAGTACCTGACTAACTCCAGGGCCACTATAGATCATAAAATAATCGTTGACACCATCTCCGTTGGGAGAGAAAGCATTTGGGATATATATCTTTCGGACCTTGTCGACTTGTATTAACACGGTGTCCATTTTTAAGCAGCCAGTAATGGAATCTTCTACTGTAAGTATATAACTGATCGTTTGTATGGGTTGCACCTCAGGTTCTGGGCAATTTTCACATCCCCAGAAATAATCAAGAGGGTCCCAGCTTATAAGCTGATCTTGTGATGGAAAAACAAAACCATTGACATGGACGGTATCTCCCAACTCAATTCGGCGATCATCACCAGCAAAAATATGAATGAATGGAGGTTCGTAAATTTGAATTGTTTCCGTCAAGGAACAACCTCCTACATCAGAAACAATCAACTCGTAAGTTCCTCCTGACAAACCATCTAGTAAAAGACCTCCTGTTGGCTGACCGCCATTCAAAGTAAATGAATAAGGTGGGAAGCCACCACTGATGCTTGTGATTTCTATAAAACCATTGCCTTCTCCAAAGCAAATAACGGGACCGAAATCCAATTCGTAAGCTAATGGATCTGGTTCTAGAATTTCAAAAAACTCTTCGTAAGTACATCCGTATTGATCAGTGATGGTAAGTGAGTAATCGCCTTGACAAAGGTCAGTCAGGCTTTGTGCCGTACTGCCTGTATTCCATTCAAAAGTCAATGGGCCTGCAGTATTTATGATCGTTGATTCTATAAATCCGTTACACTCTCCGGCACAGACAATATTACTAGTATTGTAATCAATCTCCGGGATTTCGTAATATTCAATGCTTACCTGATCGGTATTTGGACAGCCGTTATTGGATACAGTGACTGAGTAAGTACCAGGCCCAGTTACAAGCAAGGTTGATTCTGTAGATTGGTCTTGCCAAAGATAGCTAACATCATTGTTGTCGGGATTCGGATCGAGGGTGAGGGATTCACCAGCACATAGAATATCGAACTGTCCTAATTCGATGTTGGGAGTGACTCCAATCATAACATCAATAGTATCTGAGGTGACACAGCCTACATCGTCTGTGATGTTAAGCCAATAAGAACCACTGCTAGTGACGTTGATGGAATTGGTGTTTGAGCCAGTTGACCATTCGTATATACTTGCTCCAGGAGTGTTGCCATTAATGGATACTGAAGCTTGATCACAGATTTGTATGTCGTTGCCAAGGTTGGCCATTACATCGGAAGCAGGGATAACATAAAAGGTATCCACCTTAGAACAACCTGGAATGGAAACTTCTACCCAGTAAACTCCAGGTTCATTCACACTATACAAAGATGAAGTTGAGCCATCTTGCCAAACATAGGTACCGTTGGTGACGGAGGCATCGAGATAGACCGTTTCTGATCCGGTGCAAAGAGGTACGTTCTGAGCGGTGTTTTCATTTTCTAATACATCAATTTGAATGTAGAAGGTATCTGTGATGTTACAGGTGTTTTCTGAATTGGCGATGAGTCGAACGGTGTAGGTTCCATCGTTTGCGAAAGTATGAGAAGGATCTTCTAAATTGGAGATAGGACTGTTGTCATCAAAGTCCCATTCCCAAGAAGTAGCGTCTTGGCCAGTGTATATAAAGTTGACATCGAAGGGAGCGCATCCGCTAGTACCAGGTAATGCTTGTGCCGCAGCTGTAACTGTTTCGATATCGAAATCAATTTTAAAAACACCAACATCACAGGCCGTTGTTTGAGTAGTAGCCCAAGCATCAGGAGTGGTGTTCAATATATTGTTGACACCGCCTTGATTGCAAGAACACACGCCTTGGTAAACTGTTCCACTTTTGTCAAAACGACTGGTCCCTCCATCTACGTGATCCGAAGCACCGTAATATGTTCCATAAGAAAGAGCGCTTGCATAAGGTTCTAAAACGCCAAGATAAAAAACATTGCCTTGGCTACTAATGGCATCAGCGGAGATTGGTAATCCGGGAGAGGCATAGTAACCAGAGAAATAAATATGATTGCATTTGTCTACCATAAAAGCGACAGGTGCAAAATCCCATTCGTTTAGATTGGTTGGCCCCAAGCCAATTACTGTTGAGTAAACTACAGTACTTAAATCTTTGTCAAAGGCTGTTAGGAATTGTTGACTACCAGCAGTTGCAAAATAGGTGCCTGCTGGCTGAACAGGTAGGTCGCCTTTAGTTTGGCCATAAATATGTACATTTCCAAATTCATCAATATCTAAAAACATTCCGTGATCCACTTCATTCGTTCCCCAGAAAGTAGACCTTAAGAGGCTACTACCATCTGCTGAAATTTTGGCTACATAAGCGTCTTCAGCCCCACCTTGGAAATTAGGATACACAGTGCCAGGAGTGGTTGGGAAATTATCAGCGCCAGCAATCCCAGTTACATAAACATTATTAAAGTCATCTAGTCGAAGTCCAGCTCCGGTATCCGTATCATCGCCACCTAGGAAGGTTCCCCAGAACATGGTAGATAGATCGCTGTTGAGCTTGAAGATGACCGCATCTTGTGCCGGTGTAGCCCCATTAGCGGCATTTGAATTATAGGTTTGATCGTAAGCGTTGGAGGTCGTTGGGAAATCAAAAGATTGCGAATTAGAAGAGACATAAGGATTGCCCTGTGCGTCTAGAATGATTTCGCCTCGATAGCGATCGCCATAATTGTCGTAAAGCGTGGCTGTGTTTTGTCCATCTATACCAACACCACCAACATAAGTGGAACCAACCAATGCTGAGCCGGTGGGATTAAGCTTGGTAACGATAATATCGAATTGCCCTCCGTGAGTAGATTGCAATGCATTGGTAGTGGTAGGGTAGTCAATGGACATGCTAGTGCCATATATATACAACTGGCCACTAAAATCAGCTACGATACTATGTGGAAAATCATCAGAGCCTCCCCCGATATAAGTTGCGTAGAGCATTTGAGTGCCTGTTGGATTGTATTTGCTAATACAAATATCCGTGGGACCTCCAGCATAATTTTCTTGAAATGCACCGCTTGTGCTAGGATAGCCAGGTCCGAATGAGATACCACCGGTGTAAATATTACCGCTATTGTCAAAAGTGGCGGTGTGCCCAAAATTTTTGTTCGAAACGGTTCCTGTAAGTGTTGCGGCAATTACCGTTGGGTCAATGACTAAGGTTTTACTTTGGTCATAAGCTTCTGGAAACTCGAATGAAAGTATATTGTTTTGTAAAATGTAATTACAAGCGACCTCTTGCTTTTCGCCACCGATAATCTGATAAGCATAAGGTTTGAATTCGGTTATGGTATCTACAGAAGTAGGGATGATTAGGTGACCGTCTTTTAGGTGCAAACCTTCCACTCCTTCATACTCTAATTGAATATCTGTGATAGCTGCACCTGGGTTTACTACAAAGTCGTATTTGAAATTTCTGTTTTCAGAATATGCTTCAAGGTTGATGTGTTCATATATATTTTCATAAACGATCTTGTTAAAAATCTCACAATTGGAAGCCCATTTGCTTTGGTCATTGCCATGAAAATAATTGTGAATCAAGACTTGTTTGCCTGTACCTTGAATGTTTGCGTCAAGTGCATTTAGAAAATTGACTTTATAGGCATGTGCTCTTACATAAATTGGAGATCCAGCAGGTCGAGTGTAATAAGTGTCGTGTATCAGATGAGAATCATCAGCATTGTGAAAGAGGTAAGTAAAACTTTTGTTCTCCAGGAAAAGCCCGTTTAAATCACCCAAAGATGTTCGGAAGAAGACATTTGGATGCCATTGTCCACGGTTCTCTACGTATAGCATTTCCTCTTCATAATCCACTGAGTGGGAATGATCGTGTTGACCATGTAAGTAGTTGATAAAGAGGAAGATACTCAAGAAAGTGAGTATGTGTAGAGGTTTTGTTTTCATATGCTTGAAGAGTAAGTTTACTTTATACCTTAATATACGTCTTTTGAGGTATATATGGTTGGTTTTTTCTTGAATTATCCCTTTAAAGTTTAATTCAAGACATTGAGTTTATTTTTTAGGTAAAATTAGTAGGTCTTAGATGGAGGAGGTCTGGCTTATTATTGGCCGGACTATTCGATGATGGTCTGTATGGTGATGGCTCCATCAGGATGAATTTTTCTCTGTTCGTCTTATGCCAAGCATTAAAAAACTTCTCTAAATAGAAAGTTGCCTCCGTATACTGGTGGTCTTATTGTGTTTTTCATTTATAGTTCATTTTACTGAAGTATGCTTTATTCGTAGTACGACTGTTTTGTCACACTTAACAAAAAGTACGTCAAAATTATCGTATGACACAAATGTCATACTTCAATTTTTTCAAAAAATGATTAAATTAAAGGCACTTTGGAGATGGAAAACGAAAATTAAACAAATCAGTATAAAAATAAGTATGATGTCCCATCATACTTGTTTTAAAGTCGACGCTATATTGTTCGAATTCCGACTAAGATGTGTTTCGGTTCCCGGGCTTCAGCTCGGTCCAAAAAATAAAAAATATCAGACTGAAGTTTTAAAACCAAAATCCAGATGAATTTTACTTTTAAAAGATAGAAACGGCATCAAAAAATAATTAAGATAAACCGTTAAAAAAAAACAAACGCTTAGTGTTTGTACGAATAATGTTATATAAATTGTGCAGCTACCCCATGAGTCTCTAACAATATAAATGTTAAAATTAATATGTATTTTTTAACTAATGTTAGTTTTTTTTTGCACTATATTTACATAAGCTCATTACGCTGCTGTAAGCGAATTACTTTAAAAAACTGAATATGAAATTAACAAACTATCTCGCCTTTTTGATTTTTACCTCAGTCTGGGTATCCTATCCAACCTTAGTTCAAGGACAAATAACGGTCTTTGAAAAAAACTATAACTATGATTTTTCAGAAGCTGCAACTGATGTAAAACAAACAGCAGATGGCGGCTATATTTTGGTCGGAGAACAAGGTATTACGATAGGGCAAACAAGAGTATTTATGACCAAGACAGATAGCTTGGGCAACGAAGAGTGGCATCAGTTTTATGGAGGCCCTTATGAGAATATAGCTCGATCGGTCTGTCAAACTCTGGATGGGGGTTATTTGTTCGTAGGAAATACTTCAGGAGAAGAGGTGATAGGTACCCAAAATAAGTTGTTTGTAGTATGAACAGATATGCTGGGAGATACGCTTTGGACACGCACTTTTGGAAATGGCACTTCTACTGATACTGGGCTTGATGTAAAGCTAATGGATGATGGTACCTATCAAGTTTTGGCCATACTTCGGAGCCATAATCTGGATGCGAAAGCAGATATCTATCTGTTTAATATGAACGATATGGGAGAGATTTTATGGGAAAGTATTATAGGGGATTCTGAAGTTCATGATACGGCGACCAAATTTGAGGTATTAGATGATGGTAGTTTTATTCTCGTAGGAGCTAAAGAAGTACCTGGAGCACAAAGTGATGCCTTGATAGTAAAAACAGATTCTATGGGAAATCTGATTTGGGCTAAAAGCTATGGCTGGGAGAACAGTGAGAATGCTCAGGATGTAAAGGTAACCTTCTACGGGAGAGCTAATGGTGCTGGCCGGTACGGCTAGTTTTAATACTTATTTGGCCAATGATCTATATCTCTTAAAACTGGATAGTGAAGGAGATACGATTTGGACAAAAGTACATCTGGGGGAAGGTGAAAGCGAAGAAACCGCATTGGTCATGGTGCGTCAGGGGGATGATTTTATTTGGCAGGATATAATTACAATGACAAAGAAATTTATGGGAAAATTCAAGTCCAAAAAATTGATGTGAATGGTGATGTTCTTTGGAAAAAACGCTTAGGGGGTGAAGATGATAATATTTGGTCCATGATCAAAACGTCTGATAATGGCTTAGCCCTTTCTGGGAGCAAGAGCAGTGGTTGTTTTTCCTGTGCTTATCTTATAAAAACGAATGATGAAGGGAGCTTAGTAAGCGTTGTGCCTCCTGTTTTGGCAAATGAAGCAACTGCTTTTGATTTGTATCCTAATCCCACGAGTGGTCTGGTTAATATTAGTTCTAGTTCTGAATCTCCATTCGAAATTCGATGGAACCTTGTAGATGTTACTGGACGAAAGTGGCCCATAAATACGACGAAGGTTTCAGGCAAAACCAATACACTTCAAGTCGATTTGTCGGCTTTTCCAAAAGGAATATATTTTATTCAACAGATAAGTCCAGACTTCAAAACCTTTAACAAAATGATTCTACTGCAGTAAATATTTTTTAATAACCTTTTTTTAAAACTAAAATCATGAAAAGAAAATGTTTCTTCTTCAACGGCCTGAGCTATGTCTTAAGCTTAACGATAATTTGCTTTGCTTATGTTGGCAATGCGCAACAAACACAATTAAAAAAATGGTATTTAGATACCCGTCAAATTGATTTTACAGTGGATCCACCAATTGTGGAAAATATGATAAGTTTAGACGGCCCGGGGGCACAAGTAACAACACCTGGAGCTACTAATGGAATTTATGGAGTGGATGGGACAATGCTTTTATATGTTGATAAATTCATGGTGGTTTACAACCAATATGGGAATGTAATTACTTCACTTTTGACTTCAATGGTGTACGCAGAGAGTGGGCCTGAAATAATGATTGTTCCTGTTCCAGGTAGCACCTGTCAATATTATATAATTTATTCGGGCAGACTTCCAAGCAATGATGGTAGCGTTAATTACACGGTTATAGACTTATCAGAGAATGATGGTCTTGGTGGGGTTGTTGGGGCTTTAGATGTGGAATTATTTGAATTGTCTTTCTCACCAATAGGAGGCTTTGCAATAGGAAGTTTAAGAAATAATGACACGCGATTATTGTATCATACGTCTAATAATTTGTAATGTTAGTCCTCCAAATGGTCCCTGTCAGGTATGGGATCGAAATGAGTTTTCTGGATTTTATGATGCCATATCTGCGCAGATGAGCACGGTATTGCCACCAATCAGGGGATGATGCCTTCCTCACCAACGGGTAACGCAATCCGAAGTGCAGGAAATACCTTCAGTCATTTATATAGTGACTTTAGAAATTTATCCTCAGCCAATCCGGTTGTTTATTGGCATACGCAAGGAGAGGACGTGCCAACTGTTAATCTACTGAATACCTATGCCAACCCAAATGCAGTGAATGCAAATACTTGCCCTGATAATTTTACCGATGGAGATGTAATGCTGGTTTTAAGTCCAACTGAAATGAACGACCTAACTACAGATTATGCGGGCCATCGAAATGAGGTAAACAACTTTTTACAGCAGTTAACTACAAGTATCGATGACGGAGATACGCAAGCTATGATCAATAAAATAAATAATTGGGGAGGCACTTCTAAGGAGCTAACCACGGATTTATTATCAACCTCACCTTACTTTTCACGTGGAGCATTAGAAGCAGTTGTAGATCGCTCCGGTTTATTGACAGATGAGCAACGGCATGATGTCTTAGCTGCAAATCCGGTGGAATTGAGGAATGCAACCCTATTTGATTACATCGCAAATAGTGCAGCTCCTCTATCTTCATCTTATCTCAATTCGTTGGAGCTTGCGAGCGAGCTATTTTTAAGCCGTTCAGAAATAGAAGGTGAAATTTCAGCGAGAAAAGCTACGATGAATTATTTAGCTGGAAAAGCATTGAAGAGTACTTTGACAGATACCTTATCTACTGACTATGCTGACATTCGTACCTGGTTGCAACGAAAAGGCAAGATTGAATCGGAATTAGCCATAGCGGAAACGTATATCGCAGAGGGGAGTTTGGATATAGCAGCTGCCTATATTGCGAATATTGGCAGTATCTGGAATTTTGGAGCCTCTGACTTAGAGAAATACAATCAATTCAATGCTATTAAGACATTGCAAATGCAATTAATCACAGCGGGTAGAAGCTGGGCAGAGTTGGATAGCACAGAAATAGTTGAATTAACAAATATTGCTGAAGCGGAGGCTGGTTTTCCGACAGCACAGGCGCAAGGAATACTCGACTTTTTCTACGATTATTCTTACGATATACCTGTAGATTTAACAGGAGCTACTCAAAACAGTGAGCAAGGAAATGTTGATTTATCTAAAAATAAGGAAAGCAGTATTACAACATACCCTAATCCTGCAAATGACTGGATTACTTTCCGATTTGACGAACCATTGAGTAGTAATACAGAACTTAGTTTGTCCAACCTTAAAGGAAATGTAATCGCTTCATACAAGCTGGAAGCAGGACAACAAGAGCATAGAATAAACACTTCAGATTATCCAGTTGGTACCTACTTTTATCAACTTATAATTAATGGTGAAAATGAAATAGGTAAGGTCGTTTTAATAAAATAACTTTAAACAACTTCACTTATAAGCAAGCCCGAACTTTAATCTCAAAGTTCGGGCTCGCTTATTTAAATTAGATATATCTCACCCTAAAACAACTTCCCACTAGAAGCAGGAGGGACCACTCCCAAATGCTTATAAGCCTTCTCAGTAGCTTCTCTTCCACGCGGCGTACGTTGAATATAACCTTCCATGATAAGAAAAGGTTCATGAACTTCTTCAATGGTTCCAGCTTCTTCAGCTACTGCCGTTGCAATGGTGTTTAATCCAACGGGGCCGCCTTTGAATTTGTGAATGATGGTAGAGAGTATCTTGTTATCCATTTCATCGAGTCCGCTTCCATCAACGTTGAGAGCTTCGAGACCATACTTTGCGATTTCGAGTTTGATGGTACCGTCTCCTTTCATTTGTGCGAAGTCACGGATACGACGAAGCAATGCGTTGGCAATACGAGGAGTACCTCGACTTCTCCTCGCGATTTCGAGTGCACCAGCCTTATCGATTGGAATATCTAGAATGTTGGAAGAGCGTTTTATTATTTTTTCGAGTACAGGAATATCGTAATAGTCTAGATGGCAATTGATGCCAAATCGGGCGCGCATAGGAGCGGTAAGTAATCCCATTCGGGTAGTGGCTCCGATAAGGGTGAATGGATTGAGATTGATTTGTATGCTTCTTGCGTTGGGACCGCTATCGATCATAATGTCGATGCGGTAATCTTCCATTGCAGAGTATAGGTATTCTTCGACTACCGTGTTGAGTCGGTGAATCTCATCAATGAAGAGTACATCACCTTCGTCGAGATTGGTGAGGAGGCCAGCTAGGTCGCCAGGTTTTTCTAGTACAGGCCCAGAGGTTAATTTCAATTCTGCGCCGAGTTCGTTGGATATAATATGGGACAGGGTTGTTTTTCCTAGTCCGGGAGGTCCGTGCAGGAGTACATGATCCAAGGCTTCCCCTCTGAGCTTAGCAGCACCAATGAAGACTTTTAGGTTTTCAACGATCTTAGGTTGACCGCTGAACTCTGTTAGGTCTTTTGGACGTAGTGCTTTTTCTACTTTTACTTCTTCTCTTTCTTGTTCTTGTTCTTGCATGACTTGTTTTTTCATGGGACGCTGTCCCATGTTATGGTGCGTAAGTCTTTCGTGCTATGCAGCCATTACTTAACTGTTTTGGACCCAGATTACGTATTCGTTGTTTAGGGTTTTTATTTTTTTAGTGCAATCGTTTTCGGTGTTTTTGCTGAGCTCGCAAATCGACTTCCCTTTGCAGTCGTAAAGATAGCTTTTTGAATTTGTTTTAAATAGGTAGACAAACTCAGAATTGTCTTTATACTGTGTAATTTTCCAGACTTTTTTCTCGCGGATTACTTTTTGAATCCAGCTTGTTTTGAGAATATTTGGAACTTCAGTACAGGCTAGAGGTAAATTGGATGGCTTTGATAGTTCTTTTATGCAGGTAATGTTGACACCTTTATTTTCTGCCATACAAACACTCATGTAATCAGTTACTTCTTCGTAATCGAAAAGGATGGCCTGTTTGTCCTGAAATTTGAAATCAGAATCAGAGATTTCTAGGGCTAACCATTTTTCGCCATTTTCGACTTGTAGCAAAAATTGACAGCCGTCAAGTTTGCTCATATCGATGACAATTGCTTTGGTTTGGCAGGTTTCGCTTTGAGGCTGATTGTCGCTTGTAGTGGCAGCTTGTTTGGTTTTACAAGCTAAAACTAGAAAAAGAGGGACTAAGAAAAGTATATTTTTCACAATTGTAAATTTAATTGCCTGTTTGTCAGGTCTTGTAAATGGATGAAACTTGTATAAATATCTTGCGTTTTGGCTAATGTGATTCAAGGCGCAATTGCAATTCTAACGTAAAAATAACTTGTTATCTTTTAGTAATTAATTACATTTGTGCGAATTTTTTCAAAACTATACTATATAGTACACACTAAGTGGAACAAAAATAGCAATAAAAGGCGGAGTCTTGAGACGTATCAAACGATCCGATTATCCCTTTTGTTGAATGAGATGGTATCAACCAGTTATCTAAGCAGCATAAGATATGAGTATCAAATGCAGTTAATAGTCAATTTTTTGGTTTTAATAAATAAGTTTTTAAATAAATAAAATATGTCGTCTAAGATTTATTATACACATACTGATGAAGCACCTGCTTTGGCTACACGATCTCTTTTGCCAATTGTTCAAGGATTTGCCAAGCAATGTGGAGTCGAAGTAGAAACAAAAGATATTTCCCTTGCAGGAAGAATCCTTGCTAGCTTTCCTACTTACCTAAATCCAGAACAGCGAGTCGTTGATGCATTGGCGGAGTTGGGTGAATTGGTTAAAAAGCCAGAAGCAAACATCATTAAGTTACCGAATATTTCCGCTTCTATTCCTCAACTTAAAATGACTATTGCAGAATTGCAAGGAGATGGATTTGCTATCCCTAGTTTTCCTGACGACCCTAGTAGCGATGAGGAGAAAAGCATAAGAGCAACTTACGATAAACTAAAAGGAAGTGCTGTAAATCCTGTATTAAGAGAAGGTAATTCAGATAGAAGAGCTCCTAAGCCTGTAAAGGCATATGCAAGACAAAACCCACATCGAATGGGTAAATGGTCTGCAGACTCTGCTTCTCATGTATCTACAATGGGATCAGGAGATTTCGCATCCAACGAAAAATCAGTGACTATTGCTCAAGGGGGAAATGTCAAGATACAATTAGTAAGTGCTGGTGGAACAACTGTCTTAAAAGAAACGGTACCTGTTCTTGAAGGAGAGATTATTGATGGCACATTTATGAGCAAAAAAGCACTGCTTTCTTTCTTTGAAGCACAAATTGCAGATGCTAAAGCTAAAGGTGTATTATTCTCACTACACATGAAGGCAACGATGATGAAGGTTTCTGACCCTATCATTTTTGGCCACGCTGTGAAAGTGTTTTTCAAATCTGTTTTCGAAAAATTTGGAAAAGAATTGGACGAGGCGGGTGTTAATGTAAACAACGGTTTTGGAAGTTTAGTGGGAAATATACATAAGCTTGCTCCTGCAGTTAAGATAGCAGTTGAGGCTGAAATAGAAAAATGTATGGCTGAAGGTCCAGACCTAGCTATGGTTAATTCTGACAAAGGAATTACGAACCTACACGTACCATCTGATGTGATCATTGATGCTTCAATGCCTGCAATGATTAGAACCTCTGGTCAAATGTGGAACAAAGAAGGTAAGTCTCAAGATACGAAAGCGGTTATTCCAGATAGTTCTTACGCTGGTATCTACCAAGCGACAATCGACTTCTGTAAAGCAAATGGTGCTTTTGATCCTACGACGATGGGGACTGTTCCTAACGTTGGTTTGATGGCTCAAAAAGCAGAGGAATACGGTTCACATGACAAGACATTCGAAATTCCTTCTGCTGGTAAAGTACAAGTGGTTGATCATGCAGGCTCCGTATTGATTGAGCATGAAGTAGAAGAAGGTGATATCTGGAGAATGTGTCAGGTAAAAGACCTGCCTATCCAAGACTGGGTTAAGCTAGCTGTTAACAGAGCAAGAGCAACTAGTGTTCCTACTATCTTTTGGTTGGATGAAAACAGAGCGCATGATGCACAGTTAATTAAAAAAGTAAATGCTTACTTGCCAAATCATGATACGACTGGTTTAGATATCAGAATCCTTTCTCCTGTAGAGGCGACTAAAGTTTCTATCCAAAGAATGAAAGATGGAGAAGATACCATTTCTGTTACAGGAAATGTTTTGAGAGATTATAACACTGACCTTTTCCCAATTTTAGAATTAGGAACTAGTGCAAAGATGTTGTCTATCGTTCCTTTGATGAATGGAGGTGGTTTGTTTGAAACTGGTGCTGGTGGTTCTGCTCCTAAGCATGTTCAACAGTTCAACGAAGAGAATCATTTACGATGGGATTCTTTAGGTGAGTTCCTGGCCTTAGCTGTTTCTTTAGAACATGAAGCTAAGACGAATAATAATCCTAAAGCACAGATAATTGCAGACGCACTAGATAATGCTACTGTTGCTTTACTTCAGAATGGGAAGTCTCCATCAAGAATAGTAAATGAGTTAGACAATAGAGGTAGCCATTTTTATCTAGCTTTGTATTGGGCAAAAGAGTTGGCGAATCAAACAGCTGATGCAGACTTACAAGCTAAATTTGCTCCTATTGCAGCATCTTTGGAGAGCAACGAAGCAAAAATTGTAGAGGAGTTAATCACTGTGCAAGGCGTGGCTATGGATATTGAAGGTTACTATTCTCCAAGCCCATCAAAAGCTACAGAATCTATGCGACCAAGTGCTACTTTGAACGCTATCATAGATGCGATCTAAGATGAAATATGTAAAATTGTTTGGTAGCTTTTGGTTTACCGAATTTTAAAATATTAGAAATCCCGGATTTCGAGTGATCGAAGTTCGGGATTTCTATTTTTAAGAGATGAATTTTTGATCCTTGATTTTGCTCTTGAGCTGTGGTGCGCTCCTATTGGCTCGTAAATTACTGCCTTCTGCGTGGTTTGTTAGCATAGTTTGACCTCGCTGAGGTCACGTAAGCGACCTCAGCGAAGTCGAATTATGTTAGCGCATCAGCGCGTCAATATAGGCGATCCATTCTAAGCGACCTCAGCGAGGTCGAATTATGTTAGCGCATCAGCGCGTCAATGTAGGCGATCCATCGTAAGCGACCCCCTAGGGTGTCGTAGGATTACACAAAATTTTCGAATGCTTGATTCCAACCTAGCATTAAAAAATGTTTATTGAAGAAATTTATTCCAAAAAATCAAAAACATATTCTTCCTTGAAATCGATATTATAAGACGATAGAAATGCCATGTATTCTTTCCGAAAGGATTTTTTTTGATGATGTTCTTCTTGATTCATTACATAGTTTATGATAATGCTTTTTTCTCGATAGCCATGAGAGAAAACACCATAGCCTGATTGCCATTCAAATTTAAAAGGAGAAAGGTTTTTGTTTTTAATATAAGTACTTGATGCTTTTTTAATTTCTCTTACAAGGTCCTCAATTAATTCATGTGGCTTGTAGTCGAAAAAAATATGAATATGATCATTTGTACCATTTACAGCTAAGGAATAATGATCTCTTTGATTGATTATACCAGCTATGTATTTAAATACTTCATGTCTCCAGCTTTTGTCCAATAAGGCCTGTCTATTTTTTACAGCGAATACTATTTGGAGATAAATTTTTCGATAGGTGTTGGCCATAGTAGTTTTTATTTAGGGGTGTAAATAATATGGTCAATATAGGAAAAGGGTATGATTTTATTGAAAGGGATGTTTCCCCTTGACTTAAGGTACGACCCCCTAGGAGTGTCGCAGGTGTCGATGAAGTTGAGAATGAAATGTTGAATGCTTGATTCCAAATGAGTTTAGCAAATATTTCATCTGACGATAAATATTTCATGTATTGTCAAAAAAAATCCCGAAGCTCGTAAAAACAAGATTCGGGATTTAATTTTAGCGAAAGCTAAACCAATTACTTAAGCAGAAAAAGAAGTTCCACAACCACAAGTGTCCGTAGCATTCGGATTCGTGAATGTAAAGCCACGGTTCTCAAGTCCATCAATCCAATCTACTTCCATCCCCATCAAATAGATGCCGTGGGCGCGTTGCATCACTACTTTAAGGCCAGCAATGTCAAAGGTGTCATCGTCTTCTTTGATTACATCAAAGCCAAGGATATAGGTAAAACCAGAACATCCACCACCTTTTACGCCTACTCGAAGTCCATGCTCAGCAGGTATATTTTGCTCCGTTCTGATACGCTTTAGTTGTGTAATTGCGCCTTCTGAAAGGCCAATTGGCTGCGTTACTGCTGTTTTTGTCTCACTCATGATATCTATTAATTTATTTTGAGTTTTTATCTTAGAAGCTCATTTGAACTTGTCTAGTTACAAATTTACATAAAAATCTAACGCATTGAAAGTCTTTTAGGTTTAAACCTAAGGCTTATTTTTACAAAAAAGGTGTGGCTCACAGTAAGATATGTCGTTATAGAGATGTTTACAAGACCAATCATTTATTATTTCTTTCCTATTTTGTTATGCTTAGCGCTTATTTTTGCGGAAATTTGCCGCTAAATTGAAAGGAATGTTTGATCTGTACAATATTTAACTAATTCTGTTCATTTTGTATGTCCTCTTTAAATCTAAACTAATTCATATATGCCAGCTTGGGTAGAATTTATTCTCGATCTTTTAAAAATCACGGTTCCTGCAGGGATTGTTGGTTTCACTGCTTACTATCTCATAAAGAAGCATTTGGATAACGAATTCCGCATGCGGCAGCTTGAAATCAAACAGGCTCAACAAGGAACAACAACTCCGCTTCGCCTTCAGGCCTACGAGCGCCTGTCCTTGTTTTGTGAGCGAATCTCAATTCCGAGCTTGATGCTGCGGGTTCGTGGTGAAGGGATGACTGCTGGTCATCTACGAATGGCTATGTTGGTTTCTATTCAAAAAGAATTTGAGCACAACATCACTCAGCAAGTCTATGTTTCTGATAATCTTTGGAAGATCGTAAAGATTGCTAGAGATGATACGGTCTATATTATTAATAAGACATACGCTGAGATTCCAAACCCAGAAACCGACAGCCGTGACTACAGTCGCATGCTTTTGGAAGAAGCGTCAGGACGTGAGGTTGCTCCACTGCATAAGGCATTGGAAGCTGTGAAACGAGAGGCTGGGATATTGCTCTAAGAATTAGAATTAGAGTCGAAACTAGAATGCTCGTTTATCTTGGGAGATCCGCGATAGACGAGCATTCTAATTTAGATTCCCATTCTAATTCTCGAGGAATAGTGCGCGCAAGGATTCCAGTTTTTTTATTTTACTTTTCACTCTTTCATTCCACCTGCACATCCACCCAAATCAACAAGTGATCAGAAGCCTTCTTCTCCTTTACCAAATTATATAATGCTTCCCCCTCCGCTGGCCAGAATACGCCAGAGCTGATCACCTCCATCGTTTTGGAGGGAATGACATAGTCTATTCGTTTGCCGAAAAATGAGGTGTCGTACGCAGGATCACCTTTATCTCCCTTTTTTTGATTAAATCCTTGTCCTCCCTTGCTTTTTGGAATCAATGGTCCGATAGTTGGCATTGGATTAACTAATGATGATGTGAGTAGTTGATCAATGGCTCCGGTAGGAGAGTCACCATCGAGTGGGTCGGCATTGAGGTCGCCCATGATGACGAAATGTTCACCAGATTTTAAGCCACCTTTTTTGTTGTTGTCGTCAAGAAGATAAGTCTCATTGGAGATATAATCTTTGAGCAAGCGTATCTCGTCGTAGTTGCGGAGGCCGTTGCGATCTTCTGGGCCATCGAAGACAGGGGGAGTAGGATGCGCTAAGATGGTGTGGACGGTTTTTCCATTAGGTAACTGAAGGGGTATGTCGATATGATTTTTAGATGACAATCGAAATTTGGACCAAGCCTCCTTGCTGTAATAAGGTGTATCGTCAGCTAGTATAGGTTGGCGGGCGTTTGGCATCTTAGACCAAAGGAATTTTTGGTAAGAACGTATTTGTTTTTCATCAAGCGGAAATTTAGAAAGCAATGCAAAGGCATATTGACCTTCGTACTTTCCAAAGCCAAAAGCATCGTTTGGAAGTTCTACTTTTCCATCACGATTGTAGTCAACCTCACTTGCAATACCAGTATTGGATGGAACCTGAATGAGGTAGGGGTAGGTGATGGGTTTTTCTCCATGTTGACCAATGCTTAGGTAGTTGTTTTGAAAATCCTTTAGCAGCTGGCCTGTTTCATCATAGTCGAATTCAAAGAGGCCAAGTACATCAGGTTTAAGGTGTTGGATGACCGCAGCTACATTTTTAATTTGAGTGTCTGCTCCCGATTGTAGGTCTTTGGCAAGCTGACCTTGTTCGCTTCTGAAAAGTGCAACGTTGTATGAGGCAAATCGGATGGTCTCCACTTTTTGTAATCTAGTATCACGAAGCTTATTACAAGATAAGATGATAAAGGGTAGGAGGCAGGTGATAAGTGTTTTGTAAGATAAAAGTTTCATGACTTAGTTAATTGTTCTGATCAGTTACTTATAGAAGTTGTTTGAAAATATCTAGATTAAAAGAACATAAAGTTTCATTAAAAAGATATTAAAAGCTTAAGGTAATTAACGGGAGATTCATCAAAATCAGTAGTTTACAGAGAATTAGTGCACTGCTAACTAAGAAATAATAAAAAAGTTACATTTTTTTTAATCTAAATTGAGCGAATTGCAGCATGTTATATTAGGATCGTTTTTGTGGATTACGGTCCGTTTCGAATACTTAATAATTTGATACTCAATAGCGTTCTGTTTTTCTTGAATGTTCCACGCACAAAAGTGCAAATTTTTTAAATGATGAGAAAGGATAATTGTGAATCCTCTATTTTGGTTTCCTTAGGATTTCGATTTTGTAATGCAATTAATTTTCCCCATTTTTGTAGTCCTCGATTAAGAAGGGTAATCAACAAGCTAACCATTTAGTTTAGGGCAAATTTAGATGATCACTTTTTAAAAGATCGCTAATTCAGTTTTCTCTGACTACTGATACTTTTGAGAACAACACATATCTAGTTTTACATATTAGTTTTAATCTCGTCCAATATTACACGTGAGGGTAACAAGTATTGGGCTTATAAATAATCTGACGAATGATAAAAGATTGCGTTGCCGTGTGGGATAACTGTCTTCAGACGATAGGCAGAAATGTGAATCCTCAGAGTTTCAAAACCTGGTTTGAACCTATTAAGCCCGTAAGGCTTGATAATGACGCATTAACTATTCAAGTACCCAATAAGTTTTTTTATGAATGGTTGGAAGAGCATTACGTGGCTCTACTCAAAATGACTATCCGCCAGGAACTAGGCGCTGGTGGCCGTTTGGAATATCAAATTCTAATGGCAAAACAACCAGAGACTAACAGCAACAAATATAACGGAGCTACTAATAGCAACTATAATGGCAAGGCTAGTGGCAAAAAGAAAATAGATATTTCATCTCCAGGAAGCATTGACTCTGATAGTATCAAGAATCCATTTGTTATTCCTGGTATCAAGAAATTGAAAATAGACTCTCAACTCAACCCTAATTATACATTTGATAATTTTATCGAAGGTGATTGCAATAAGTTAGCTCGCTCTGCTGGTCAGGCTATTGCCAAAAATCCTGGAGGAACGGCTTTCAACCCATTAGTAATCTTTGGTGATGTGGGTTTGGGGAAAACACACCTTGGTCAAGCAATCGGTAACGATGTATTGGCTAGCGATCCTACTAAGACGGTACTTTATGTTTCGTCTGAGAAGTTTACCAACCAAATCATCGATTCTATTCGTAATAATGCGGTCAATGACTTTGTCAACTTCTATCAGCTGATTGATGTTTTGATCGTAGATGATATTCAATTCCTTGCCAATAAGGTGAAGACACAGGAGATCTTCTTCCACATCTTTAACCAGTTGCACCAAGGAGGTAAGCAAATCATTCTAACTTCTGACCGAGCACCTAAAGATTTGGATGGCATGGAAGAGCGTTTGATCTCTCGTTTCAAATGGGGATTATCTGCTGACTTACAAGCTCCAGATTTAGAAACTAGAATGGCCATTCTCGAAGAGAAGATGAATCAGGAAGGTTTGGAATTGCCACAGGATGTAGTAGAGTTTATTTGCTACAACATTAAAAATAATATTCGTGAGTTAGAAGGTGTACTAATTTCATTAGTTGCTCAGTCTTCACTCAACCGTAGAGATATTGATATTGACCTTGCTAAGGAAGTGATTAAGAACTTCGTTTCACAAATGTCAAAAGAAATCACAGTTGGTTTCATTCAAAACCTTGTTGCTGATCACTTCGAAGTACCAGTTGAAAAACTAAAAGGTGCAACTCGTAAGCGTAGTATCGTAATTGCTCGTCAGCTTTCCATGTATCTTGCAAAGAACCTGACCAACAAGTCACTCAAGGCCATTGGTGAAAACTTCGGAGGTCGTGACCACAGTACGGTGATTTATTCTTGCAAAGCAGTACAAGATCTTTTAGATACAGATGTGATCTTTAAGGATACAGTTGCTGACTTGGAGAAGAAGATGCGTATGAGCTTGAATGAGAAGTAGGATGCCTGCTGACGGGGATGGGAAGCTGTCGACCTGACGCCTTTTCGCCAGACGGGCACGGATCTAACAGATTGAACGCCTGCCTGGCTTGACGCCAGATCAGACAGGGATTAGGACGGATTTTTTTCTAAAAACGTACTTGATCTAAAAAAGCCTTAAGGGAATCATCCTTTAAGACTTTTTTTGTTTTTAATGTTACTGGCTTAGATACTCACTAGATTGGTTTGCATGCTACGAAAAAAATCTGTTTTAGCTCAGTCTGTATTCCCATTCTATCTCGCATGCCATCCTTTACTCCACATGCATCGGAGCATCAATAATCTCAAGCTCCGCTTCATCAGGTATTTCTTCATTCTCAATCAAACCCTTTATAAAGATAAAACCAAACACGGCAACCGTACAAAGGACTCCACTCAAGCACCAAAGACTTGTAAAGCCATATTCCTCGGCCACATACATTCCTAGTATTGGAGCAATAATAAAAGCTACTGAAAAGGCCATACTATACATCCCCATAAATTCTCCTCTGCGATCTTCACTCGAGCGGCTAAGCGCAAAGGAATTACTAAAGGGGAAACCAATGATCTCGCCAATACTTATTGCAACAATAAAGAAGGCCAATGTCGCGATCCAATAACCAGGAATAATCAAAGCAAAGTAAGCTAATGCGAAAAGTAGGTAGCCTCCTATGACTAAGGTCATACGCTTAAATTTCTGCTCCAAACTATAAACCAAAGGCATTTCCAGCAATACAATCAAAATGGCATTCATCAACATCAAGAGTCCAAATTCATCTTCTGTAAAGTGTAACTCCTCTTTTACAAAAACAGGAAAGGCAGAAAACAATTGCATGAATGCAATGGCTCCAATACACTTGGTGCCAATAAAAAGCATGAAGTTTTTATCCTGATAAGCTGATTTACTTTTGACTGGAGTAATTCCTTTTTCTTGTTTTGGTTTGACCATCTTCTTCTCAACTAAGATAGCTCTCATTAATAATGCTGCAGCAATACAAGTCACACCATCAATAATGAACAATGAGTTGTAGCCATAATGAAAAGAAATAAATCCGGTAGCAGCTGCTCCGCATCCAAAACCCAAATTAATCGCCAAACGAATCAAAGAAAGACTCCGATTGTGATTTTCAGGAGAACTGTAAGTCCCAATAGAAGCCATACTCGCCGGTCGAAAGCAATCAATAATGGTACTAGCAAGCAAGATCATCGCACAAAACCAATAAAAGGAATGCACATACATCAAACCAAAAAAGGTAGTACCTCCAAGAATCAGCGACCAAAACATCGTAGGGTAGTAACCAACCCGGTCTGTCAACCAGCCACCAATATAAGAGCCAGCTACAGAGCCAACTCCATAAAAACTCATAGCAATACCCGCCTCCGTATAACTAAAGCTCAATTCGGAAGTCAAATAGAGTGTCAGGAATACAATTACCATCGAACCCGTTCGGTTGATCAGCGTGATCAGAGAGAGTATCCAGATCTCTTTGGAAAGGCCCAGATAGGGCTTGATCAGAATGTCATATAAAGATGCGAGCATGTGTTGGTAATTCAAGGAGTAATTTGATAGAAAGTGTTAGAACAAGGGAATGGAAAACTTGGTTCCTTGAATCGAGAGCTTTTAAAGGTGAATGAGAAAAAATATAGAAAAAGTGTGCAAGTTAATTAATAGATTAGCTTCTAAAGAATATAGCCTTTTCAATAGATTAGGTATTTTTACATAAACCCAAGGATTGGTAGTGATAGGAAATGAGGGTTTTGAAGGGCCATTTAACGTATACGATCGCGGGCTCTTTCAAAGCTTAATATCTTCACTTCTTCAAACCTTATTCAATTAAACTAATTACAATATGAAAATTACAGTAAAATTAATCCTTTTAGTAGCGATATTGATCGTGGCTTCTTTCTCCAGTCTTGAGGCACAACGTGGTGGACGAGGAGGAAACCCTGAAGAAACGGCTGAGCGCCAAACGCAAATGATGACTGATTCGCTTACTTTATCTACAGCTCAAGTGAAAAAGGTAGCTGAGATCAATCTCAAATACGCTAAGTTGACTTCTGAAAGCAGAAAGGCTGCACGTGAAAATATGGATCCCGACGGAGACCGTGAGGCTATGCGTAATAGCATGCGTGCTATGTCTCAGAAAATTCAAGCTGAGCGAAATGATCAACTAAAAGTCATTCTTACTTCAGATCAAATGACTCGACTTGAAAAAGTAGAAGCTAACCGAAACAGCAGAAGAGGCGAAAGAGGTGAGCGAGGTAAAAGAGGTGGAAAGAAAAGAAAAGGCAAAAAAAATAAAGAACAAAAAGCCGAGAATAAGCAGCAAGAACAAGATGAAGGCGAAATAGAAAACAACTAAAAATAACTTCTGAAATTATAAATAGCAGAGCTTCTTTCGAGGAGCTCTGCTATTGCTCTGTTAAAGTGGCTTTAAATTGTCCAACCCACCTCCCTTATGAAAAAAATATTACCAATACTTTTCCTCTTCTGTAGCCTCAACCTGCTGGCACAGGATTTTTCAATTTCAGGTCAGGTTTTGAATGACAAGCAAGGCGAAGCCTTAGTCGGTGCTTATGTCACCTTATTATACCCTTGGAATGAAGAGGTGAAAACAACAGCGACCGATGCCAGCGGAAATTATGAATTGAAAAATATAGAGCAGGGTGGTTACAAACTAAAATTTACTTATCTCGGATATGCCGATTTAGTAAAAGAAGTGACCGTGAATGCTTCTGTAAATATGGGAACCACTCGTTTGAAAGAAGGTTCACTAGACTTGAATGAAGTGCAAGTCACAGAAAAATTACCACTCGCCCAACAACTTGGAGATACCACTCAATATAATGCAGACGCTTTCAAAACCTTAGCAGACGCAAATGCTGAACAGCTCCTCGAAAAAATGCCAGGTGTCATCATCGATGGAGGAAAGGTACAGGCGCAAGGCGAGGATGTAAAGCAAGTACTTGTAGATGGAAAACCATTTTTTGGAAACGATCCCACTGCAGCGCTTCGCAACTTACCTGCAGAAGTGATTTCTAAAATTCAAGTCTTTGATCAGCAAAGTGAACAAGCACAGTTTTCTGGTTTCGCTGATGGCGAAACAACTAAGACCATCAACATCATCACCAGAAAAAATATGCGAGTCGGACAGTTTGGTAAAGTCTATGCTGGTTACGGCTATGATAATAAATACGATGCAGGTGGGAACATGAGCATCTTTGATGGAGACAGAAGAATCTCTATAATTGGTCAATCCAATAATGTCAATATTCAAAACTTTGCTTCCGAAGATTTACTAGGTGTCGTTGGAGGTGGAGGGCGTAGAGGTAGAGGAGGCCGTGGAGGTAGAGGCGGAGGACGTGGTGGAAGTCGCGGTGGATTTGGTAGTTCAAGCAATGACTTTTTAGTAAATACACAAAATGGAATTGCATCAACAAACGCATTTGGAGTCAACTATTCCGATAAACTTGGAGAGAAGGTAGATCTAAGCGGAAGTTACTTCTTCAATTGGACCGATGTAGATGAGACCGAAGACCTGAAACGAACTTATTTGGATACAAACGAAGGGAGTGAAATTTACGACGAATCAAATTTTTCAACATCTAAGAATCTCAATCACCGCATCAACATGCGCTTGAACTGGAAAATCGATTCTGTGAACACGCTCTCCATTCGACCAAGTTTGAGCTTTCAACAAAACGATGGCTTCTCCTCGACTTATGGAGAAACCAATACCGCAGAGACCTTACTCAACCGAACCGACAATAAATTCAACTCCCAACTATCCGGAATTGATTTCAATAATTCCTTAAGCTTTCGTCACCGTTTTGCAAAAAGAGGCCGGACGACTTCCTTAAGTTTAGGTACCAGCTACAATGACAAAAAAGGAGATAGTGATTTGTACTCCGAAGATTATTTCCAATTGAGAGATATGACCGTTGAAGATACGATTGACCAGGTAGCTGATTTGTTGTCTAAAGGATGGTCTGTCTCTTCTCGGTTCTCATATACAGAGCCAATTGGTGAGCGTTCGCAGTTGTCAGTTGATTACAGAAATACGCTAAGGAAGGATGAATCGGATCAGGAGACCTTCGAATTGCCTGAGGGTGGGGGAGAAGAACATAGTTTGTTGAACGAACAACTCAGTAGTGTGTTTACGAATACCTATCTCACCAACCAAATGGGAGGTGGCTATCGTTATAATAAAGGTCGTGACCTAAATATTATGGTACGTGCATTTTTCCAGATTGCTGATTTGAAAAGTGATTTGACTTTTCCAATTGAAGATCAAATCACTCGACGCTATTATAGCGTATTACCAATGGCAATGTTTAGGTACCGCTTTAGCAAAATGGCTAATTTGCGTTTCTTCTACAGAAGTAGTACACAGTCGCCTTCCGTTGAGCAATTGCAAAATGTGCTAGATAATAGCAATCCACTTCAGTTATCTATCGGTAATCCAGCCTTGGATCAATCAGTCGAGCACCGAATCAATTTTCGCTATTCCAAGACCAATACAGACAAGGCCAATGTTTTTTATTTTATGATCAATGGAAGTTTTACCAATGATTATGTAGGAACGGCTACTTACTTGTCGAGAAGCGATAACCCGATTTTTGAAGACCTCGATATTTTGCCTGGAGCACAATTGACGCGACCAGTTAATTTAAATGGCTACAGAAATCTACGCACCTTCCTAACCTATGGTGTCCCATTACCAAAAGTAAAAGTGAATTTCAATCTTGACCTTTCGGCAAATTATACGCGAACACCCGGTTTGTTAGATGATGCCCTTAATTATTCCAACAATGCAACTTATGGAATAGGCTTGACTTTCGCCAGTAATATTTCTGACAAAGTTGACTTTACCATCAGTACTCGTTCGAGCATCAGTGATGTAAATAATACATTGGAATCGGCCACAGATACAAGATACCTAAGTCAAAATTCTAAATTTCGTTTGGGGTGGATCTTGCCAGGAGGTATTATATTGCGTTCTGAAATTGCACATCAGTTTTACAATGGTTTGTCCGACGACTTTAATGAGGACTACTTTTTGTGGACGGCAGGTATTGGGAAAAAGCTCTTCAAAAATCAACGTGGTGAATTGACCCTTTCTGTTTTTGATCTCTTGAATCAGAACCGAAGAGTTAGCAGAAATATTACGGACGTGTACATCGAAGATGTGCAGAATAATGTACTGCAACGCTATGTGATGCTGAAGTTCACCTACAATTTCCTGAATTTTAATACCGGTAAGAAAATACCGCAGCGAGAGGATGACGATGAGCGTCGTCGCCGTGATCGCCATTAATAAGCTTTTCCTCTAAATATCGCTAGGTCTGTGCGGCTGACTAGAAATGTATTCGTCTGGTCAGCCGCACAGACATTTCGCTAGAATGGCCAGTGATTGCTGAATTGAGTTAAGAAGAAAAGTTTTCGATATTACCCAGCTCAATTAATGCAAAATGGCACAGCTTAGCAAGTTCAATCTCAAGTTTTAATCCTCAATTTTGTCCACTCAAAAGACAAAAATTAGACAATCCAATGTCGCCTTTCTTCGGCAGAGCAATAATTACCTTCTAAAATCCGTCTTCTACCTTCAAATGTTAAGAAATCTTACCTATATTAGATTTCGTTACGAACGACAACAAGACTTAATTACATTCGTATAAACACATAAAAAAAATATAACATGAAAAAGCAAATTCGATTTAACAATAAGTCATTCCTTCTATTGTGTCTATTCGCCTTTTGCCTTGGCATATTTGCCTGTGGTAAAGATGAAGATGATCCAGAACCAGATCCAGGACCAGGGCCTGATGCATGTGAAACCCTTGATGTAAAATACTCTACAGACATCGTTCCGATTATGGAAGCGACTTGTGCTATAGAAGGTTGTCACGTTGATGGTTTTGCCACAGGAGATTATACCATGTACGAGGAAATAAAACAACGAGTTGACGGAGGTGCTTTCATGACTCGTGTTGTTGAAGAAAAAACAATGCCACCAGAGAATACTACTGGACCTGAGACTCTTACAGATGAAGAATTGGATAAAATTCAATGTTGGCTTGATGATGGTGCACCGAATAATTAGATGAGATAGCTTTTCGTTTTTAAGGTGTTGAGCAATTATATAGATATATAAGAGACATCGATGCTTGAAACATCGAAGGACGTGATCTATAAGTTTATAGGATAAAAATTGAGTTTGAGCGAATCGAATCATTGGAGCAATTGCTAAACTTTGACTCGCTATAAAAGAAAACAATGAGTAAGAATAAACCAACTCTCCCAATAGATGATGAAGTAATTAAGCTAGGCCAACCAGCAGAAGTAGCTGCAGGTGTCACAGCCGTAGTATCTTCTTTGAAGAAAGGTTATAGCGAAATGTCAGTGCTTAATTGTACCAAGTCGTTCATGAATTTGAATCAGACCAAAGGCTTTGACTGTCCAAGTTGTGCTTGGCCTGACCCAAAACCGGAAGATCGATCTGGCTTTGCAGAGTATTGTGAAAATGGAGCGAAGGCAGTAGCAGAAGAGGGGACATCTCGCAGAGCTGATCTCAGTTTTTGGGCGAAGAACAGCATCGCTGAAATGTCTACTTGGTCAGAGCAAAAATTAGGAAAGGCAGGTCGTATTACACATCCGATGATGTTGAAGCCGGGAGGAACACATTACGAACCCATCTCTTGGGAAGCTGCTTTTGATCATATTGCAACTGAGTTAAACGCTGTGGATGATCCAAACGAAGCAGTATTTTATACTTCTGGACGAACCAGTAATGAAGCGGCTTTTCTATATCAATTATTTATTCGGCAGTTTGGTACAAACAACTTACCGGACTGCTCCAACATGTGCCACGAAACTTCAGGCGTTGGTTTGAGTGAAACGATTGGAATTGGAAAAGGAACGGTGAAGCTGGAAGATTTTTATGTAGCTGATTTGGTGATTGTGATTGGTCAAAATCCAGGAACCAACCATCCGAGAATGATGTCAGCTTTACAGAAAACAAAACGTCGAGGCGGAAAAATAATCTCTATTAATCCTTTACCAGAAACGGGTTTAAATAAGTTTAAAAATCCGCAAGAATTATCGGGCTGGATCGGATCACCTACCAATCTTTGTGACTTATTTTTGCAAGTTCGGGTCAACGCTGACGTTGCTTTGTTGAAAGCAATTATGCGTGAGTTGTTGGATATGGAAGATGCAGCGCCAGGAACTGTTTTTGACCATGAGTTTATCAACGAATATACAGAAGGTTATGCTGCATTGATTGATGATTTGCGAAAGCAAAACGTAAGTGCCTTAGCTGAAGATTGCGGGATAGAAGTAGCGGATATTAAAAAAGCAGCAGAATTGATTCAGTCGAATCAAAAAATGATTATTTGCTGGGCGATGGGAATTACTCAGCATGAAAATGGAGTAGATAACATTCGTGAAATCGCCAACCTACTTCTGCTACGAGGTAGTATCGGTATTCCTGGCGCTGGTGCCTGTCCTGTACGTGGGCATAGTAATGTGCAAGGTGATCGAACTATGGGGATTTGGGAAAAACTAAAACCAGCTTTTGGCGCAAAGCTAAAAGAACGTTTCAAGTTTGAACCACCAACAGAAGATGGATATGATGCTGTAAGTGCAATCAAAGCTATGCATGCTAAGAAGGTGAAAGTCTTTTTTGCAATGGGTGGAAATATGTTGTTGGCTGCACCTGATACGGAATACACGGCAGATGCTATGCGCAATTGCAAGTTGACAGTAATGGTGAGCACTAAGCCAAATCGCAATCATTTGGTGACCGGAACAACTGGTATTATATTGCCTTGTCGTGGACGTACTGAAAAGGATGTACAGTCTTCTGGAGAGCAGTTTGTAACAGTAGAAAACTCAATGGGAATTGTACATCAGTCCAAAGGAGTGTTGAAACCTGCGTCCGAACATTTGATTAGTGAACCAGATATTGTTGCACGGCTAGCAGTGGCTACTTTGGGAGGTAGAAGCGAAGTAAACTGGACAGAGATGATTCAGAACTACGACCTCATACGTGAAGAGATAGAGTTTTGTATTCCTGGATTTGAGGATTACAATCGTCGGGTACGTCGAGAAGGCGGATTTTACTTGCCAAATGGACCGCGCGAACGGAACTTTACAACGACTAATGGCAAAGCTCAAATGACTGTTGTTCCTGTTGCTCCCAATCCATTAAAAGAAGGAGAATATTTGATGACAACACTGCGTAGCCATGATCAGTTTAATACAACGATTTATGATAATAATGATCGTTATCGCGGCATCGCCAATGGTCGTCGAGTTGTTATGATGAATGAAAAAGATATGCTAGCTGACGGCTTGAAGAAAGGTGATTATGTTGATTTGTATAACTTTCATGATGGGGTAGAGCGGATGTCTCCGAAATTCATGGTGGTACCTTATAGTATTCCTACTCGTTGTGTGGCGACTTATTTTCCGGAGGCGAATGTTTTGGTGCCGATAGGCCAGTTTGCTCGGAAGGCGCATAC
>CAKZUK010000165.1 GCA_937921775.1 uncultured Saprospiraceae bacterium
TCTTTTGCTGAAGAGCGAAGTTTAAAATACGTATTAGCTACGACGCCGTGCCAGCTACTATTGGGATTTCCATCAGGAAAACGTCGGTTGTCAAGTGGTGTCAAGGCATCAAACTGAAGATGACTGTTGATTGGGAGATGATCGAAAACTCCTGCAATAGTGTACTGAACAGTTGTGTCTTTTCCTGCATCAACAGCGTAACTATATTCCAAAAGACTACCTACCGGATTTTCATTGCCATAAAGCTGTTCGCTGACAGGGCGAGTGAGAATTATGTTGTCTATATGGTAGAACGCTGTCTTCGAATCTCCATGCAGTAAGGGGAAATTGAAAAAAGAGAAAAAGGATGAATCAGCTTGGATACTTTTTTCTATCACTTTTTCTTTTCCATTAGCTCGACAAAGAAAATTTTCATTGTCAATCAAAATGCGAACATAGTCCTCAATGTCGACGCTCTCCCGTTGTAGATACGGCCCCATTGGCGCAGCTGCCATTGCCGTTGGTCGCTCCGGAGAATTAGGGTATTTGAAAGTTGTCGTTAATCGATAAATATCGTCATGTTGCGGATTGGATTTGTCAAAACTGTATTCGAATTGAAGGAACAATACGATGAGTGTACAAACGGCCAAGCTTACTGACAATCCAAAAATATTGATCGCTGTGATGCTGGTGTTTTTTAGGAGGTTTCTCCATATTAGCTTGATATTGGTCGTATTCATTGGTTACGTATTTTTTTGTTAAAAAATAGACGGAAGTCCGAAGCCGGAAGCCGGAAATTTTCCCTCAATCGCGAGATATACGTTAGAGGGAAAAATTCCGTCTTCTCCTACTCCGTCTTAATACTCTCCACGGGGTTCATCCGAGCCACTTTAAAAGAATGCAAACTGACGGTTAAAAATGAAATTAAGATCAGGACACTCATCGCGACAAGCATAGACCACCAAGGAAAATCAATCCTGAAAGCATAGCCATTGAGCCATTGGGTCATACCGAAATAAATGAGTGGGGCACCAATGAATAAGCCAATCGCAACCAGCCAAACAAAGTCCTTGAAAAAGAGCACAATGATTTGAAGAATAGAGGCACCCAGTACTTTTCGAATGCCAATTTCTTTGGTGCGCTGCAGAGACATGAAGGCTGCTAGGCCAAACAATCCCATGATGGCAACAAAAATGGTGAGGAATGAAAAAACAGTAAATACCGATCCAAATCGTTTGTCTTCCGCATATAATTTATCGAATTTTTGATCCAGAAAAACAGGATTAAAAGATGAGCTGGGAAAGAACTCTAAATACGTTTTTTCAATTTGTGCAATCGCGGATTTAGGATCCTTGCTAGCCAGTTTAGCAATACTGTGTTGAGATGCTTTTCGAGGTATAAAGAAGGTGGGTTCCACTTGAGTCTTTAGCGTGGATCGATTAAAGTCGCCGAGCACACCTACGATTTTGAAATTGAAATTACCTTTGTTTTTTAAATGCTTACCTAAAGCTGATTCTGCATCTGGAATGTTCATGAGTTTTAGCATGGCCATATTGATGAGTATGCAACTGGAATCGCTATTCATTTCGAAATTGAAATTTCTACCTGCAATTAAATTTAGTCCTAAAGCATCTACGACTTGATCATCTATAAAGTTGAGGTAAAGCGTAGCTCTGACGGGATCTTCGGTGATACCAGCGATTCTAAATTCACCGCTAGTAGAATTGATATCACTGCTATTTCCTCCCGGAAGATTGGAAATAGATCCGACCTTTTCTACACTGTTTAATTGTTCGAGTGCTTGTTGGAAAGATTTGTATTTACTTCTAAATTGCTTGTTGTCTTCCCCGTCGTATTCTGGATTATTGAAACTGAGTACTTGCTCGGTTTTCATACCCATTTCTTTATTCATCATGTATTGAAGTTGTTGGTAGACAACCATAGTTCCAGCAATCAAAGCGAAAGAAGCTGCGAATTGAAAAACAACTAAATTTTTTCTAAGCCAAACGCCATGTTTCGTTTTGCCAAAACTTCCTTTTAAGGTTGAAATAGGTTTGAATGATGATAAAACAATGGCAGGGTAAATTCCAGTGACAACCGTTCCAATCACAAAAAAGATCAACAGGTTTTTAAGAAATAATGGGCTACTAAAAATGTTTGCCAAAATCGTTTTGCCAACGAGCTGGTTAAAAGATGGAAGTGCTAAATGTGTCAAGAACACAGCCAACAACATTCCCAAAAAGTTGACCAACATCGACTCCGTAAAAAATTGAGCGACCAATTGCATCTTATGCGCACCCACCACCTTTCGCATGCCGACTTCCTTCGCACGCTCTACCGCACGGGCAGTAGAAAGGTTGATGTAATTGATCCAAGCAATGACAAGAATAAAAATAGAAATAATAAATAGGAAGTTAACTGATTGTGCACTTCCATGAACTCCGGGTTCGAATGACATGTCAGATAATAAATGAATGTCAGTAATCGCTTGCAAATTAAAACGATCTTCGCCATCTTCGTCAATTAGTTTTTTTGATAAAGCGAGTAGTTTACTGTCAACCGTAGCGAAGTCAGCTTTCTCATCCAGCAAAACATAGGTGTAGTAATTGTTGCCATTCCAGCCATCTCGCTCTATACGTTCCCGAACGGTACTCAGTGACATTAGGATGTTGAATTTGTAATGCGTATTTTCTGGAGGATTCGCAATCACACCTGTGACTTTAAAGGATTTGTTGCTGCCTCCATACGATAAAAATTCAATGGTTTGGCCCACAGCGTCACCGCTATTAAAATACTTCTTAGCATGTGATTCTGTCAAAACAATACTATGAGGTTCGCTCAAAAGATTGGTCGGGTCACCAGCAAGTAATTCGTAGTTAAACAAGTTGAGAAACATAGAATCGGCTGCAATAATATCTTCCTGAAATGGTTTCCCGTTTCGTCTAAAATTGATCGGATCCATTTGCCGGGTAGTGGTTGAAGCAATGATCTCAGGCAAAGCATCTTCTAAAGCTTTTCCACCAGGAGC
>CAKZUK010000166.1 GCA_937921775.1 uncultured Saprospiraceae bacterium
CTTGGTCCTACTTATCAATGGTTGCGCTCCAATCTTTTCCGAAATGCAAGATGCACGAACCGTTGGTAAAAATAATGTAGACGCAACTGCAAGCTATTCATCTGTAAGCTTTAGAGATACCGAAGAAAAGTCAACCTTCAAGATTCAAAACCATGTTGGAATCCAAGCTTCTTATGGTGTAAGTGATCGTGTTGATGTACGACTCAGATATGCATACGTTTGGGTAAGCAATGATGCTGACGCTCAAGTAAGTGTAATTGGTATTGGACCCAAGTTCAGTTTCATTAAAGACAGACTTTCAGGTTATCTGCCCCTTGGCTTCGCTTTTGGAAGCGATGTTGAAAACAGTTCGAAGACTTGGCAAATTCATCCGACTATTATCGGAACCTTTCCTATCAATGACAAATTTGACATCAACCCTTCTTTCAAAGTATTAATACCTTTCGAAAGTGAAATAGAAACAACACTGGCTGTAAACATTGGTCTTGGTGTCAAACTAATTGAGAATTTCATCATCCGCCCTGAATTCGGCGTGCTTGTCAACCCTGGAGAGGAAGGATATTTTAGTCAATTCAGTCTTGGACTTACTTATGCTCCATCTGGATATGCTGATCGAGATTAAGTTAGCTTAACAACGAATATGCTTTTTTGAGTTAAACTCAGATTGGCCTTTTTATGACGATTCCTCATGCTGTCCATAGGTGTGAGGAATCCTTGTTTTTAGTCTATTTGACAAGCTAAGTACACTGATGAATTTTACCTTAAGCAAAGCAAGTTTCCAGCTAAAAGCCTACTCTATTCCTAATAGTCTTCAAGGCTTAAGACCGACTCCAAAAAACAATTAAGGGTCAACCTCACAACTTATTTGTATATTTAGATCTCCAGATTACAACAATAATGAAAAGTTCAATCCTTTCTCTCTTTTTAATCTTAAACCTATCCGCCTGCATCACCAATAGCGACCTTCAAAAACTATCTCAAGACAAAGCCCAGCTCTATCCAATCGCAGAAAACAATAATACTTTACACGAAAATCTGAATAGATACACTAGATGAAAGATCCAGCTTTAGCTAAGGTAAACAAGCAATAAGATGAAATCCGAATCTGCTTTTCTTTCCCCATTTTCTATAAAATATGAAAAATACTCCTATATTGACCGACTAATAAACCTACCAAAGCCCAAAACAAGGGTATTTTAAGCTCAAGAATAGAGCAGTGTATTTCATAATCCCACAACAATTCAAACGAGCAAATCTGACAAATAAGTCAAGGCTAGCCAGATTTAATTATATCCCCATCTGAAACATACAAAGCTTGAGCTAGCTAGCAATTCCTCCTGCCAGTCAAGCAATAAGCCCCTATACCAAACTAAAGACAAGACTAAACCAACTATAAAAAATTAAGACAAACATTTTTTTAATTTTTTTAAAACAAAACAAATATGAAAAAACTAGTTGCAGAATTTATCGGAACATTCTGGTTAGTATTAGGTGGTTGTGGATCAGCCGTACTGGCAGCCGCTTACCCTGAATTAGGAATCGGATTCGTAGGTGTAGCCATTGCCTTTGGTCTAACCGTAGTCTCCATGGCATATGCTATTGGTCACATCTCAGGATGTCACCTTAATCCAGCCGTATCCATTGGACTCTTTGTAGGTGGTCGTTTTGACAAAAAAGACCTACTCCCCTACATCGGAGCACAAGTACTAGGTGGAATTGCAGGAGCGAGTGTCCTTTACCTTATCGCATCTGGGAAAGCCGGTTTTGAACCAGGTGGCTTTGCAGCAAACGGTTATGGTGCACATTCTCCCGACGGTTACAGCATGGTCTCAGCGCTTGTTACCGAAGTTGCAATGACCTTTATGTTCCTAATCATTATCCTAGGAGCTACCCATTCAAAGGCTCCTGCTGGTTTTGCAGGTCTAGCTATTGGTTTGGGATTAACATTAATTCACTTGATTAGTATACCAGTTACTAATACTTCTGTCAATCCAGCAAGAAGTACAAGTCAGGCAATATTTGCTAGTGGCGATTGGGCTTTAGGGCAGTTATGGCTGTTCTGGGTAGCACCGATAGTCGGAGCTATTCTAGCAGGTTTGGTATATAATTATATGTCTCCAGAGCGAGACTAATTAATTCTTCAATGTTTGTGTGCATACAATGTTGTATGCGCACAAACATTTTATTCAATTCCAGTTACAACTTATCAGTCTATACCAAATTCATACCTATGGATTGTTCCCAATGATGGTCATGGACCGGCTGGAATTTATACTAGAAAGTCAATATGGTCAGATGTACTATATAAAGTAATTGAAGAGTTTGTTGGAGGAAAATGCGAAGATGATTAAGTTAAAAAATAACTATCATAAATCTCTTTCTGTAACTGAAATTGTTAGAACCAAGTAATGATCAATTCGTTTTAAGCCAACCAGTAATACTCATCCGAGGCTTATGACTGAGTAAGACTTCATGCTCAAGTTCACTACTTTTAAAAAACACACATTTGCCATTTAATGGAGAAATAATTTGAGAAACATTCTCATGATAAATACACAATTCACCTCCATCTGTTGGAATCCATTCGCTATTTAAATACATAATCATAGAATAAGCTCTACTTTGATTGTCTTTAAATTGATCAAGATGCCTTTTGTACGAGCTCCCTTTTTCATAATAAGCATAATGAAATTCATATCCTGTGATACCTGCATAACAAGTCAGATTAAGATATTTTACAAACTCATCCATTTGGTCAAAGAAAGAATTTTCATGAATATTATCATGCTTGCGGTCAAGCCAATAAATAACATCACTTCGAATTGATTTGCTGGTGATAAACTTTGAATTGTTTCCAATTCCAGCAGCTTTAAACTGTTTACTAAGCAGAAGCGATAATAAGTTTTCTTTAAGCTTACTGGATAGATCTTCATTCAGAAAATCATCAACTAGACCTACTTTAGTATCTAAGAAACTGCTGATTATACGCTCAAAAAATCGCTCCACAATTTATGTACTTAAAACTAAACAGCATAAAACTGCTTGTTATGTAATGTTACCTTTAAATCGATGGAAAACAAAGTAATTCCCTATTTGCTTTAACAAATAGAGATGATATGAATAAAGTAAGGGTGAAGGTTTTTTAACTGAATGAGTCGGATGTATGCATCCAATATTCATTTCAAGCTATTGTAAAGACAAATTTGAGCAGCTGCTTATTTAATTTCAAAAGCAGTCATTAATTTACCCAGATATTGAGCGGTTGTTTCTTTTAAATAAACCCCTAAGCTGATGGCCGTTTTATCAATCATATTTATTTTGAAAAAAGAATAATCAAATTGAAAATCGCGACCCAATGTAAGCCCCTCTCTATCCGATTTAAGTAAGACGATCTCTGAGGCTGATATATTATTAACTCCTCCTACATCAACGTAGTTTTTAATCCGCTTTTCGGTGTCCACAAGAGCTGACTCTAGCGTTTGTAAATCATCCGCCGCATCTGCTAAAATCTGCCTTTGGAGATTAATCCCATCCACTGCCTGCGACTTTTCCATCTTGACCTCTCTATCCAATTTCTCAACAGAATAATAGCTTTTATCGATGTCCCTATTAAACTGCTTAACAGTATCCAAATGGATGCTTGCCAGTTCCTTCATAGGTTGTACAATCGCCGTGAATTTACTCCGTAGTAAGTTATGGTATTTTTTTTCACCAACAAGAGATTGTTGATCATACTTATCTTTAGATACTAAGAATAATCTTGCAATATTATTGATGACTTTATGATCGACCGCTTTAGTAGCACTTAATAATTTGGAAAAGGTTTCTGCTTTTTTTCTAAACAAATTAACACATTCCAATACTTCATCTAATGGTTCTTTTTGATCAACCGGCAATTCATCTTCTGAAGATTCCAGTGGATCAAATGCTTCTTGCTTACTTTCATTATCCGGTTCCTTATTCGGATTATTAAACAAGTCTTCGTAAGGGTTTGGCATAAATACTTTTTAGATATGATTGGTTTAATAAGCCCAGTAAGTGCCCTAAGCTATTCTTAAGCAACAAGTATATTCTCAACTTAGATCCAAGTTAAGTTTTTTTTATCAAAAATGTAAGTATTCAAGTCATTCTCAATGTGCTCCTTCATTTTTTCAATCGCGATTTATTTCTCAACAAGGTTCTTCCGATTTCAATGGCATTGCCCTCATAACTATACTATCCACACAGCTCGCAATTATGAGGACATGAATGCAAAGCTCTCAGAACATGACCACCTCCAAAGGAGGTGGATTTCTAAATTAAATTAAATTAAAACTACCAAATCTCTAATAGATATTTTCATCCTATGAAATATATTTACTATCTTTCGATAGTCATGTTTATCCTTGACAAATTAAAAGGAAAATCGGCCATCCATTCATTTCGCCTAGCCCAACCGTTACAGCCTTAATAATCCCCTCCTTCAACAAAGAAAACAGGCAGTATTGCCCATTACACAACGATAGTAACAAACATAATTTTGACCATCTGTTTAATAAATCACACATAAAAACATCAATTATGAAATTTTTAAAATACCTGCTTGGTCTCGTCCTTCTACTAGCAATAATTTTCATCGCGAAAGGACTTTTAACACCTTCTATATCTTGCGAAAGTCAAATCATCGTAGACAAAGCTGCTCAGGAATCATGGGCCGTCATGTCCGATAAATCAAACTTACCAAAATGGATAAAAGGTTTTAAAAGCACAGAGCTAGTTAGCGGCACTGAAAATACTGTAGGCGCTGTTTCTAACATCTACATAGAAGAAAATGGAGATAAATTGAATATGCAAGAAACCATAAATAGAATTAGACCAAACGAATTACTTGACTTGACCTTTACCATGGATTTCATGGACATACAATATTTGATGACTATGGTTGAAGAAAATGGAAAAACGACAATCAAGACGACAACATCGACTTCCGGAAACGGTATAATTGCTAAGTCTATTCTTTCTTTTATGAAAAGCGCAATGAAGAAGCAAGAAGATGAAAATTTGGAAAATTTAAAAAATATAATTGAAGAAAATACGAAAAATTATTTCTCTATTCCTGAAACAGTAATGACAAAATAATAAAATCGAATGAACATGAAAAGCACAAAACATCATGATGAGCGTATTGCAAAAATGACCTTCTCCTCCGTCTACCCACACTATATCACAAAAATCGAAAAGAAAGACAGAACGAT
>CAKZUK010000167.1 GCA_937921775.1 uncultured Saprospiraceae bacterium
ACTTTATCAATCATAAATGACAGTTTGTTCTCTTTTACTGCTTTCACGGTAAGGGTTACAAAATGCGTATCTTTCCATTCACTTATGGTTGGTAAATAATCATTCATTATTTTTGCCTTTCTGATACTTAGACAAACGGTACAAAACCGAGTTTTACAATACTTACCGTAAGTCTTTCCATTACTAATAACCAAATTGTTTTGGCAATAGTATGCATTCCAATAAGGTTTGGCTCTTTCTGTTTCGCCTTTCGCTTCTAATACTCTAATAAGATGCAAAACCATCTTTTGAGTAATCATCTTTTTCTTAGCTCTCTTCTGTAAGATGTTGTTATTTGTAACATCTGTTCCCTGTCCTCGCACGATCTCATATCTCTCATATGGATTCTCGTCCTGATGGCTTGTCCCACTTTGCCCTAATGTATTAAAGCCTGACGATCATTTGATTGTCAGGCTTTTTCTTTTTTATTGTATTACTCACTCCACCAATCTGGATGATACCTATATCCATATTTTTAGCTTTTTCTCGAAACTACCTTCTTCATTCTTCTATCCATTTCAAAATATTCTTCTTGGCTTGTTTCAGCAGATATGAAGCCAGTTCAAAGACTATCTCTACTTTTACCCCTTTTCTTCAAAAGCCATGCGCAATGGCTGGCAAATACCCCCCCTGGTGTAAACTATCGTATATAGATTTGTTTAATTATGTAAATTGTATTATTATAAAACTTCAAATTAATTTTCACCCTTAAAACCAATGAAAATGTTCCAAAAAATTATTGAATTTTTTAAATCGCTCTTTGGCGAAAAAAAAAGAAAGACTAAGCCTACATCCACGTCGACCAACACTTCAAATTCTAGTGTAAAGCAACAATCTAGTCCGAAAACGACGACAAAAACTTCTCCTACTACTACTCCACCAAAAGTTGAAAAACCTATTGTAAAGGAAGCAGTAAATTTTACAGCTCCCACAGCGACCTTGTTTTTAGGTTGTTATGATACGGGAGTTGATCGGGCAAAAATTACAACGCTTTTAAAGATTTACCATCAAAGAATGAGCGGCATTCCTGAAGGCGTTAAATTTAAAAAATTCCGTCATAGTGATTTAGTCGACTGGGTAGATCCACAAGAGGTCAAAGGCAATCCGGTCGCTGTTTTACAAGGCTTTTTGCGAGACGCTGGTTTTCTTCCAGCGGATAGTAATCTCGATGGCATTTTCGATTATACCACACAAGCTGGCGTTCGATTATTTCAAGAGTATGTACGAACCATTGACAAAGATTCGAATATTGGTATACCAGATGGCGTCATCGGCAAAACTGGGTGGAAACATATCAAACGTTGGGTGGAAGGACATAAAACAGCGACGGCTTGGAAACGAGGTCAACATAGTGCAGAATACAATAAATGGATTCACTTAATGGATCAAGCTAGAAATCATTATCAAAGTAATCCGCATCTCATTTTAGATAAAGTCAATGCAAAGGTTGCTGAACTAGGAAGTAATAAAGTCGATACACTAAGTATTGATGATTGGAAAACTGATGGAAACCAAATTCATCTAATTGGTATTCGAAGAAAAGAAGAAGAAAGAGACAAGAACCGTTTGCGTCAAAATGACGATCTATTTATTCTCTTGATCGACGGAATGGTTTTTAAATTCTGGGGATCGACTGATCCTAACTACAAAGCAAAAAATAGAAAAGACGAAGCCTTCCTTGTTGAAGGTCAACATAAGTTTAGATTTGGCTGGCATAATCGGTCGCAGGCAAATCAAAGTAAGGTTTACCAAGGCTTGAATCCATATAGCAATGGCGTCTTAGTTTTTAGAGATCGAGATAATGATGATAAACTAACGGATGCAGATATCCTTTCAAAAGGGATTGACAATTCACCGAACAATACGATTAATATTCATTGGACTGGTGCAGGCCAAGGAACATCTGGAACCTGGTCTGCTGGTTGTCAAGTATTTGCTGGAAAAAATTATATCAATAATAATGGTGACCTAATTGATTGTTCCAAATTTGCTGCGATCGGGAATGCCGATTTAAAAAACAATAGTTCTAAAACGAGCCTTTCAAAAACGAAAGCTGCCTACAATATGTTTATCGATTTGCTCATTCTTTTCCGACCAAAAGATGTCGATTACTTGTACTATACACTCGGCAGGGATGATACGTTTACACAAAAATTTGTAGTCGATCTTTCTGGTGATGATATTCTATCTGATACCTTAAAAACTTTTAATCTACCTGATGATTTAGCATAACCATTACTAGGAACAAATGCTTTGTTTTTGACGTTCATTCTTAAAGGATAACCGTTCTATTTATCCCGAAGATATTGCTCGTAGCCCGCTTCGGGTACATAAAAGTGGAAGCTCTTCGGGCTTTCAATTTTATTTCCTACAAATTCGCTACCTTCATCTAGTTATAATATAGATCAGTTTTAATGATAAAAAACTATCAATAGCGTTTATTCTAACCTAAATAACACACATGTTAAAAATAGCATTAAATCTATCTTGCTTAATCTTAGTTTTTTGTTCCAACGTCTTAGCACAAAGTCCTATCATTACCTTGGAAGAAGCCATCGAAATCGCTCTAAAAAGCGATCCTTCCATCACCAGAGATCAACTCGCTCTTCAAAGCAAAGAAAAACTTAGTGGCTCTGGCATTGCAACACCGGCAACTCAATTATTCATCGCAGGCGATGAAGTTCAATTTGGAGAAACTTCTGGAATTCAAAGTATAAACGCACAACAGAATTTCAATCTACCTAATGTCTCTAAAACGTACAACAAATATTACCAAGCGCAAGCACAACGTGCAGGGCAGCAATTGAGATTAACAAAAAAAGAGCTCATCAAAAATGTTGAACAAGTTTACTATCAACTGTTTTTTGCAAAAAGTAAACTAAGATTGCTTAAAGAAAATCAAATCATTTATGACGACTTTTTGGCTAGAGCCCAAACCTTGATGGACAATGGTGAAACAGGTTTAGTACCCGTTTCAAGCGCACAAATTATGGTAGCAAAGTCAGAAATGGAATTAAGTCATCAGACACATGAAGTACACAAAGCAAGAGAAGTATTAAATATTTGGCTTGGTGGACATGCTGGCTATGATGTAATCAATCCTGAGTCACTGACTACACCATCTGTAAAATCAAATGCTGAATCCAGTTCTGCGTTTTTCGAAATATTAAACGCTGAAAAAATGATAGCCATAGAAAACATCAATGTGCAAAAGGCAAAACAATTACCTCAAATCATGACAGGTCTTCGATTGCAATCTGTAAATGGTGATTTACTTTACTTCGGATATCAAGCTGGAATCAGTTTACCTCTTTTCAAAAAATCGCAAAACAAAAAAATTGAAGCGGCAAAAGTTGATATCAAAAAACAAGACGCTGCTATCGATGCTATGGTTAAAAAAATTGACATTAATACGGCCACCCTAAAAAACCATCTCACACATGTAAAGGAAAAGATTGTAAATCTAGATGACATCTTAATCCCAGCTATAGAAGCGCAACAAAAGCTATTACGTGGTGCATATGTGGAAGGTGAAGGAAGTTATTTGGAATACATGATGACGCTTCAGAATTATGCTGAGCTTAAGCTTATGCGTGTGGAATTAATGGAAGAGTATTTTTTGCATTTGGCGGAGTTAAAATACTGGACAGATTAATCAATATTTGGTCAATTTTACAAAACTTCGTGGAAAGAATTTTCAACTTATTTAATAAAAATAAAAGACAATGAAAAGCCGGATTTTACTGTAATAGACCTTTTTAGCTTTTTTTCATATTTCAGTGCTTGGACAAGTTGAGATAAAAATGCTCAGTCCTAAGCAAATGAAAAAGGATTTGAAAAATCTCTTGGAAGTTATTGAAGGACACCCAGACCCGTACACTAAGATAAGTGAAGAAGATTTTCAAAAAAAAGTTAAGGCTGTAAAACAAAATATTTCTAAAGAATTAGATGAAATTGATTTTTACAAAAACCTATCTGAAATTCTAGCATCAATCCGAGATGGTCATAGTAGGTATTACATGAACTCTACTTTCTAGTAATAGTCAACTCAACAAGTTTACTTCCCAGCCCGATTTTCCAAAATATATTTAAACGATCGACTCCGAATCTCATCCAAAGTCAAACCCGTTTTCAGCACCTCTTCTTCAGAAATAGCCCCACTATTAAGCGCAGATAAAAAGTAATTCAATAAGCCCTGACCTGTTGCCGCATCATCAAATACATCACCAATCAAAGTCGCTCTTGCTGCTTTTTCTACAAAGGTTTTCAGTCGCTCAACAGCCCCATCATAACTCTCCATAAAGAAAGCAAACACTGCTGCATAACGCATAGGCACCTGCGCAGGATTCAAATCCCAACCTTGATAGAAACCGTGGAAAAGTGAGTGTCGAATGTGATCATATCCTTTTTTCCAAGCGCGGTGGACCACTACTCTATTTTCTGTCATTTGCTCGTAAGTAAGACTATCTCCTCGATGCGGTCCAATTGGCATTGTGTTGGTGGCACCATCAGAAAGCCAAATGCCTGTATGCGCTAATGCGACCTTTGTCATATGATGCGCAAAGTCGCAAACGGGGTGATTCATCTCCTGATATTTTGCAGTGATACTACAGGATGCTGTATAATCATAAGTTCCGAAATGCATCGCGATACAACGCTCTTTACTCGCATCTAAGAAACGTAACAGCGGATTCGTACCATCCTTATCCATAACTGATTGAGTCGTCTCTACCATCATTTCCATTTTGAGGGAATTGCTGGGAAGTCCTAGATTTTGCTCTAGTATTTCGAAGAATTTGACGAGAGCAGTAACTTGTGCTGCAATCGTTACTTTGGGTAACATCACAACGAAATTATTTGGAAGCTTTCCTCCGGACTTTGTAACTAAAGTAGTTAGGAAAATATCAAGCGTTCGCAAACCGCGTTCTTTCATCTCTTCTGTAAAGGGCTTGATGCGAATACCGATAAAAGGTGGCAAAGAATTTTCTTCCATACCTTTGGCAACTTCAGTTGCTGCGTTTACAGCAGTCGCATCTTCCTCCTCGTTTGATCGATTACCAAAGCCATCTTCAAAGTCGATTCTGAAGTCTTCTAATGCTTCTGTTTCCAGTTTGTTTTTCACCTTTTGGTAAATGGCTCCAGATAGGGCTGGCTCCAGATCGAAAATAGTTTTGAATATCTCGGGATTGGGAGCATACTCGTTAAATGTTTGGAGTGCTTTCTTACCAAACTTTTCGGCCAAATTATGGCTAAACAAGTTGGCTCCACCATAGACAGTGTGCACAGGTTGACGATCGGATCGATCTCCTGGATATATTTTTTGGAAGGCGGAATTTGCCTTTTTTAACTCCTTGAAGAGTTCTTCTTTTTGTGTGGATGGTATACTTAGTTTCATCTTTTTTTATTCTAAGTACCTAAGGGCGATGCCCTAGGTTATTAATGTGATTCCTTTTAGAGAATTGGTTATTGTTATTTTGTTGTTTTCCTCTTAACGAGATTCAATTATTTAAAACCTTAGCTCCCCCGATAAGTGGAAAAGCCAAAGGGATTAATCAGCAGTGGAACATGATAATGTTTGTTGTCCATTACTGTAAATTGAATTTCTACTTCAGGATAAAAACCCTCAACATTGTTTTGCTGAAAGTAAGCTCCTGTGTCGAAAATCATTTTGTAATTCTCATGTTCCAAACGTCTTCCCGGAGCAAGCAGGTCTGCTAGCCGACCATCCGCATTGGTGACGCCTTGACTCACCGTTTGCCATTCATCATTTTTGAATTCCTGCATTTTTATAGTCAGACCTTTTCCTGGTCTACCTAGAGAAGTGTCGAGTACATGGCTTGTTAATTGGCTTCCGCCAAAAGCAGACCAATCAGCTTCTGGCATTAATTTTTTGAAGCGGATGATGGTAATTTTGGCCTGCTCGCCCATTGCTATTCGCACCTCTTCTTCAGTGGTATTATTCAATCGATCCTGCAAAAGTCGCAACATTTCTTCTGCCGATTTCCCTGTTGCACATACGATAAAAATGAAACCATTTTTTTCCTCGTAGTCTTTATTGGCTTTTGCCAATTGCTGAATGGCCTCGACTGATGCAGCAGCAAGCCCCTCCTGTTCTTTTCCCGCAAGGTGACTTGTGCTCGCAAACTTTTTAGTCAAACTTTTCACATCACCGATTTTAGGATGTTGCGTAAATGACTCACGCCAGTCTTTTTCATTGCAGGCAGCATACCAAATATTTGTGGCATAAGCTACCAAATGTTTTTCTGACTTAAAAGGAAAATGTTGCATCATCTCCTTTGTCCATTTTTTGGAACCACAGCATTGAAAGAGATCTTGCTCTGCTTGTTCGGTTGATTTTTCATTGAAGTCTTGTATGGTCATAATACTATTTATTCAATCAGGTAAATTGATTCTTTTATTCCGTTTTTGCACCTTGGTTGATCCAACAACGAATGAGGTCACGTTCTTCTGGGGTGATATTGGTTTTGTTATTTTGGGGCATATTTTTAGTGATCACAACACGTTGCATGATTAGATCAGCTTTGGCCACAATCTGCTGAGGTGTATCGTACATTACACCGTTGGGCGCTGAAGTCCAAACATCGTCAGTAGCTTGAGCAGAGTGACAGCTGACACAGCGTGTTTGTATGATCGGATAAATCTGAGTAAATGAAACCGTATCGCATTCGGCAGTAGAGACTTTAGGCGCAGTAACGAAAGCAGTCATTAGTAAAATGAAGACCGATATCGGTAAAACCCAAGTGGAGGTTTCTTTGCGGTCAATGACATTTAAGTAGTGTTTGATCCCTGCCGTTCCAACAGAAATAGCGAGGAGCACTGCCCAATTGTATTCTGCACCGAAGGTACTTGGAAAGTGATTGCTAATCATTACAAAAAGTACAGGAAGCGTAAAGTAATTATTGTGAAAAGATCGCCAGCCTGCATTCTTCCCCAGAGATGGATCTAGATCTATCCCTTCTTTTGCACAGCGCACCATTTCCTTTTGAGCAGGAATGATAACAAAGTATACGTTACCTGCCATCAAAGTACCAAGTAAGGCACCAAAGTGAATGAAAGCCGCTCGAGCACTAAATACCTGGCAATAACCATAGGCAAATAATCCCAAGACAAATAATCCTACCAAGGCAAACAAGGGAACGTTTTTAGCCAATATGGAAGAACTCATGCCCGCATAAATAAGCCAGCCTACCACAAAGGAAGCTACACCTATTGATATAGCAGCAGCAGGACTAATGTCCATAACATTTGGATCAATCAAAAACCCCTTAGCGTTGAAATAGTAAACTACAAAAAGTAAACTCATCCCAGACAACCAAGTAAAATAAGCCTCGTATTTAAACCAATGTAAATCTTTTGGTATCGTCTGCGGAGCAAGTTTGTACTTTTCTACATAATAAAAACCACCACCGTGAACTGCCCAAAGATTACCTGCAAGTTCATCTCTAAGACCTTTGGTTCTGTTGAGTGAATTTTCTAAAAAAACAAAATAAAAGGAAGCACCAATCCAAGCTATACCAAAAGTGATATGTGTCAGCCGAACAATCAGATTGAGCCATTCTCTAAAGTGTCCTTCATAAGGTGTTCCTTCAACGGCATAAAAAGCACCAATAAATATTACAGCTGCAGCCAGACCACCAATTGCGTAATTGTAGCCAGCTAGGTTGTTGGTCATTTCTTTAACTTTCTCCTCTACCCCTTTGGGCAGAGTCACTTCGTCATTTATCAATTGCTTCTCTGCACGACTAACCGCTTTGGGCAAAACGAAGGCAATATAAATGACCAGAGCGCCAATAACTAAGCAAAGTATGAAAATCAGTATACTCATTAAGTAAGATATTTATTTATTCATGCGAACAGTAGATTGAATAAAGCTCCCTATTAAATTCAATCACTTAGCTAATACGTTTTTTAACCTTTAAAAGTTTTGTAAAAAAGCGTCCTTGAATTACTAATTCGAATGATCCTTCAAAAGCCACTTTCCAGCTGGCTGATCAAGGATTTTTTCATTAAAAACTTCAGTGCCATTTACGTAAGTAGCCAATACTCTTCCGCTAAGGTTCTCCCCTGTATATGGACTGATTTTGTGTTTATGTAAATTTAGAGCCTTGCTAATTACAAAAGATTCTTCGGGCGACCAAATTGTAAGGTCAGCATCCATGCCTTTTTTCAAAAATCCCTTTTGATTTTGGATGGAAAGATAATGTGCTGGCTTTTCAGTTAGCAAAGGAATAAAGGCTTCAAGAGTCAGTTCATCTTTCAGACTAGTCCAACTCGCAGAAAGCAAATATTGTAAACTTGAAATCCCTCCCCAGGCTTTCATCAGATTACCTGAGTCCAACTCTTTGAGATCTGGCGGTGCCGGGGAATGGTCGGAAGCTAGGAAATCTAAAACACCGGTTGTAAAAGCTGCTTTCAATTGTTGGTTATTCGCTTTTTCGCGAATAGGAGGAGCGCATTTGTAAAGTGTATTGCTGTCGGGAATTGCTTCTGCGTGAAAATAAATGTAGTGCGGACAAGTTTCTGCCGTCAGCGAAAGTCCCTTTTCTTTGCCATCAGCAATGTACTTCAAGGCTTCAGCGGAAGCGACGTGCACGATATGTGTAGGACAATTGTGCTTTTCACAAAGATCTACCATAAGTTTGACCGCTTCATTCTCCCATCGCTTAGGGCGACTGGCCAGATATTGTTGATAGGACCTAGGATCAGAATGCTCAGGTGTATCCGCTGGACTGTCCGTTATTTCACAGTGCGCTAACATTGGAATGCGGTATTTTGCGATTAGCGGCATGGCGACTTCCAGTTCCTTTTTTCCGATGTTTGGGAAATCATCAATGCCAGAGTGGGTCAAAAAGCATTTGATGCCCATTACGCCACAATTTATCAAGTCTTCCAATTCATTGAAATTATCCGGAACCAAGCCTCCATACAAACCAATATTGACGTAAAGTTTAGAGGCAGTTCCGCTCTCTATTTTTTGCTTAAAAGCACTCGCATTTACGGTAACCGGACTGGAGTTAAGCGGCATGTCGATAAGCGTTGTTATTCCACCAGCGGCAGCGGCCTTGGTTGCCGTTTCGAAACCCTCCCATTCTGTTCTTCCCGGCTCATTGATATGAACGTGCGCATCGATGGCCCCTGGCATGATAACCAGCTGACCGTAATCAAGCAGATTTTTATCCGTTTGGTTTGGTTTGCCCAAAACTACATCTGAAATTTTATCATTTTCGATAAAGATGGTAGCAGCCTGAAGCTTCCCATCCACCCAGCATCGACTGCTGTATAGGGCTTTTGTGTAGGACATTTAAAGATTTGTGTTAGTGAAATTGTGTGCTCACTTGATTTGAGAGGTACTTGCAAAAATAAGGAACTTTTTAGGTTTTCCGCTTAAACGTGTTTTTATCTTTCAATTAACTATATTGAGCTTAATACACTGTAACATAAAATTAATTACATTTTGAAAAAGATCTTTTTATCCAACTCTTCGTTCTGTACTCACCTTGATAGCTAAGGCTATCAGGTTCCGTGCACGCCTCGATTTGAACAAAAATTCTACTTTCAAAACATAAAGAA
>CAKZUK010000168.1 GCA_937921775.1 uncultured Saprospiraceae bacterium
TATTACTTAGAGGATTTAAGAAAGAAGATATGATCGGTTTTGCCGGGAATAGCACTGTTTCTGCTCTTATTATTAGCATTGTATATGGTATTTCAATGGAATTGATACAATATCTCTTTTTCCCGGGAAGATTTTTTGAACTATACGATATTATTGCTAATATTATCGGTTCATTACTAGGACTTTACATTTTTAAATATTTTAATAACTAAAAAACTTTTTGTTATGGGTGATATATCAATGGCAGGAGGACCTTTAGGGATAGCAATTTTAGCAATCGTAGCCGTACTTATCGGCTTTGTATTTGTGATGAGAAATCGCTATAACAACCAAGATCCTGATTCCCTCAAGCAAGCTTTCTCTAACAGAGCAAGAAAGTCACCAATGGACGGCCGATCTAAGTATCCTGAAGTGGATGCATTCGGACTAAGTGGTACATTCTTTAATGTTGGTTTACTTGTCGCAGTAGGCATTACAATTCTAGCGTTTTCCTGGACGCAATATGAAAAAGTAATCGATGTAACAGACTTCTTAGAAGATCTTGACGAAGAAATTGAAGTAGAACCACCGCGTACTGCTGAACCACCACCACCGCCACCTCCACCTCCACCTCCAGTAATTGAAGAAGTACCGGAAGAAGAAATTGAAGAGGAGGAAGAAGTGGAATTTGTCGACAACTCTTTGGAAGAAGAAGAAGAAGTAGTTGCACCACCAGAACCTGAGCCAGTAGAAGAGAAGGCTCCACCACCACCGCCTCCGCCACCTCCGGAGCCAGAAGTGGAAGAGATTTTTACAGTAGTGGAAGAAATGCCTCGTTTCCCTGGATGTGAGGATGAACCTGATAAGGCTGCGCGTAAAAATTGTTCGGACAGAAAACTATTGCAATTTGTGCAAGGTAATATCAAGTATCCACCTATAGCTCGTGAAAACGGCGTGGAAGGTGTTACCGTAATCAAATTCTATGTTGATAAAGATGGATCTGTTAAAGCTCCTGAATTACTCAAAGATATTGGTGCAGGCTGTGGTAAAGAAGCCATGCGTGTAGTCAAAATGATGAACAAAGAAGGCATTAAATGGGTTCCTGGAAAACAAAGAGGTAAAGCAGTGAAAGTATATTTCAACTTACCTGTGCGTTTCAAACTTCAGTAATAACTGATATAGTTTCTAATAAAAGCGGCTATCCTGAGCATATCAGGGTAGCCGCTTTTTTATTGAAGTTCATGAACAAATCATTTTATTAAACTTTGAAACACTATAGCTCTCCATAAGTGAGCAACTTTTAAGCACTCTCTGCGTTTTATTTTAGATGATTCTTTGACTAATTTTGGGATGTATCTAAGATTTAACCATTTTTCAGTAAATATGGTTATTGATTTATCTTTCTTAAGAGGTATCATCTTTATAGGAGCTATTTGAAATAGCTTGAAAATCACTAAATATGCGTTTTATTAAAATTATTTTCCCTTTACTTCTACTTACTTTTGTTTTGTCTTCAGACCTGTTTTCCCAAGATGCGAAGCTGGCTCAGCAGTATTATCAAGATGGAGAGTTTGAAAAAGCAGCGGTTTTATTCGAAAAATTATATCGGGCAAACGAAAGCAATAGCTATTATTTCAACAGACAAGTTGATTGCCTCATCTCCTTAGAAGAATATGATGCTTGCGAAAAAGCCATCAAAAAAGAAATAAAAAAGAAGCCAAAGGATGTGGAGCTATTAGTGACCTACGGGAATTTGTTCGAACGACAATATAAAGAAGAGGAAGCTAAGGAGCAATTTGAAAAAGCCATCAAAAAACTTCCTGCTGATCGTTTTATGATTAAAAAACTAGCCAATGCTTTTGTAGGTCTAACTAAATATGATCTAGCCATTCAAACTTACGAAAAAGGAGCAAAGCTTTTAAAAAACAAAAATATCTTCGCCTATAACCTAGGTGACCTATATCGTCGAAAAGGAGACACTCCTAAAATGATTGATGGCTACCTAAATAGTCTTGCCGAAAATCCTAGCCGACTTAACTCACTAAAAACAACTTTCCAAAAATATCTTATTGAAGAAGATTACGACGAATTGCAAACGCAACTCTACGACCGTATTCAAGAAAATTCGGATGCGACTTACTTCCCCGAATTATTATCATGGGTTTTTATTCAACGAAAAGATTATAAAAATGCACTGCGTCAAGTTAAAGCACTCGATAATAAATTGGCAGAGAACGGTGGTCGAATATTCCGACTAGCAGAAATTGCTGCTAACGATAAAGATTATGATTCTGCCATTGCAGCATATGATTACATCATTGCTGACAAAGGTAAAACATCGACTTACTACATCGAAGCAAAACGTGAATCCCTGACTTGTAAGCGAAATAGATTGGTGGAGGGCTATGAATACAATGAATTGGACTTGAAGGATATTGAAAAGCAATATGAAATTTTTCTAGATGAATTCGGACGAAATAAAACAACCGCTTCGATCATTGCAGAATTGGCAAACCTTGAAGCTTTCTACTTAAATGATTTGTCTAAAGCAATCAAACTACTCGATGAAATGATTCAGTTTCCTCACTTGAATCCAAATGTTCAGGCACGCGGAAAAATTAGTTTGGCTGACTTTTACCTTATGCAAGGAGAACGTTGGGAAGCTACATTGCTTTATTCTCAAGTTGATAAAAAATATAAAGATGATATCTTAGGGCATGAAGCTCGTTTTCGAAATGCTAAGCTATCTTACTATGCAGGTGAATTTCAATGGGCCCAAACACAGTTCGATGTACTCAAAGCATCAACATCTAAGCTTATTGCAAATGATGCACTCGATTTATCTATTTTCATTATGGATAATCTAGGACTTGACTCAGTGGCAAGACCGATGGAGTTATATGCGGAAGCTGATTTATTGGTTTTCCAAAATAGATTTGATGAAGCATTTTTAAAACTAGATACGATTCAAACTAGCTTTCCAGAGCATTCATTGGATGATGATATCTATTATATAAAGTCAAAAATTTATACCAAGCAAAGAGATTATACTATGGCTGTAAATATGCTAGATGCCATCATCGCAGATTATGCCGACGGAATCAGAGCAGATAATGCACTTTACCAGTTGGCTGAAATATATGAAAAACACTTGGTTGACTTAGAAAAAGCAAAAACGCTCTATGAAAAAATATTTATTGACTATTCTGGTAGTACCTTTGCAGTTGAAGCGAGAAAACGTTTCAGAAAACTAAGAGGAGATAATATCTAAACAACAAGAATAACAGAGATCACTGCAAGCTTTTAGTTAGAGCTAAACGATTGAGTGCAAGTAAGTGCTTGGACTAAATTAAGTTATAGTTTACTCACTGAGTCTTTTAGTCAATTAGAACTAAAATCTTTCACTGATTAATGTTAACCCAATTTTGTCCAAGCACTTACTCTAAATTGTTTTTTGTGATATTACTGGAACACCGTCAACACCTATTACTTTATGATACTTTACAACGTAACTGTAAAAATTAATATAGCACTAGAACAAGAATGGCTAAGTTGGATGAAAGAAGTACACATTCCAGACGTACTCAATACAGGACTTTTTAGCAGCCATAAAATTTGCAAAATTTTATTTGAGGAAGAAGATGGTGGTGTTACCTACGCCTTTCAGTATTTTTGTGAAGACATGAAAGCTTTTCATAAATATCAGGCAGAGTATGCTCCTGCACTTCAAAAGGAACATACTGAAAAATACAAAGATCAATATGTTGCTTTCCGAACCTTAATGGAAATAATCGAGTAGCAGGAACAAGGTTCGTTTACTGTTCTGCTAAAACTGCAAATTTCCCCAATCGCCAATAAGTAACAAAAAATAGCGTATTTTCGCTAAAAGCAAGGTTTTTATTGAAAACACCTGTATCTTTAGTTTTACAAAGGATCTTGGGAGATAACTGATTTTACCTAAAAATTAACCTATACACGATGATATTTGAATTAAATGAAGAGCAACTAGCTGTAAAAGAAGCGGCAAGAGAATTTGCGCAAAAAGATCTCAAGCCGGGCGTAATTGATCGGGACAGAGATATGAAATACCCTACTGAACAGGTAAAAGCTATGGGCGAGTTGGGTTTTCTTGGCATGATGGTATCGCCTAAATACGGTGGAGGCGGAATGGATACAATATCCTACGCATTGGCAATCGAAGAAATTTCTAAAGTAGATAGTTCTTGTTCTGTAATCATGTCGGTCAACAACTCATTGGTTTGTTGGGGCTTAGAAACTTTCGGTTCAGAAGAACAAAAACAAAAGTATCTGACCAAAGTCGCTACAGGTGAATGGATTGGTGCTTTTTGTTTATCAGAACCAGAAGCAGGAAGTGATGCAACTTCCCAGCGTACTACTGCTATTGATATGGGAGACCACTACATATTGAATGGTACAAAAAACTGGATTACTAACGGAGGTACCTCTAAAGTACATTTGGTAATTGCACAAAGTGATTTGGATAAAGGACACAAAGGAATCAATGCATTTATCGTTGAAGCAGATTGGGAAGGTGTTTCTATAGGCGCAAAGGAAGATAAATTAGGTATTAGAGCTTCTGATACCCACACCATTATGTATACCGATGTGAAAGTGCCTAAGGCAAACAGAATTGGTGAAGATGGTTTTGGTTTTAAATTCGCCATGAAGGTTTTGACTGGAGGTCGAATTGGTATCGCTGCTCAAGCTTTAGGAATTGCAGGTGGAGCCTACGAATTGTCGGTTGCTTATGCACAAGAAAGAGAAGCTTTTGGTAAGCCAATCAGTAAACATCAGGCAATTGCTTTTAAATTGGCAGATATGGCAACAGAAATTGAGGCAGCCCGTTTACTCGTATATCGGTCAGCCTGGTTAAAGGATCAGCACATGGACTATAATGCCGCTAGCTCAATGGCTAAGGTGTTTGCTTCAGAGGTAGCAATGAAACATACCGTAGAAGCAGTACAGATACACGGTGGATATGGTTTTGTAAAAGAATATCACGTGGAAAGATTAATGCGAGATGCGAAGATTACTCAAATCTATGAAGGAACTTCGGAAATTCAGCGCATTGTCATTTCAAGAGAAATATTGAAGAATAACAAACTTTATATTCCAATTCCAATCACTTCAGTTGTTGGATAAACTAAATATCAGGTATGGGATATGATCAATAAATGACTGTTTTTCATATTCCATGCCTGCTATACCTACCTTAAAAGCTGGCCTCATAGGCTTCAACCGTAAAATTATTGAGAAAACTCTCTGATAAAGAAGGGTTTAAACCAGAAAATATAAGGGATACTTCTCTTAATATTTTTGATTTTGTACGTTAAAGGGGTTACCTTTGCTGGGATTTTTTAGAAAGAGCAAAGTTTACCTACTACAAACCAAGTGTACATTAGCTTAATAATCAGAAAATCAAAAGTTTACATAAAAAGAAAAGAACTAATTTTCTTCCTAGATAATAAGTGGGAGAATCTTCGTTTGACCTTTATTCATAATTTAAATTAATTGAGATAGAATGGCTCTTATTACTACAATTAGAAACAATAGTTGGATACTCGTCGTTGTAATTGGCTTTGCATTGGCAGCATTTATATTGATGGATTTCTCCGGACAAGGAGTAGGCGGTGGCGGTGGACCAACCGACATGGGAACTGTAGCTGGCAAAAAGCTAGACATCAACGAATTCAACAGAGCTGAAGCAGCCCTTTATCCTAACGCGGGAGGCGATGTATATGGCCGAAGAAGCGTTTTATGGGATTATTTTGTAGAAGAAGCTATAGTTGAAAAAGAAGCTGAAGCATTAGGCCTTAGCGTAAGCGCTGACGAAATGATGGAATTGCAATTTGGTAACAACTTGAGCCCAATCATGTCACAGCGATTTAGAGACCCTAACACTGGACAGGTTAACCGCGAGCAGTTAAGCCAAATCAGAAGTATGATAGAAGGAGGTACGGTTAGAGAAGCAATCGACCAAGGTCAACTTCAACCTTCATTCCCTGCATACTGGAGTCACCAGATGAAGGAAATCAAAAAAGATCGTTTGCAATCAAAGCTTAATACTTTGGTTCAAAAATCAATTTACACACCTTCATGGATGGCAGAGATGATGCACAATGATGGCAATCAGAAGATGAACTTCAACTATGTAAAGATTCCTTTTGATGATGTAGACGCAAGTGGAATTTCTGTAACTGACTCTGAACTTCAATCTTACCTAAACGAAAATAAGGCGAAGTTTGTTAGCGATGAAGAAACAAGACGTGTTTCATACGCGACTTTCAACATCGTTCCTACCAAAAAGGATTCAACAGATCTTTATGAGACTGTAGCTAAGTTACTTCCTGGATTCAACAATACAGATGATGATTCACTTTTTGTTGATACTAATTATGGTACTATTAGTAATGTATACTTCAACAAAAGTCAGGTAAGCTCTGCTTTTGCAGATAAGTTATTTACGATGGCTCCAGGTACAGCTGCTGGTCCTTTTGTTGATGGAAGAAAATATACAATTGTAAAGTTGTTGGATAGAAAGACCATGCCTGACTCAGTTGATTCAAGACACATTTTGATCAACGCAAAAACAGATGTTGAATACCGTGCTGCATTTGCTAAGATTGATAGCTTGAAAAACTTAATTGAAGCAGGTTCTAACTCATTCGAAGAACTAGCAAGAGCACATAGCCAAGGTCCAAGTGGACCAAAAGGTGGAAACCTTGGTTACTCTCAATTAAATAAAATGGTAAAGCCATTCAATGATCTAATCTTTTACGAAGCAGAAAAGGGTAAGGTGTATCCAGTAGTTACCAACTTTGGAGTTCACCTAGTAGAAGTGTTAGGTTATAAGTTTATCAAAAATGAGGAAGGAGTTAAATTTGCAACGATTTCAGAATCGATTATACCAAGTGATTTTACTCAAAAGCAAGTATATAACAAAGCACTTGAGTTTGCTGCAAAGCACAGGACATTGGAAGCAATGGCTACTGCTGCCGAAGCTAATCCAGATATTAAGATAGAAACATCTGCTGGGCTTAAGAAGAATGATTTCTTCGTAGGTACTTTAGGTGCAGGTGAGGGAAGCCGTAGCATGGTGAAATGGGCTTACAGTGGAAAAGCAAGCAAGGGCGTTGTCTCTTCAGACGTTTATGAATATCAGGACCCAGCTGAATTTTTTGATAACAAGTATGTTATTGCTGGCCTTAAATCAGTTCAAAAAGCTGGTAGTGTTAGTATCGCTGATGTAAGAGATGAAATCGAACCAATCGTACTGAACCAAAAAAGAGGAGAAGCTATCAAAGGCAAAATCTCAGGTCAAAGCCTTGGCGCAATTGCTTCATCTTACAACTCACAAGTAGATACAATTACTGGAGCTACCTTCAATTCTTCTTACTTACCAGAATTAGGATCTGAGCCAAATGTTTTAGCAGCAGCTTACAACATGGAAGCAAATGCTACTTCTCAACCAATTGTAGGTAACAATGGTATCTATGTTATTCAGTTGCTTAACAAAACACTGCCGACAGCAGTTACAAATCTGCCTCAGGTTAAAAAACAAGCTTCATCAGCCTATCAAACTCAGGTTGGTCGACAACTAATACAAGCAATGAAGAAAACCGTAAAAATCAAAGACAGCAGATCAACTTTTTATTAGTAGAAAGGGGAGATAAATGCCCTAAACATCTAATTGATTTGGTGGAAAAATAAACTTTTTTTCTGCGAATTACTCCCATCTCTTATTTTCGGTCGAATTATTGCTAAGAAACATATGAAGTCAGACAGATTTAACAAAATCTGTCTGGCTCCATAGATGACTTTTTCTATAAACAGTCGTCTAAAAGTTAAATGTCTAAGAGGAAGCACTAGCAAGTTTTTCTTTATAAGTAATTTGTAAGCTCTTCTTATTACAGGATATTTATCTCAAAACTGCATTACCGTTTAAGTACAACCAATAACAGAAATTAATTCAATCATTTAAAATTTACGATTATGAATATTGCAGTAGTCGGTACCGGTTATGTAGGCCTAGTTACCGGAACATGTTTTGCAGAAACCGGTAATAAGGTAATTTGCGTTGATATTGATGAAAAAAAGGTAGAACGTATGCGTAATGGCGAAGTACCTATTTTTGAGCCTGGCCTTGATTTGTTGTTTGAAAGAAACACAAAGCAAGGACGACTTACATTCACTACTAACTTAGCAGAAGCTATCGAAGACGCTGAAATTATCTTTCTAGCACTTCCTACACCTCCGGGTGAAGATGGTTCTGCAGATTTGTCTTACATCCTTGGTGTAGCAGATCAACTATCTTTTCTGATAAAAGATTATAAAGTAATTATAGACAAGAGTACTGTACCCGTAGGTACCTCTGAGAAAGTACACGCAAAAATCGCTGCACACATAAGCGAAGATTTGTTTGATGTAGTTTCAAACCCAGAGTTCCTAAGAGAAGGTGTTGCAGTTGACGATTTCATGAAGCCTGACCGTGTAGTTATTGGTACTAGTTCAGACAGAGCTCGTGATACAATGAAGCAATTATATGAACCGTTTGTACGTCAGGGTAATCCTATCATCTTTATGGATGAGCGTTCAGCGGAAATGACAAAATATGCTGCGAACTCTTACCTCGCTGCACGTATCTCATTCATGAATGAGATTGCTAACCTTTGTGAAAACGTAGGAGCAAACGTAGATATGGTAAGAAAAGGTATGGGTAGTGATACTCGTATAGGCAAGCGTTTCCTTTTTCCTGGTGTAGGATATGGAGGTAGTTGTTTTCCTAAAGATGTTCAGGCACTACATCGTACTGCCAAGGCAAATAATTATGACTTTAAGATTTTGTCATCTGTAATGGAAGTTAACACGATCCAAAAAACAGTTTTGTCTAAGAAGATTGTTAGCTACTTCGGTGGTGATCTTACTGGTAAAACCATTGGTATGTGGGGCTTGGCTTTTAAGCCAAATACAGATGATATTCGTGAGGCACCAGCTTTGTACATCATTGATGAACTATTGGCAGCAGGCGCTAAAGTAAAAGCTTTTGATCCGGAAGGAATGGACAATGTTCGTAAGCTTTACGGCGATAAAATCGAATTGGTTGAAAACCAGTATGATGCTATAGATGGTGCAGATGCACTAGCTATCATTACAGAATGGAGCGTATTCCGTACGCCTGATTTTGCAAAGGTTTCCAGCCTCCTTAATGATAATGTTGTTTTTGATGGTCGTAACTTATACGAATTATCAAAAATGGAAGCGATGGATATTTACTACTCTAGTATTGGTCGTGAGACTGTAGGAGTAAAGGCTAAGGCCAAAGCGAAAGCATAAAACCTTTTCTAGTATTCATCTGAGGCGTACATTTGTAGCCTTCAACAATGCCATAAGTCGGAAACGACTTATGGCATTGTTATTTTTTGTAGAATCCTCGTTATGTTGATGACAAACTGTACTTGATAGTAGATATTATATTGGAGGCTATTCGATAAAGTGTGTAAGCGTGCAGATTCTCTTTTAGAAACTAAGCGCAGGCGAGCTTATTTATTCGTCAGACATATGATAATGACACGCTTTATGAGATAGTCCTTCTTCGTATATTTTGCAATGTCCCGATGCTTTTCTACATTCGTGGTGTACAAATTATTTAAAATGATCGTTATACCTTTATCATGAAAAATACCTATTTATTCTTACTACTCATTTTCTTATTTTGTGCCTGCGGAACAAATAATCTCGAACAAGTTGAAGTCATAGAAGAGGATGGCTCAAAGCTTAGCTACACCCGTAACAAAGAAAACTTTGCAAAGGAGGGGACACTAACTCGATTTGCTGTGGATGGCTCTAAATTGGAAAAAGCAGAATATAAGAACGATACTTTGAATGGTTTTCGTCATCTATATTACCCCAATGGCAACATTCAAGTAAGCGAAAATTATGTTAATGGTGCCTTTGAAGGAGTCTTTCAGTCGTTTTATGAAAATAGCAAACTACAACTTGAAGGAAATTATGTCAAGAATGTAATGGAAGGAGTATGGAAAGGCTATTATGACAGCGGGGAGCTAAAAGAGGAAGTTTTATTCAAAAATAATAATGAGAATGGCCCGTTTGTAGAGTACCATAAAAATGGCAAACTAAAAGCCAAAGGAAATTATTTGGAAGGCGATAATGAAGATGGTTTGCTGGAGCTTTTTAACGAAGAGGGCGAAATGGTGAAAAAGATGCAATGTAAAAAAGGTGTCTGTCGTACCACTTGGACAAAAGAAAACGGAGAGCTAGACTTGAAGGAGTGAAGATGATAAGCTTAAGGTTTGAAGGGCAGGTGATCGCGGACATGTTTAGTACCAGATAAATTCTGCATCTTGTTGTCCGTCAAGTTTTCAATCCATGTCATCTTCAAACCGTAATAAAATACACATGAAAAAATTACTACCCATTTTTATTTTTATTTGCTTATTCTTTGCTTCAGCTTCCTGCCAAATAGGGGGAGATAACACTTACGAGTTTCTCAACCTTTCGCCATCTGCAAGAGTTACAGCACTGGGAGGTACATTGATTTCTGTTAAGGATGATGATGCAGGATTGATTCACGAAAATCCTGGTATACTTAACCCACTGCAACACAATCAACTTTCTTTCTCTCACCAATTTCATTTAGCGGGGATACAACATGGCTTTGTTGATTATGCTCGTTATGTCAAGAAATGGGATATGACACTGCATGCTGGAATGCAATACATTAATGCAGGTGAATTTGATAGTGCTAATGAAAGTGGAGCCATCACTGGAACCTTCAAAGTAAATGAGTATGCTTTTAATGTTGGAGCAGGAAAACAGATCTATGAAAAATTATCGGTAGGAGCCAACTTGAAATTAATTAACTCTCAATTTGCTAGTTATAATTCTACAGGAGGAGCCTTTGATTTGGGAGCTTATTATCAAGATACTAGTAGTCTGTTTTCTGTTGGGCTCGTTATTAAAAATGCAGGGATACAATTTACTACTTACGAAGATGAACGAGAGGACCTGCCTTTTGATATGCAGATTGGTATTTCGCAAAGATTACGTCATTTACCATTTAGATTTACAATAACCTACCACAACCTACACCGTTGGAACATCCTCTATGATGATCCCAACGCAGAAGAGAGTGTTTCATTCTTTGATCAGGAAGAAGCAAGCGAAAGAGGTATTTGGTCTGTTCGAGTGGACAACTTTTTCCGGCACCTTAATTTTAGTGGAGAGTTCCTTCTAGGAAAAAAGGAAAACTTCAGAATGCGAATTGGTTATAATCATCAACGTCGGAAAGAATTAAAAGTAGATAATTTCCGAAGCCTCTCTGGCTTTTCAGGAGGAATTGGTATGAAAATTAATCGCTTTAGAATCGATTATGGTCATTCCTTTTATCACATCGCTGGTGGCCTTACACATCTTACCATATCTACTAACTTGGGCTCCTTTAGAAAAAGGATAAAGGCATAGATTATTTTCTGCTCAAAGGAGAGATTAAAGTTTTGCTTTCATGCAACGTTTCAGCTATTAATCCCGTCTGTAGGAAGTAATTAACTCAATCAATCAGCAGAAGCGCGCGCATATGTTAGCCATATTATTTACAAACCTAGCTTTTCTAAGCTCGATGGTTTATGTTATTCTGGAAGAAAAGAAGAACTTTTATAAAAGCAATAAATTTTGGCTACTGGCCATTGCTTTTTTAGCATCCCTGTATATCGCCATTTACTATTTGAAAATTAACAACGGAGATGACGGTGGTCATTTTCCACTTTAATATAGATATTCCAGCAACCGTTTATATAACATTGAATTTTATTAAATTGTAGCTTCCGAATAATTGGTTGCTACAATTTTTCATTTTAGAACTAATGAGCATGAAGTTTTAAATAGATGAGGACATCTTGCTTGTCTTCAAGCAATTACTTAATAAATGGAATTTAGTTGGCGTTTTTTGATAATTGCTTATAAAGAAAGGACTTAATTAGCTAGCAGCAACATCCGCCTCCACATCATCAAGTAAAGCCTGTAATTCCTTACGAGAGGTGGTTAGATCTTTTACATCTTCCTTAATCAACATCATATGGCGAGCAGTTTTCTTAAAAGCGAATCCACGGTCCTGACCATACATGCCTATATAGCGAACCATCGCTTGGAAGAAAGGCGTTTCGTAAAACGGAGACTGTGGATTAGCAATAAAGAAACAACGAAGTTTTTTGCTTTTTAAAGTCAGACGTTCAAATCCCAATAATTTACAAACCCATCTCAAGCGCAGCCCATCAAATAATTCGAGGACCTGCTTAGGTAAAGTTCCAAAACGATCTTGCAATTGGCGTGCAAATGCACTCAGCTTTTCTTCAGTAGCAATCGAATCTAGTTCCGTATAAATGTTCAATCGTTCCTGAATATTGCTGATATAAAAATCTGGAATCAGCATCTCAATATCCGTTTCAATGTGTACATCACGAACATACTTGCGTTCCTTCTCTAGGTCTTCCTTAAAGAGATCTTTAAATTTACTTTCTTTTAATTCCTGAATCGCCTCATCTAAAATTTTCTGATAAGTCTCGTACCCAATGTCAGAAATGAAACCACTTTGCTCACCACCAAGCAAACTACCAGCGCCTCGAATATCTAAGTCGCGCATCGCAATGTTAAATCCAGATCCCAAATCAGAAAATTCTTCTAAGGTATCTAAGCGTTTACGTGCTTCTGAAGTTAGTACAGAAAGGGGGGGACTAAACAAATAGCAAAACGCCTTACGATTACTTCGGCCAACTCGGCCACGCAATTGATGCAAATCACTCATTCCGAACTGATGCGCATTGTTGATGATAATGGTATTTGCATTAGCAATGTCCAAACCCGTTTCAATGATATTGGTACAAACCAAAACATCGTATTTTCTTTCAATAAAATTCAGTAGGGTTTTTTCCAGATCCTTTGAATCCATCTGACCATGAGCCATAGCTATATCAATGTCTGGACAAAGTCGAGAAATGTAGGCTGTCATGTCGGCCAAACTTTTCACTCGATTATGTACAAAGAAAACCTGTCCACCTCGATGTACCTCATAGTAAATTGAATCCCGTATTACATCATCACTAATCACTCGGTTTTCGGTATGTATCGGCTGACGATTTGGAGGTGGAGTATTGATTACCGATAAATCTCTGGCAGCCATCAATGAAAATTGAAGTGTACGCGGAATTGGAGTAGCGGTCAACGTTAGCGTATCTACATTTACTTTTAAGTTACGTAGTTTTTCCTTTGCGGCAACGCCAAATTTTTGTTCCTCATCAATGATCAAAAGGCCAAGATCTTTAAACCCAATTTGTTTATTGAGAATTCCATGTGTGCCAATTACGACATCAATAGAACCTGCTTTTAAGTTTTCGAAAATAGCTTTGCGCTCAGCAGTCGTTCTAAAACGATTGATGTAATCAACAGTTACCCCAAAGTTTTCCAATCGATCTTGAAACGTATGGAAATGCTGTAAAGCTAAAATGGTAGTCGGCACTAGAATCGCTACTTGCTTACCACTAATAACGGCTTTGAAAGTCGCTCGAATAGCTATCTCTGTTTTTCCAAATCCAACATCTCCACAAATCAGGCGATCCATAGGAATGGCCTTTTGCATATCCGCTTTTACATCGTTGGTTGCCTTGAATTGGTCGGGCGTGTCTTCGTACATAAAAGAAGCCTCCAACTCATTTTGTAAATAGCCGTCTTTATCGAAAGCGAATCCTTTAGCAGCTCTTCTTTGTGCGTAAAGCTTGATGAGCTCTGCAGCAATATCTTTTACCTTCCGCTTGGTTTTGTTTTTGAGTGTTTTCCAAGTGTCAGTTCCTAATTTGTTGAGTCGTGGAGCGGAACCTTCTTTACCTACAAATTTCGCAATCTTATGTAGCGAATTGATGCTGACATAAAGCAAGTCATTGTTTTTATAAATCAAACGAACAGACTCCTGAACGTGGCCATTGATATCTAGTTTTTCCAAGCCAGAATAACGACCTACACCATAATCAATGTGTGTTACAAAATCTCCAGGATGTAATTCGCGGAGTAATTTTAGATTAAGTGATTTGTCTTTGGAATAACCACGTTTGAGTTTATATTTGTGAAAACGCTCAAAAATCTGATGGTCGGTATAGCAAGCCACATTGAGTTTGTGATCAATAAAACCTTCGTGAATCGCCTTGTTAATTGGATGGAACTGAACCTTAGCTTGTAAGTCTTCAAAGATGGCATAGAACCGTTCGATCTGTTTAGGATTGTCTGTGAAGATATAATTTTCGACTTTTCCTCCCGTGTTTCCCTGAAGGTTCTCAATCAGCAATTTGAAGTTTTTGTTAAAACTCGGTTGCGGTTTTGTATCGTATTTTATCTCTTGTTCGAACTTGATAATATCTTGGTTGTTACCAAAATTGAGCAGATTAAATGGCTCAATGTCTGCTATGATTTGATCGGGCAACATAAAAGCGCGGTCGCGTAATAGTTCTGCCAAGTCGCTTTCATCTGTTGCAGAAATAGTGTTTGCAAACTCTTCTGCTTTGTTAAAGCAGAGTTGCAATTTATCAGTAAGAACTTCAAGGTTTTGTACAAAAATACGACTGTCTTCTCCTAGTACTTTGAAGAACGAAACTTTCTGATTTTGATCAAATCGGGTATTGATGTTTGGAACAATAGAAACCCGTGCAATCTTCTGAACAGAGAGTTGTGTATTAGGGTCGAAGGTTCGAATACTTTCCACTTCATCATCAAAAAGTTCGACACGATAGGGCCATTCATTTCCGTAAGAAAAAATATCAAAGATGCCACCACGAATTGAAAACTGCCCCGGTTCATAAACAAAGTCGGTGCGTTCAAACCCGTACTCCACTAAAAGTCCAATCAAGGTATCGGGGTCAACTGATTCCTTCATTTGGATTTCGATGCGCGTTTTTTTCAATTCGGCAGGAGCCACTACCTTCTCAAAAAGTGCTTCAGGGTAGGTGACGATAATTTCTCCCGTAGTATTGGATGAAATTATTTTATTAATCGTTTCCGTCCGTTGCAAAACATTGGTATTGTTGAGCACTTCAAAGTACATAGGTCTTTTGAAGGAATCTGGAAAAAAGTGAATGGTCTTTTTTTCGAAGAGGTTCGCAATGTTATTTTGGTAAAAAGCAGCCTCTTCTTTTGTATTGGCGATGAGGATGGTGTGACTCGGATTAGCTAGGTATGCTCCGGTCAGGACAAAGGACACCTGTGCTCCCACCATTCCAGAAAGTTGTAAACGGGCGGGAGTGGATACGTTGATAGCTTTTACAATTTCTTGTGTTCGCTCATCATCTCTGTACAATTCTAACAGCCTCTGTAGATTTTCCACGGGGCAAAGATAATTAAAAAGTTGGAAGTGAGAGGTTGGAAGTTGGAAGCCCCCTTTTATCGCAGGCTTTGCGCTAGAAGGAAAACTTCCAACTTCCAACTTCTCTTTTTATGTGGAGTCTACGAAAGAGGGGAAACTTCCCAGCTCCCACTTCCATCTTCCCACTTTTTTCTCCCTATCTTAGCAAAGAAAAAAAGTCAACATGATAAAGAAACTCCTCATCGCCTTCGGAATACTAGCGCTATGCATCGGTACATTTATGGCAACCAAGTATTACTACACTTGGTCAGTAAAAGTCGAATCAGAAGAACAATCGGAAGTCCTCCTTGAGAAAATAAAAACGGTTTGTAAACTGGTAACGGTAGAAGGTTATTTTTCAGAAATCTATGATTATAAAGAATATTGGGGCTATGATTTGAGTCCCTTTCGGAAAAAAGCCTTGATTCGAATTCGGGCAAAAGTATCGGTTGGTTATGACCTGACCAAGATGCATTTTGAATCGCAACCTCAGTTGAAAAAGATCATCATTAGTGAATTACCTGACCCTGAGATTATGTCGATTGAACACGATTTAGACTATTATGACATAACGGAGGGAAGTTTTAATTCCTTTTCAGTGGCAGATTACAATAAAATGAATAAGAATGCTAAAGATAAAGTACGCAAGGAAGCGAACAATAGCGACTTGTTTTTAACTGCGGAAGCAGAAAGTGTTCAAGTGTTTGAAATCATTGGTTTTATGGTAGAAGGAGCGGGTTGGACTTTAGAGTTTCGGCCTCGAGAGGATTTGGTAAAACCTGATACGCTTGCGAATTAAGTTTGAGCAAGCCTTAGGAGTGAAGGAGATAAGGTTTGCAGGGCAGTCGATATTGGGAGCCTGCGATTGTGTATCTTTCATGTCTTTATACTTTTTCCTTCAATCCTTGGTAAAGTCTCTTCAATCTTTGTTAAAGTCTTATGCTCCTTTGTATTTAAGTTAGAATTGGTCCCTCCTCATACCTACTCCCCCCTTATTACTAAAGAAAAGATACGTTTTTTGCTGTTTTTACTGTAAATCGCCTATTTTTAGTGAACTTTTTTCAAAAGATAAAAAATCAAATATTTATGTCAAATTCAACTATCCGGCCTACTGAGAGAGAGATTTGGGGACACCCTGCCGGGCTTTATGTATTGTTCTTTGTGGAATTGTGGGAGCGATTTAGCTATTATGGTATGCGTGCAATTTTGACATTGTTCCTTGCTGCGGCAGCAATAGGCGACAATCCCGGCTTAGGATGGAGTAATTCAGAGACACTTTCTTTTTATGGAACTTATACGATGTTGGTTTATGTGATGTCTATACCAGGTGGTCTTTTGGCAGATAAATGGATTGGAGCCAAAAAAGCTGTAATGGTGGGAGGGCTTTTACTTTGTGCAGGGCATATAACGCTGGCTTTTCCTTCTATAACCGCATTTTATATAGGACTAGGTTTGATTATAGCTGGAGTTGGATGTTTGAAGCCAAATATCTCTACAATGGTTGGTGGTTTGTATAAAGGGAAAGATGAGCGTAGAGATAAAGGCTTTTATATCTTTTATATAGGTATTAATCTTGGAGCCTTTTTTGGAGCTCTTGCAGTGGGTGCTGTTGCAAAATACTATGGATGGCACTGGGGCTTCGGCCTAGCAGGTATCGGAATGTTTATCGGGCAGATCGTATATATGTTTGGGTTAAAATATTTGGAAGGCGTAGGGGACTTTATAGGTAAGAAAGATTCACCTGATAATGCAGCGATGAATCGTCCATTGACTCCTATCGAAAAAGATCGGATGTTGGTAATGTTCCTATCCTTTATATTGATTATCTTTTTTTGGGGAGCATTTGAACAGGCAGGAGGCTTAATGAGTTTGTATACTGAACAAAAAACAAATAGAATGCTAATGGGCTTTGAAGTACCTGCGGCATGGTTTCAATCGGTAAATGCATTTTTCATTATTACCTTAGGAACACTAGTTGGTTCTTTCTGGTTCAAATGGAAGGTTGCTGGAAAAGAAGGTTCTAGTCTTTTTAAAATGGCAATTGGCTTAATCATTATGGGTTGGGGTTTTCTTTTTATGACAATTTCAACAATGGAATATGCATCAAAGGGAGAGGCAGCAATGGTGTGGTTAGTTCTAGCTTATTTGTTCCATACGATAGGTGAGCTCTGTGCGTCACCAGTTGCACTTTCATTTATAACAAAATTGGCTCCGGTGAAATATGCATCCTTTATGATGGGCGCTTATTTTGCGGCAACTGGTTTTGGTAACAAACTAGCTGGTCTAGTCGGAGAGTGGTCTCAAACTGCAGGTGAGTTTGAAATATTTACAGGAATCGCAGTTTTCTGTACTGTATTTGGTTTGCTGGTTATTGCGCTTTTAAAACCACTAAAACGACTAACTCATGGTGCCGAAGATCTAGAAGTAGAAACAGGACATTAATTATTGATAACAAAACGAAAACATTTAAAAATTAAAATTATTTAAATATGAGTGCAAAGGTTGATTTTTTTGAAAACAAAGTGTTAGGCCATCCGGCCGGACTTTTTGTATTATTTTTTACAGAGATGTGGGAGCGATTTTCATACTATGGAATGCGTGCCCTTTTGGTCATCTTTTTAACGGCTGGTCTTACAGGGGATAATCCTGGATGGGCATGGGATACTTCGGCAGCTCTTTCTCTTTTAGGTACTTATGCCATGCTCGTTTATTTGACACCTATAATGGGAGGTTATTTAGCAGATAAAATTATTGGCTATAGGATGGCTGTTATTATTGGAGCCTTGTTAATGACATTAGGGCATGCCGCCATGGCTGTTGAAACTCCTTTGTTTTTATATATAGGAATTGCCTTTTTGATTTTTGGAAATGGTTTTTTTAAACCAAATATGACCTCTATTATATCCAAAATGTATGAAGGTCATGATGAAAAGAAAGATGGAGCCTATAATTTATTCTACATGGGAGTAAATGCTGGAGCTTTCTTAGGTATCATGCTATGTGGATGGGTTGGAGAAAAAGTAGGTTGGTCCTACGGATTTGGACTTGCAGGAATCTTTATGTTTCTTGGTATGGTACAATTTTACTTAGCACAACCGCTTTTTGGGGATATTGGAGATAAACCTACGGAAGAGGAAAAAAATGTTGAGCGATTGGCTGCTGCAAAGGCGTTGAAAGACGAAAATTCTAAAGAAAAAAGAAATCCGTTTCTGCCAATTGATTACGCCTTGATTGGAATCTTTGTAATCTCGGCTATGATTTTTATTATCAATGATCCACTCAGTAAGATTGGAGGTATCAATGCCTTAAACTTCAACCTATTTGGCATGCCTGAATCTTTAGGTTTTGCATTGGTTGCCGCAATTACTTTTATCATATTACTTGCCGTTAGAATTCCAAGGTATTCTACTGTTGAGCGTGATAGAATGATTGCCTTCATGATATTCTGTTTGTTTACTATATTCTTCTGGGCAGCTTTTGAACAAGCTGCAGGTTCTATGCCGATTTATATCAGAGACTTTACCGATAGAGTTCTAGATGGATCAGCAGCAACTACATTCAAGATAATAGATTTGGTTGTTACAGTAGTTCCGTTACTGATAATCACTTATGTTCTTATATCACTTTTTAGAAAAACCTTTACTCAAATAGGTTCGTCAAATATCGTTCTAGCTATAAGTTTTATTATTGTTTGGGGAATTGTTGGTTATAAATTGTTTATTGAGTTTAATTCTCAATCATCAGAGGTAACGATTACTTGGTTTGGTATTTTAAACTCCCTTTTCATTATCGTCTTTGCACCAATATTTACTAAATGGTGGGATAGTAAGTATAATCCACCAGCATCTGTAAAATATTTTCTTGGCTTATTTTTACTCGGACTTGGTTTTGCATTTTTGGCATTTGGAGCAAGGAATGTACCTCTCGGAGCAGAAAGTGCTGCATTGAGTATGGCTTGGGTAGTATTTGCTTATTTATTCCATACGCTAGGAGAACTTTGCTTGTCGCCAATGGGGCTTTCGTATCTCAGTAAGTTAGTGCCAGCTAGAATGGTTGCTTTCATGTTTGGAGTATATTATTTAGCAATTGCGATTGGAAATAAATTAGCTCATTATGTTGGGGGAGATATGGAGCATATTGTTGGGACAAAAGGCTTGTCTTGGTTCTTCCTCATCTTTACATTGATTCCAATTGGAATAGGAGTAGTGTCATTATTGTTGCATCCTCTACTTAAGAAATTGATGCACGGAGTGAAATAATAAACAATAAGATCTAATTTTGACGCAAGTCAAATCAAAACCTTCACATTAAAAAAGCCCTCGTCAGCAATGACGAGGGCTTTTTTTGTATATTATTTAGGTATTATTTTTTGAGAAAAATAAAAAAGACATATTATGTGGTTCACCCTGCGTTAGAAGAACCTAAGGTTTAATATTCCCAGCAGTCCAAGTTTTAATAGCAGGACAACCTTCATACTCCGCAGCAACATTAATAAAAGTAGAACCAACTCTTTCTTCTACCCATTTACCAATATGCATGCTCTTTTTTTGCTCAATAGTAGCTGCTTTGATTTTGGAGTAATCTAAAGCCAAACTTGCTTTATGTGGCTTGGTACGAGAC
>CAKZUK010000169.1 GCA_937921775.1 uncultured Saprospiraceae bacterium
CGTTAAATCATCCGCAGGTACATATACCGCCTGTACAGAGGTAATTGAACCACGCTTAGTTGAAGTAATTCGCTCCTGCATCAATCCCATCTCTGTTGCCAAAGTTGGTTGGTAACCTACCGCTGAAGGCATACGACCAAGAAGTGCAGATACTTCAGAACCCGCTTGAGTAAATCGGAAGATATTATCAATAAAGAAAAGGATATCGTTTCCACCAGAAGGATCATTCAAATCACCATCACGGTAGTACTCTGCCATTGTCAATCCAGAAAGTGCTACTCGAGCACGTGCTCCAGGAGGCTCGTTCATCTGACCGAATACTAATGTCGCTTTTGAATTCTCAAGCGCCTTCATATCTACCTTAGAAAGATCCCATCCGCCAGCTTCCATGCTTTTGTGGAACTCCTTACCGTAGTCAATTACTGATGACTCTAAGAATTCTCTCAACAAATCGTTCCCCTCTCTCGTTCGCTCTCCAACTCCTGCAAATACAGAAATACCGTCATATCCCTTTGCAATGTTGTTTACCAACTCCATAATCAATACCGTCTTTCCTACACCGGCACCACCAAATAGACCAATTTTTCCACCTTTAGAGTAAGGCTCCACTAGGTCAATTACTTTGATACCTGTAAAAAGGATCTCCGTTTCAGTTGATAAATCCTCATAACGAGGTGGCTTACGGTGAATTGGATAAGCATCAGCTCCTTTAGGAACTGGGCCGATTCCGTCAATCGCCTCTCCAACTACGTTAAACAATCTACCTTTGATCGCTTCACCTACAGGCATTGAGATCGGCTTACCAGAATCAACAACTTCCATTCCTCTGGTCAAACCATCCGTAGAATCCATCGCAATGGCTCTAATTGAGTTTTCACCAAGGTGCTGCTGACACTCGATAATCAAATCTTCTGCTCCTTCACGCTTTACAGTCAAAGCGTTCAAAATTTCAGGTAAATCAGAACCTTCGAAACTAACGTCTAGTACAGGTCCAATAACTTGCTTAATGCGGCCAGTATTTGCCATATTTATATCGCTATTTATGTGAGTTTGATAATAGGATTCCTAAAAATCGGTGCAAAGATATGGCTTTTAAATGGAGAAACAAAAGAAATATTAAAGAGTCTTAGAGGTAAAATGGGGTATTCTTTCAATCTTTCAGAATATCGCTTTGGAGTATTAAATGTTAAATGTAAAAGCCCAAAAGTTCAAATGTAAAAATAGCCCAATACCGTAACCACACATTAGAAGGGAACTTTTACATTTTAACTTTATCATTTTGCCGTTTTACATTTATTTGAGGTTTTACATTTATTACCTTTACCAAAATGTCAAAAAAGCCACTCATCAGTATTCTCATGCCTGTTTTTAATGCTCAGCCTTGGCTGGAAGAATGCCTCGAATCCATTGTAAATCAGAGTGAAACAAACTGGGAATTGATTGCTATAGATGATATATCTACTGACAATAGCTTTGACATACTCCATCAATATGCCCTAAAAGACGAGCGTATCCATGTTTTTAAGAACCAATCCAAAGGGATTATTCCTGCCTTACAACTGGCCTTTCAGCATTCCAGAGGTGCATATATCAGCAGAATGGATGCGGACGACCAGATGGCTCCGGAAAAATTGGAGTATCTAGTTAAAGCCTTACTAGAAAATGGATCGGGCCATATTACTACTGGCTGGGTCAAATACATTAGTCCTACAAAATTGGGCGATGGCTACCTACGCTACGAAGCTTGGCTCAATAAGCTATGCTCTAATAATAGCAATTATGAAGAGATCTATCGAGAATGCGTCATCCCCTCCCCTTGCTGGATGTGCTCCCGAGAAGACTTGATCAGCGTTGGTGCTTTCGATTCAGCAACTTATCCAGAAGATTACGATCTGTGCTTTCGTTTTTACCAAAATAAACTTAAGGTCATTGGCGTACAGAAGATATTACACTTTTGGCGCGACTACCCTGAACGAACTTCTCGCAATAGTCCAACTTATGCAGACCAACGTTACTTTGACCTGAAGTTACCTTATTTCCTTGACTTGGATTACGCAGCAGATCAGCCTCTAGTCTTATGGGGCACCGGTAAGAAAGGAAAGTTGCTTGCACAAAAACTAATTGAGCAACAAATTAACTTCCATTGGGTCACCAACAACACAAAAAAAATTGGCCTTAACATATATGGCATTCACATTGAGCCTTTTAAGCGTATTGCTAATTTCGAAACAGCTCAAATCATTATTGCTGTAGCCGCACCAGACGACCAAAAGGAGATCAACCAGTATCTCCAACGAATTGATTCTGAAGATAAAATAAGTTCGTTTTTTTTCTGTTAGCTTTCTCTTCTAAGCTAAAAGCAGTTTAAAGTTATTCCCAATGGCGATAACTTTAAACTGCTTTCTAGCATAAATGCCTGTTTTTTCTTAACTTTAGTAACTAGAGCTTTTTCAAAAAAAAACTAAAACTATTCTACCGTGAAAAACACTACCCCTTTAAAAACACTCTTCTTAGTCATTAGCTTCCTATTTTGTTTTACTCACGTAAATGCTGAGAACAAGACCAATTCTTTTTTTACCAATCCATTATATATTGTTGACACCTGTTTTGTTGGAGGTGATTTAGAAACCTCATTTGGCACCTATCCTGACATTGCAGGATTAGATGCTGACCTCATGGAATGGAACGGAGGTGGCTGGACGGGCTCATGGCCCAACGCCAATCTCTCCATACCCCCTCTCAATAGTAGTACCTGCCGTGCTATCTTCCTTGGCGCAAGTAGTGGATGGACTTCAGGTGGCGAAGGTTTTGGACTTCGACTCAATGTACCACTTGTTGCAGGGCAGGAATACCAATTTTACTTTACCTATGTCAGTCATGGTACCGCTAGTACAGGTAGTTTTAGCCCAACCTTATTCACCAATACAGTTGGTGATAACTTAGGTTTCTCTTTCGAAGTTGGACAAATACCTGCTGCTGGAACCGACTGGGAAACCAATACCTTTACATTCACTGCTTCTTCTGAACAAGCTGGACACGACTGGGTTATTCTTCACTCCCAAACCACTACAGGCTCTGGAATTGTGGCTGCCTACTGCTGCGGTGAAATCGACTCTGATTGTGCGGTATTCTCTACAAACGTTAATACCGATGACGCAGATTGCTTGCAAGGCGGAAGTGCTACCGCATCCGTTTCAGGAAACTGCTCGGTCCCAACTTACAGCTGGAGCACTGGCGAAACGGGGATTAGCATCTCTGACTTAAATGCAGGTAGCTACTCGGTCACCATTATTGATGACTGTTGTGAAAGCATTGAAGCCTTCTTCATTGATCAGGTTGGAGATGTTCCTTTAGCAGATCTGGGAGATGACCTTTCAATCTGCGACGGCAACCTGCTCACCATAAGCGCAGAAAACATTGGCTCTACTTATTTATGGAGCACTGGAGGAACTGCACAGACTATTCAGGTCAACACTCCTGGCATATACGCTGTCACCATCACTAACGCTTCCGGATGTAGCAGCGAAGATGAAATTGAAATTACACTTACAGAAATCGCTCTTTCATTTGAATCATCCAATCCTTCTTGTGACCCCTTTAGTGGCATGGTAGACATGGAAGTTGGGGATGGTCAAGCTCCTTATAGCTACAATTGGAGTACCGGAGCTCAGACGCAAGACATTCAAAACTTAAATTCGGGCTGGTATTTTGTAACAACTACTGACGTCAACAACTGTTTTACAATCGACTCAATTTTCATTAGTCCTCTGGTCTTGCCCGAAGCATCACTTCTTCCGAATAACAATCTATGCCCTGATGCTTCTAATGGCAGTATCGACCTTGAAGTACAAGCAGGTACAGCACCTTTTACTTTCAGTTGGAGCAACGGCGCAAATACAGAAGACGTTTCAAACCTATCTCCAGGAGACTACGAAGTTATCATAACAGATGCCAACAATTGTAGCAGTACTTTTTCCACTACAGTAAGTGGACCTCCTTCCTATAATTTTGCATTTTCAACAGCAGACGCTTGTGGTGATTTTGGAGAAGCTTACATACAAGTCAACAGTGGAGGAAATGCACCATACAGTTACTTATGGAGCAATGGCGCAACGACTGATTTAATTAGCAACTTAAGTGGTGGTTCTTATACGGTTACTGTTACAGATGCTAGCAACTGTTCTTTTTCTGCAAACACTTTTGTTACAACCTTTGATGAAGTCCTCCTTGATGTAAACAAAACAGATATCAGTTGTTTTGGCTTGACCGATGGCGCTATCGACATTAGCGTTACTCAAGGAACAAGCCCTTATGATTACGAATGGGATAACGGAACATTCACAGAAGATATAGAGGATTTAGATAATGGAGCGTACACTATTTTTGTAACGGACAACAACGGCTGTCTTTCAGCTGTAACCATCGAAATCAATGAACCAAATCCAATAAGTTTAAATATTTCCACCACACTTCCTACTAGTGGCAATGATGGTGAAATCAGTGTAGAACCAGTAGGTGGTACACCTCCATTTACTGCAAGCTGGAGTAATAATGACATTGGTCTCACTGCAGATAGTTTGAGCATTGGTATGTACACTGTCTCGATTATAGATGGCAATGGCTGTACTTACTCACAAGTTATCAACTTGAGCTTGACATCGACTATTGACGAGGAGGCTTTGACGCAATTCGATGTTTACCCGAACCCTAATGATGGTCAATTTTATGTTGATCTGGCTTTCGCCAAAACGGAGGAAGCTGCTGTTAGAGTTTTTGATGTGCTGGGACGAGAGTTATTTGTAAAACACCTTATAGGGTCGAAAACTCAGGTGCAAATTGATTTGCAGCGATTTTCTTCAGGGGTTTATTTTGTGGCTCTTGACTTGAATGGAAAATGGCTTACACAGCGAGTGATCGTTGAGTAGGAATATTATTTTCGTCAACAAAAAACCGGAAGATTAATTTCTTTCGGTTTTTTGTTTTACACAAAGCCTCTTACTCACTTTCACTTACTAAGCATTCTAAAAAGAATTCCTATTTTTGTAAAAACATAATACATGCCTTGGAATGACTTGTCGAAAATTGCTTTACTAGGAACTGATCGAACGGTCATACCTGCCCCCTTGAAGCAAAAGCTCGAAGCACTTGGTATTGACCCTGAGATGGATACAGCTGAGTTGATTCTCAAAGGTGTTGCTATTCTTCAAGCTAGAAAAAGAGCAGGGATGATCTTAGAGAAATGGGAAGAAGCCATTCCTGCCATGGATAGCAATATTCAAGAAAACCATTGTAGTCCTGCTACTACGCGAGACCTTGAATTTATACTCGGCGGAGCTCACGCAGCAGCCTTCAATGAATTCATTGATCAAATGAATGCCTATCAAAAAACATTGAGCCCCGTTTTCATTCCCACTATTTTGGAACGTGCTGTTGGAGACATGGACTTGCGCAAATGGGTACTGCCCTTGATTGGTGAACGAGGACGTTGGTTGATTGAACAAAATCCGGAATGGGCTATACTTTTCAGTAAACTGAGTGTTGACCAATGGCTAGAAGGCTCTACAGAGGTACGACTCAATATTTTTGAGAAGACACGAACAGATCAACCACAAGCAGCTCTTAAATTGCTTGAGGCTTCATGGCCAGAAATCGACGCAAAAGTAAAGCTCGCTTTTTTGCAAAAAATGCAAGCCGAACTAAATCCTTCAGATGAACCTTTCTTGGAAGACTGTCTTTACGAAACTCGAAAAGAAATTCGACAACTAGCTTCTAATCTATTAAGTCAACTCCCCAAATCCGCTCTCGTAGAGCGCATGTGGGAACGCGTTCAGCTTTATATAAATTTCAAAAAAGACAAACAGAAACTAAGCGTCACCTTGCCTGACAACATTGATGAAACCATGCTTCGAGATGGTATCGATCCTCGACATCAGTGGAAAAGTGGTGGATTAAAAGCCAGCCGACTCGGTCAAATGATGGCCATTATTCCTCCCACTCACTGGGAAAAAGCAACACAAGAATCTCCAGAATCGGTTATTAAAATATTTTCAAAAAGCGACTGGGCAGTTCTTTTCTTGCAAGCCTTTAGCCACGCTTCCATTCTTCATAAAAATGAAGCGTGGAAAGAAGCGATATTGGCTTCTTGGATCAAAAATTTTGAATCAAAAAAATGGCAGGATTTACCAACCAATAAGTTACTAGCATCACTTTCTGCCGGGAGCTTTGACAAACTGTGTTTACTAGCCTTAAAAGCCAATCCCGACTTTTCAAATGAGCATGCCCCTTTACTCATTCTAATCCGTTCGTCCAAACATTTATGGAGCGCAACTTTAAGCAAAACATTAATCCGATCATTTCAAAAATGGATGGCCCAACAATCCAATAGTCACTGGGGGGCCTGGCATTTCAGAGCGGTATTAAAAATGGCCTCCTACCGCTGCGCCATCAGCACAGATGCAGAGCTCCGAAAAAAATGGCCTACCGATGCTGCAGTTTGGTCTGCTTGGCAAAGGGATATTGAAATCTTTTTAAGTACCTTGCAATTCCGAAAAGAAATGACCCAACACCTAACAGGGTGACCAAGAATACAGTTGTTTGAATATTTGGCTACATCACTATTTAGGAATGTTTTTAAATGTAAAACCGCAAAATGATAAATTTAAAATGTAAAAATAGCTCAAACCTGCGCCTTTCTGATGTAGCATGTCGTTCGCTGGCAAACTTTTACATTTTAAATTTTACGGTTTTACATTTTACATTTAAACCCTGTTCCAAACGCCAAAATCAATTGCTTCCCAGCCTGCTAAGAGCAGCCCCAAACAAAAAATCCTAGTAACTAAATCCAGGCTATTCCCTGTAAGGGATAAGCCCCAAAACTTGGGACACCGTCCCAAGACATAAGAGACATGAAAAACATAATACGCCCACACGCAGAAGACGCCTACGCCAAAGAACTAAAGCGTCTAATAAAATCCGACAGCAAAGCAAAACCAACGAATTGGAAACTCTCCCCATCCGCCGTAGTCACCTACATCATGGGAGGCCAACTCGAAGATGGCTACACCATTAGTCCAAAATATTTTGGTAGTCAAAGGCTGATCGAAATTGCAGTAGCAACACTTGCAACCGATCGTGCACTCTTACTAATGGGAATTCCCGGTACTGCAAAAACATGGGTGAGCGAACATTTAGCAGCAGCTATATCCGGCAACTCTACGCTCCTCGTACAAGGCACCGCAGGTATGCACGAAGAAGCGCTTCGCTACGGATGGAACTATGCACGCTTACTCGCCGAAGGTCCTTCTACTGCCGCAATGGTTCCTAGTCCTTTAATGACTGGAATGGAAAAAGGAATGATTGTTCGTGTAGAAGAATTGACAAGAATCCCTGCGGATGTACAAGATTCACTAATCACCATCCTTTCGGAAAAAATACTACCCGTACCTGAACTAAATAAAGAAGTGCAGGCCATTCGAGGTTTCAACTTAATCGCTACAGCCAACGACAGAGACAAAGGGATCAATGAATTGTCTAGTGCATTACGTCGAAGATTCAACACCGTGGTCTTACCTTTACCTGCAAGCTTGGAAGAAGAAGTAAACATCGTAAAAACTAGAGTTGAAAGCATTGGTGAATCTTTAGAACTCCCTGCTGACCTTGCACCAGTCAAAGAAATACAACGGCTGGTTACTATCTTTAGAGAACTACGATCTGGCAAAACAGAAGATGGTCGCACAAAAATAAAATCACCCAGTAGTACCCTGAGCACAGCCGAGGCTATTTCTGTAATAAATAATGGACAAGCCCTCGCCGCTCATTTCGGTGATGGAAAATTGAACGCTCAAGACTTAGCTGCCAGCATAGGAGGTGCGATCGTAAAAGATCCCGTTCAGGATAAAATTGTCTGGCAGGAATACCTGGAAACTATTGTTCGAGAACGAGAGGGATGGAAAGATTTATATGATGCTTGTCGCGAACTATTGTAACACATTTACTACATTTCAAAAATAAACGTCCTTTCTCAAGTCTTGATTCAAAACATTAATAAAAAACGAACACTTTGAATTTCACAAAAGCAATTGTACGCAAACCCTCTCCTTCTTTAGAAAAAGGATTGACCACAGCCAAACTTGGGCTACCTGTTTTTGAAAAAGCAGTTCGTCAGCATAGCAAATATGTGCAAACATTGAAACGTCTAGGACTGGAAGTCACAGAGTTAGAAGCAAGCGATCCATTTCCAGACGCTACCTTTGTGGAGGACGTAGCTTTGTTAACACCTCATTGTGCCATCATCACTAATCCGGGGGCGCCTTCGCGAAAAGGTGAAACCAAATTAATTGAACCTATTCTTAAATCGTTTTTTGAAAATGTAGAATACATTAGCGAACCTGGAACCTTGGACGCTGGCGATGTCATTGAAATTGAAGGGGAATATTTTATTGGTATTTCAGAAAGAACGAGTGCAAAAGGTGCACAACAATTGATACTTATTTTACATCAATATGGTTTACAAGGTTACACCGTTCCAGTTCAAGATGGTTTGCATTTAAAATCTAGTATCTCCTATTTAGGGAACAACACTTTACTCGCCACTGCCGACTTTAGTAATCATCCTATTTTTCAAAAGTATAACATCATTGAAGTAAACGAAGAGGAAACCTATGCGGCTAATGCTCTTTTGATCAATGGAAAAGTAATGGTACCTAGAGGTTTTTATCATACGGTAGATCAACTGGAGCATGCGGGCTTTGAAGTGGAGGAAGTGGCAGTTTCTGAATTTGAAAAAGTAGATGGTGGTTTGAGTTGCTTGTCACTTCGGTTTTAAATTGAGGAAGGGGAAAGTCCGAAGATGGAAGACGGAAGTTCGCATCTAACGCGAATATACGATCGAGAGAAACTTCGATCTTCGATCTTCCGACTAAAATACCACCACTGATCAGTTAATCCCACTAGCGCAAGTCACAATCATAGATATAGATCCACAGAACACATAGATTTTTATCGTAAAAGTCAACTTAAAATGCATCACCTTTTCGGTATACGACATCACGGGCCAGGTTCTACTAGGAGCTTGGTAAAAGCACTCGAGGCCCTAAAGCCAGATTGCATACTTGTGGAAGGACCTGCTGATGCAGAAGCCCTGATCGCCAATGTTTCCATGGAAGATTTGATTCCACCTTTAGCCATGTTGGTTTACAATACTAAAAATTTAGATCAAGCAGCTTACTTTCCCTTTGCTGTTTTTTCGCCGGAGTGGCAGGCCATAAAATTTGGTTTAAAAAACGACGTACCGGTTCGGTTCATGGACCTTCCCTACTCCGTTCAATTTGCATTGGATGCTGCAGAGAAAGAAAAGCTACAACTCAAGATTGATACGCCCAATATTTCTGAAAAAGAAAAGAAACATCGTCGTCTTTTACAAAAAGACCCAATGGCTTATCTCGCAAAACTTGCCGGCTACAACGATCGAGAAAGATGGTGGGAAGCAACTTTTGAATCCGCTGATAATCCAATTGAAATTTTCCCAGCCATCACCGACTTGATCTGCAATATTCGCGACATGGAAGCAACTATTGATCCACGTGATTTGTTGCGCGAAGCCTTTATGCGAAAGACGATACGACAGGCAGAGAAAGAAGGCTTTGAAAGAATTGCTGTTGTCTGTGGCGCTTGGCATACGCCTGCACTTTTTGATTTAAAGTCATTTAAAGCTGCTACCGATAATGCCTTACTTCGTGGCATAAAAAAGGTGAGCACCAAATCAACTTGGATTCCCTGGAACTACGAACGGCTGTCATCGCTCAGTGGGTATGGTGCTGGAACTTTGTCACCTGCTTGGTACCATATTCTTTTTGAAGACCGAGACAATGCTACGGCAGTTTGGATGACAAAAGCTGCGAGGTTATTGCGCGAAGAAGATTTACCAACTTCATCAGCACACATTATAGAAGGAGTTCGTTTGGCGCGTACTTTAGCGACTATGCGCAATTTGCCCTTGCCAGGAATTGATGAGCTTAAGGAAGCTGCTGTTTCTGTTTATTGCGATGGCTATGAGGAGAAAATGGATTTGATTTTCAAAAAATTGATTACTGGCGATGTGATTGGTCAGGTTCCGGAATCTATTCCAATGGTTCCTTTACAGAAAGATTTGGAGCAGTGGATCAAATCAACACGACTGACTAAGTATCGTAACTCTAGCGAAACACTATGGCTAAAAGCTACTGCAAAAAATAAGCAAGGAGGTATCGACTTACGAGACGAGACCGATCACAAAAAAAGCTTACTACTCCATCGATTAGATTTGATTGACATCAAATGGGGACAACTCAAAGCAAGTCCTCCTAGCAACACAGGGCGCTTCAAAGAATATTGGAAATTGAAGTGGCAACCAGACTTTGCTATTAAAATAATAGAAGCGGGGATGTGGGGAAACACCGTTTATGAAGCTGCGATTCGAAAAGTTCGTTCGGATGTGAAAGAGGTTCAAAAACTATCGGAACTAACGGAATTGGTGGAACAGGTTTTGAAAGCGGATCTTATTGAAATCGTGCCGGAGGTCGTCCGAGAATTGCAAGCTAGTACTGCGATGACCAAAGATGTGTTTCACCTCATGGATGCGCTGGCCCCGCTGGTACATGCACTACGCTATGGATCTGCGCGCAAGCTCAACACCGCTGCGATAGAGGAAGTGATTGAGCAGATCATTCCACGAATTTGTGTAGCACTTCCGACCGCCTGTATTGGAATTGACGATGACTTATCGAAGGAAGTTTTTGACAAAATTGTCAATACGAATCGTATTATTCATTTGTTGGAAAACGATAAATTCCAAAATGACTGGCACAAGACCTTACAACAAATCGCTAGCCTTCCCAAAATAAAAGGCATTCTCAACGGTGGTGCGAATCGAATACTTTTTGATCGTTCTATTATTGATTTAAATCAGACTACGAGCCAGATGTACTATGCGCTTTCACGAGGAAATGACCCGACGGAAGCAGCGCATTGGCTACAAGGTTTTTTACATGGAAGTGGATTGTTACTTATACACAACATATCACTTTGGAATATTTTAGACGAGTGGGTTAGTAGTATTCCGATTGAGGAACTTCAGAATATTTTACCTTTGTTGCGGCGGACTTTCTCTAGTTTCTCGGCTAGTGAGCGGGAGAAGATGTTGGGCTTGGCGGAGCGTATCTTGAGTGGAGTTCAAAACGAGATAGAAGGAAACGAACAGATTGATCAGGATCGAGCCGAAACGGTGATGCCGGTTTTGCGAATTCTGTTTGGGGAGGATTGATTTTGCCCCCCTCTCCCAAAATAGCCCCCCTCTCCAAATAGTCTTGACAATTACACTCTCCTATCAATGGCGCGAAGTCAATGGCTATACGTATCCAATTAAATCACTTTCCATTTAATACACAAGCAAGTAAAATTTTCCGCATTCTAAATAATTCAACGTAAATTGCAATCAGCAAAAACCTGATAAACCAATGCCCGAAAACAAGGCGAATAACATTTTGGATAAAGCAACTTTTGAAGTACTCTTCAAAAGCAACTTTGTGCATTTATGCAACTTTGCCCTTCAGTTTGTTGGCGACATGGACACTGCTCGTGATATCACTCAAAAGATTTTCATCCACCTTTGGGAAAATCGCGCGCAAATGAATCCTGACAAAGCCATCCGCTCGTATCTGTTTACTTCCGTAAAAAATCGTTGCCTCAACCATATTCGCGATCAAAAAAAATATCGTAGCCGCATCCTTGACGTGGACATCCATGAAGTGGATATTGCTTTCGAGGAGGATCAGTTGGCCGTAGATGAATTACAGACTAGGATTGACTTAGCACTTAGCCGCTTACCCGAAAAATGCCGGCAGGTATTTGAACTGAGTCGCTTTGAGCAAAAAAAATATCAAGAAATTGCTGACAAGCTAGATATTTCTAAAAAGACGGTAGAGGCGCATATGTCGCGGGCTTTGAGGAGTTTACGTGAGGACCTAGGAGATTATCTGTATCTTCTCTTGTTGCTTAGCGCAAATTACTTTTACTAAGGACATAGGGTGCTAGCCAATACAAGTGTACTAAATAAAGATATATCGATTGCTCAACCATGCAATCAAAAAAATGAAGGAAGACAATAAAAATATCGACTACCTCGAGCTCAGTTCCAAATACCTAAGCGGCAACGCCACTGACGCAGAAGTGCAACAGCTGGAGACCTGGGTATTGGCAGCACCTAGCAATAAGAAGGAGTTTCTTATATTGCGCCAAGCATGGTTGAAGGCAAATACAAAAGTGGTGGATAAAGCCATCAATGTCAATGAAGAATGGAAAGCGGTGGAACAACAAATATCAGCTAGCGCGAAAATGGTGGCTTTAAAGCCAAAACGAAGGGGACTGTTTTTAAAAATTGCGGCAGCAGTTGCCGTTTTGGTAGTTGCTTCGCTTTGGTTATTCCAATCTGGAGGTGGAGAAAACAAGCTCACCGTTTTTAGCGAAAGTAGATTAAAAGAACAAAAATTAAACGATGGTAGTCAAATAGCATTGAATCAATTTTCAACTGCGAGTTACTCGGTTGGAGCAGATGGCAGCCGACAGGTACAACTTAAGGGAGATGCTTTTTTTGATGTAGCGAGAGATACTAGTCGTCCTTTTGTAATCAATACACAGGATGTCAATATTACTGTTTTGGGAACCTCGTTTTATGTCGACTCGCGTCATCAACAAGACAACATTCAGGTGATTGTAAGTTCTGGAACGGTAGCTATGGAAGTTGGCGGTCAAAAAGTTATTTTAACAAAAGGAGAAGTCGGCACTTATGTCAAATCAAGTCAACAACTTAGTGAAAACACTAATGATGATCCTAACTTTTTAGCATGGAAAACCAAGCGACTTGTTTATGAAAACGAACGACTCGAAAAGGTGGTCTATGATCTCAATCGAACGTTCCATGCAAATGTAAGCTTAGCCAATTCAGATCTAAACAATTGTCCGATCACAGCAACCTATCAAGACAAATCATTGGACGCTATTCTTCGGATCATCGAAAAAACCTTAACCTTAAAAGCTACAACAAATGGCCAACAAACCGTCATTTCCGGGACTTGTAACTAGTTGTAGTTTACGGAAGTGCTTCACTCTTTTTATCACGCTTTCTTTTTTGACTTTTGGACCTTTGTCTTGCTTGGCGCAAAGCCTCAACATTCAGTCTAGTAGCATTTCTGTGGAAGATCTTTTGCAAGAAATAACAGTTCAGTCTGGGATGGATTTTTCATTTAGTTCCAAACTCATAAACCCTAAACGGAAAATCAGTTTCAAAGTAAAAAACGCTACGCTCGAAAACACCTTGGATCTTCTCAGTCAAAAATTGAACATTGCTTTCAGTATGGTTGATCAACAAATTATTTTGCACGAGCCATTAATTGTTGATGACACAGCTCCTCTTTCCAGACCCAAGAAATTTTACACCATTAGTGGATTCATTAATGATGCACAATCCGGCGAGAGTCTGATCGGCGCGACTGTTTCTATTAAGGGTACTGCTCAAGGCGTCAGTACCAATAGTTTTGGATTTTACGCATTACAATTGCCGAAAGGTGATCATACGCTACTCGTTTCGTACGTAGGTTTTCAAGCCCAACAAATGATGATCAGTTTGGTTAAAAACCAAAATCAAGACATTCCGTTACAAGCCGCCAGCGTGGATTTAATAACTGTGAACATCCAAAACCATTCACTCGAATATCTACAAAATCAACAAAGCGGTGCCATGGATTTGAATCCGGATGATCTCAATAATATGCCTGAATTTGGAGGCGAGTCAGGACTCATCAGGGGACTACAATCTTTGCCAGGAATCAAGTCGCACAGTGATGGATCAGCCTTCTTTTTTGTACGGGGTGGACATAAGGATCAGAATCTGATTATTATTGATGATGCTCCGATTTACAACCCATCACATCTCTTTGGTTTTTATTCGGTGATCGTTCCTGAATTCACAAAAAGCATGCAAATTTATAAGAGTGATATTCCCGTGCATTTGGGGGATCGACTTTCATCCATCGTTGATATTCGAACCAAAGATGGCAATCTAAACAAAACAGAAATCAATGCAGCTTTCAACCCTTTGGTTTCACGACTCTCTCTAGAGGGGCCGGTAAAAGAAGGAAAAAGCTCGTATTTCATTTCTTACCGTGCATCAAATTTCAAATGGATTTACAAAAACAGATCTCCTGAAGCCAACCTTAAGTTTAGTGACTTTAATTTCAAATGGAATTATAAAATCAATACAAAAAACAGATTGTATTTCACTCTATTCATTGCTGATGATCAATTTCAAAATACTGGTATCTTAAACAATTCCAGCTCATTGGGCTGGCGTAATGTTGCATCTACTATTCGATGGAATCATATTTTTGGCGAACGCCTTTTCTCCAATACTATTCTTTATTCCGGTAATTATAACTATAGAATTTCCAATGGTGTCAATCGTTGGGATTCGAGTATTGGGCGAGCTAGTCTCAAATCGGATTTCACTTATTATCATCGCAACAATCAGACTTCAAAATTTGGTATTGAATTTAATGGCTTCACCTTTAATCCAGGAGGTATCAGTGGAGAAGGTTTTACTTCTCTATTCCCAAAAATACAACAAGACAAAGCACGTGAAACTGTTTTATATGCCAACCATGAATTCAAATGGGGCAAGCGATGGATATTGAACGCAGGGTTCCGCACCGCGACTTGGGAAAACTTGGGTCCCAACACTTATTTCAACTTTGATGAAAATTATGAACTCATTGATTCCGTTGTTACTGAAGAAGAAGTTTACCAAAGATATCAGCATTTTGACCCACGCTTACAATTGCAATACAAGACATCTAATACCTCATCAATCAAACTAAGTTATGGAAGGTACAATCAAAATTTGCAGTTGATAACCAACTCTACATCTCCATTTACCGCACTGGAAGTTTGGTTGCCAAGTAGTCCTAACATCAAGCCTCAATCAGCGCACCAATTTTCGCTAAGCTACTCCAAACATTTTCCGAAAAAACAAATCGATCTAACTGCTGAAGCCTATTACAAAGACATGAACAATCAGATTGATTATGTAGATCATGCCAACACTCTTTTGAATCCTTTGGTGGAAGGCCAGCTTCGTTTTGGAACAATGGAATCATATGGATTAGAGTTGATGCTAAAAAAGAAAGTCGGTCGTTTGAATGGCTGGATGACTTACACTTATTCCCGAGCTATGCGGCAAACACCTGATGTAAATAGTGGCCGTATTTATCCTGCTTTTCAGGATCGGCCACATGACTTTTCGGTGATGCTTAACTACGGATTGAAGCCACGAATATTATTATCCGCTTATTGGACTTGGTATACTGGGTCTACCTTTTCTTCTCCTACGGGCTTCTATACATTTAACGATCAGACTGTTCCGATTTATGATGAAAAACACAATGACCGACTACCGAATTATAACCGTTTGGACATTGCGTTTAAATTCATTTTAAATAAAAAAGCAACAGCAAAATTTCAACATGATTTGACCTTTTCAATTTATAATGTGTTGGCACACAAAAATGTTATTGATGTTAATTTTAATAAAATAGAGAATGGGAATGCACGTCCGATTGTACAAGCAAACCTACTAGCTGAAGATCAGCTAAGGGCGACACAGTCTGATCTCCTTCGTTTTTTCCCTTCACTGACTTATACTTTTAAATTATGAAATTTAGACAAGCCACACTATTGTTAAGCATTTTTGGTTTGCTTATTATTTTGCAAGCTTGTGAAGAAGCAACTGATTGGGATTACCAAACAGGCGACAATGGTAAGTTGGTGGTAGAGGCTATCATTACCAATCAACAAGATAGACAGGAGATAAAATTATCTCGCTCTTTTGATGATATCAACGGCCTCGCTGACCCCGTCACCGGAGCTATAGTATCCATCAATAATGGCCAAATTAATGTCCCCTTTATAGAAGAAAGTAATAGCCCCGGTATTTATCGAATAGCTCAAGCAGGGGCAGCACAAATGGGTACGACATACGAACTCGTTATTGAATGGAATGATCAAAGGTACACTGCTACAAGCTCCATGGTTCAGGTTTTTCCATTTGGGAATCCCAGTTTTGCATCTGCGGATGACAGTATTAACATGAAACTAGTATCTACCCCCGACCTCTACTCTACTATAGAGCAGGCCATGTACGAAATCGACATTGACTGGTCGGCTATTAGCAATGAACTACCTAATACAGCCAAACAGATTTTCTATACTTTCAAGACCATTGATGTAAATGAAGTATTCAAGTCCCAGGCAACGAAAGTTAAATTCCCAAGAGGCAGTCGGGTCATTATCACGAAGTATGGATTGAATGATGACTTTGCTGCTTACCTCCGCGCTCTGGTAATGGAAACGGAATGGCAAGGCAGTCCCTTTGATGAAGCACCTTCTAGTTTGCCTACTAATATTAGTGACGGTGGCTTGGGTTATTTTGGAGTTTGTGCGATTCGGCGGGATACGTTTCTTGCGGAGTGAGGAGAGCTAGGGAGTGGGAGGTTTCATATTCTAATTCTTAGTTATTCCAATTCTGCCACCTTTTCCAGTAGCCATTTCTTAGCTCCCAAAATTTTACAATCTTCAATTTGTTTTTTTACTTTTGGAAGGCCCGACTTGTTGTAACGCGAGGTGGTTGCCAGTTTTTTTATAAAGCGCAAAATGTTAAGATATTGTTGACGAACATCGCGTGAGATCGCTTGATTCCGATGAAGAAAAATCCGAAAGCTATCAATTAAGCTATAGAGAGCCGTTTCTTCTCTCAACTCGTAGTAGGTTTCCAGCAGCATCAATCGCCCACCAAATCCATATCTTAAACTGCTATATTCCGCTTCCCTCAATTGTTCGATTACTTGTCCATATTTTTTCTGATGAAAATAAACTTTTGCCAAATTATAAGAAAGCTCATTATCCTGGCTTTCATTGGGCAAAGTATCCGTGTACACTTTAATAAATTTTTCAACCCACTCTGGTTCATCCACCTTCAATCCTATCGTAATAATGTTTTTGTAATTTCCCGGAGCGATTGCTCCATTTAATAAAAGAATGTCTTTTTCAATAAGAATTTTATATAATTCAAACAACTCTTTATAAAATTTCAGCTTACCTACATTCCCTTGAAACGCGCAGTAATTTTGAGCGGTGAGATACATGCTACGTAGCTCTTCTTTATTGAAAAGCGAGCTGTGGATCGCTAGCAGTTTTTTTAATTGATAAAAGTGCTCCTCCTCATCCAGTTCTAAAAATGCGCGTACCATTCGGTATTGTATCGCGATCGCAGGAACATCAAAGTAAACACTATTTTCAATGTACGTTAAAAATCCGGGCGGCAAATTCAACTCAAAATCAACAGCTCGTTCGTTTTTCCACACCAATAATTCACTATAATGTCGGAGTTTATTAATCAAGTAAAAACAATCAAGATGAAAATCTCCTCGGCCTATGTTGTCTGGATTATAACCTTTGGTTGCTTTGATATCTAGATGAATCTGACTTTGGTTTTCTATTTTATAACGAGCAAAATGATAGTCACTATTCTCATATCCTTCTTTTCTCTGAAACTCTCTTGCTTGCCGTGCAACGCCTATAAAATGCTTACTCAGTTCTGATTGATTCAAAACCTTAAGCAAATAAACTTGTTCGTCAACCGGATTACGCTCCAATTCTAAGTAAGCTAAAAACCGCATAGCCTCTTGTGTCAAATCAGAGCACAGCCTCCTTAATCGGGCATCTTTATAAGGGACTGAGTCAAACATTTTTTTCCAAACATCCCTTTTCTCCAAGTGTTCAACCTTCTCTTTGGAAAGATTTGATTTAGAAAACCACTCAACAATAAGATCGAAAAGTTGAACTAATTGCTCATTTTCATTAAAAAAAGGAGATATCAAGTACTTTCTAAACCTCGTCATCTGTGGTTTGGAAAAGGACATCAATAGGCGAATCAACTTATCACTCAGCATAATATATTGGTCTGTTTTAGAGTAGGAAGGTAAGAATAATGTAAAAATTAACCAATTTTGAAAAATAATTCATTGTTAACCAAACCATTAGCTATTGAGTTTCGTATTTTATGGTGGTACAAAAAGGCATTTATGTCTTTTGAATTGCCCTTTAAATTTTGCATTTTTGTATTGTGGCAAAAGTCTTAGTATGACACAAAAGATAATTTGATCCACTCTACATTAAACTTTTAGTTAAACCAAGCTCCTTAAGCCCTTTAGCTTTAACTAAAAGTTTGCAGCGGGCCAAATATAATTTTTCGTTGTTATTTACACCTTTAAAAGTCCTTATCATGAATAAACTTCACCACCTCCGACGAGCACTACACCAAACCATTCTCGGTCTTGGAATTGCCTTATTCTCGTTAACTTCTGTGGCTTACGGGACCTCCTTACCTCTAGCGAGCAAAGATTCTAACGAAATTCCTTCTTCTACTGTTGATTGCCAAGCGGCTTTTTACAAAGAAGCCTATGAAGGTGCCTTTGCTACTTTAGGGGGCGTCACTTTCCACAACTTCTCTGAAGGTGATTACAGTTCAATAAATTGGGACTTTGGAGATGGTACTTCTTCTTCCGAAAATGCAGCAACTGTTTCACATCTTTATACTGAAAGTGGTATTTATGAAGTAAGCCTTTCTATTTGGGATGACAACTACAGTTGCTATTCATACACTACTCAAACCATTTCAGTTACAACTTCAAGCGATCCTTGTTTACTTTCCGATTGCGTATACCCTGGTGATGCAGATAAAAACGGAAAGGCAGATCTACTTGATTTGATGGCTATCGGTATGGGATTTGGCTTGACGGGTCCAGAGCGCGAAGATCCAGAACCTATGGAATGGCTTGGACAAGCTGCTTTAAACTGGACTGAATCAACAGCTGCTGGCATTAACTACAAACACTTTGATAGTGATGGTAATGGCGTCATCGACTATCAAGACATAATGCCTATACTACACCATTATTCTCCAATGGATGGCGACCTTGAATACACCTCCTACAACGGGCCCAAGATTTCACTTGATTTTGAAGTAGACACTGTTTTTATTACTGAAGACACCGAGAGTATCATCACTTTAAATGCTGGTGTTATCGTAGGTGCAGGAAATAAGCCAATGGAAGACATCTATGGTATGGCGCTTTATTTCGACTATGATTCTACCCTAACTGAAGCAGCAGAAGGCGTCGTAGTAAACTATAATGACAATTGCTTCTTTGGAGGCCAAAACGAGGTAATTGCTTATGGTCAAGAACTTCGTAACAGCCAACAGACTGACCTTGCAATTACCCGACTTGACGGGCAAAACATCAGCGGCTATGGTCGTGTTGCAACTGTTAGTTTCTTTATTATCATTGATGTTATTGACGGTCGTTCAGAAGCAGCTGTACCATTCGAGGTACCAATTTCTGGTATCAAAGTGATTGACAAAGATGGGAACATAATTCCTGTAAGTATTGATCCTAAACCTGCTAATGTAGTCTTCATAAAAGAAAGTCCGATTACTCGAGTAAACAACAATCCACTTGATAGTCAGGTATCTGTATTCCCAAATCCGGTAACAGATGTAATCAACATTGAGTTGACTGGTCTTAATGGTGAGTATGTCAAGGTTTTCAATTCATTGGGTCAATTAATAAGGACACATAATTTTGACCAAACGAGCACGAGCATTTCGGCCAATAACCTGAGCAGTGGCATGTACCTACTCAATATCCAAACGGATAAAGGTTTGGTAAACAAACGAATCCTTGTGGAATAAAAACTACTCATTGATTTTACATAAAAAAAAGGTTTCTGATTAAATCAGAAACCTTTTTTTTATGTACGAAACTTTGTTTTTATAGCCTAGTGATCAATCATTCTGACTTACTTCTTTTGTTACTACAACCATCTACTACGACAACAATCTCGCCTTTCACTTTATCCACGGATGAATAATGTGCATGCAATTCTTCCAAAGTTCCCCGCCTAACTTCCTCATACATCTTTGTCAACTCTCGACAAACAGCAGCCTGTCGATCGGCGCCACAGTGTTCTATTAATTGTAACAGACATTTCACTAAGCGGAAAGGTGATTCATAAAGGGCGAAGGTTTCATTTAAAGTTGCAAGATATTTCAATCGTGTCTGTCGTCCTTTTTTGTGTGGCAAAAAACCTTCAAAATAAAAACGATTACAAGGCAAACCTGCTGCAGTGATCGCCGGTATGATGGCAGTTGCCCCAGGCAACGCTTCAATCTTTACATCCTTCTCAACAGCCGCTCTAATTAGAAAAAAACCTGGGTCAGAAATCCCTGGGCTTCCCGCATCAGTTACCAATGCCATCGTGGTACCACCGGCTAGTTGATCTACCAAGCCAGGAGTCACACCATGCTCATTATGCGCGTGATAAGACCGTAGCGATGTTTCAATTTCGTAGTGTTTAAGTAAGCGTCCGGTTGTGCGAGTGTCTTCTGCGAGTATAACATCCACCTCCTTGAGTATACGCAATGCTCTCAGGGTAATGTCCTCAAGATTGCCAATGGGCGTAGGTACCAGATAGAGCATTTAGAAATGTATTTTAAAAATGTAGGAATGGTGAATTGATAATAAGATTCGTAAACTTGACCGTACGGTTTGTAAACTTAAATTTAAGGATAGCAAAACGTTTTTTGATGACTTAGCTTGTCGTTTTGCGAAGGCCCCTAAAGTTATCAAATAGCGAAAACAGGATATAAAAAATGATGAACAGCGAAAATGCAACTTCTTTCAAAAGCACTAGTAAAACTAAGGCCATTAAAATAAATATAATTCGACGTTCATTACCTTTCCATTTAATCCCTTTGAATTTAAAACTAGCCATTCGTATTTCAGAGACCAGCAAATAAGACAAAACAGCAATCACTGCGTATAGAAAATAGTTGTTGACAACAAAGCTTCCCATGTCAAACGAATTGTGTTCATGAATCAACATCAAACCAACCACAAAGATGGTGCAAGATGGTGTCGACAAACCAATGAAGTCATCTGCCTGACGGGTATCTAAATTAAACTTAGCTAATCGCAATCCTGCGAAAGCAGAAACAATAAAACCGGGCGCAGCCATAAGTTTAAAAGAATCAGTAGACTCTCCCATTCCTAATAGCAACAACATATATAAGATTGCTCCCGGCAACACGCCAAAAGTCACCATATCTGCTATGGAGTCCAATTCTTTGCCTAAAGGTGATTTTACATTTAGCCAACGAGCGACCATTCCATCACAATAATCGGCTATCCCTCCAATAATGAAAAAGGTCAATGCCAGTTGAAATTGTTGATAGAATGCACAAGCAACTGCACAGCAGCCACATAGCAAGTTTACAACGGTTATGATATTTGGAATATAGGCCCTCAAATGCTATTTCTTAGAATGCTGATGAATAATTTTTTTGATTCGCGATGACCACTCCTACGAGAGTCGTTTATCATGGATAATTTACGATAAAACCTCTCAAGTATAAGCATCTCCTAACAAAAGTAGCATTTTATATAAAGAAGTTATCCAAGAATGAGAAGTTGTTTTAAGTTATCTCCTAAAGGCAAACATAAGTACCCGTCTGGCAGCCGGACAGCCTTGATTCGGTGGTCAAAGCTCATTTTGACCTTCATAACCATAGCTACGGAGCGATAAATAGCTAAAAATCCACTGGATCAATGACTTAAGTGTAGCCATAGGAAATAACTTAACACAAGTTCTGGTGTATGATTTTAATGATTTCATATTTTTGTGTCTTTAATTTGGTTCCTTGACAAATTTCGTGGCTGAACCCAACGATAAAATAAAATCAACGCTTCCTTCGGTCGCTTTTAATTTCATTTTAACGGTAGCCACGAAATTTGTCAAGGAACGTTTAATTTTACCGACAATTGACAGCTTTCGTCGCTATTCGTGGTACTTAAGCCTATCAATTTATCGTTTTACACAAGACTGAAAGGAAATAAACTAAATTTGAGCCCAAAAAATATAAATGTTGGCTATAAGGAGGAACAAATTACCTTAAAAGAAGGTACCATACTTCATACTAGCTCATCATTTCAACCTGCTTATAGCAGGCAGGCTCTATAAAATAATCAACCCATGATGATAAAACGCCTTCTTAAAAACTTACTGCTCCTGATAGCTGTACTATTCGCAGGCAAAACCATGGCTCAGCCCTTAAATGATGAATGCGTCACCGCTATAAATCTAACGGAATTGACCAGCTGGTGCTCACCTACCGGTGCTTACAGCAATGTAGATGCCACTGCCTCTACTCAAGCTAATCCGCTTTGTTTCCCAATGGCGGACGCAAATGACGTTTGGTTTTCTTTTGTAGCTCAGGCCAATACCATCAATATCACTGTAATTGGTGTCGCTAGTTCTAATGGAGGTACACTACAGGACCCTCAATTCGTTCTTTATAGTGGCTCCTGCGGCATGCTCGTAGAGGAAGAATGTGCTTCAGATAATGCCAATAATAACATCATCGAATCATTCGCTGGCCCACTTACCATTGGACAAACTTATTATATCAGAGTAGATGCTCGAAACGAAAATGAAGGTACTTTTCAACTTTGCCTAAACAATTTCAATCAAGTCCCTGATCCTCAGCAAGACTGCGCAACAGATGTTATTCTCTGTGATAAATCTCCTTTTACTGTTCAAAGTGTTATTGGCTTTGGAATGCAAGAGGTTGATGCCAGCACTTGCATGCAAGGAGAAAGTGCCTCCACTTGGTATTCATGGACTTGTGATATGCCTGGAACTTTAGCTTTTACACTTACGCCAAACAATATTACTGACGATCTTGATTTCATCGTTTACGAATTACCAAATGGCATCAATGATTGTACTGATAAAGAAGTCTTGCGCTGTATGGCTTCCGGTGAAAATGTAGGTGAACCCTTCAGTACTTGGGAACCCTGTACAGGTGCTACCGGGCTATCTACAGCAGATGGCGACATTGAAGAAATCCCTGGCTGCCAACCTGGTAATAACAACTTTGCTTCTGCTATAGATATGCAGGTAGGCATTAGCTATGCGCTTGTTGTCAATAACTTTAGTAATACGGGTAATGGTTTCTCGATTGAATTTGGTGGAACTGGAACCTTTCTTGGACCTGAAGCAAGTTTTACCATTGACCCTTCGGAGGGTATTCCTTGTGATTCTGATCCAATAACAGTTCTCAACACTTCCTCTTTTGCAGGAGGTACTATTATTGGTTATTCCTGGAATTTCGGGAATGGCGCTACTCCCCAAATCGCCAATACAGAAGGACCTCATAGCATCGTGTACGAGAGCATCGGCACTAAGTCAATTGCATTGACAGTAGAAACGGACGAAGGATGTATCGTAACAGAAGTTATTGAAGTAGAAATTACAAGTTGCTGTGCACCGCCTTTTGATATCATGATCAACTTGGACAACTTTATCAATCCAATTTGCGCAGGTGATTCTGACGGTGCTATTTTTGTTTCCGGATCTGGAGGTGATCCCGATTATGAATACAGTATTGATGGCGGACCATTTACGGCCTCTCCTGCTTTTTACAACTTGGCAGCAGGTACTTATTCCATCACGATACGTGACATTAAGGGTTGTGAAGATGTGATTGAAGTTACTTTGGTTGACCCACCGGTTTTGGAAGTAGATGCAGGTGAAGACATCACAATCGTATTAGGGGATGAAACACAATTGAATGGATCTGTTTTTCCGGCAGGAGGAGATTACATCTGGTCGCCTATTGATTCACTAAGTTGTATCGATTGCTTGAATCCCAACACCGACGTTACCAATACGACAACCTATACGCTTACCGCAATTAATGGCGCTGGCTGTTCTGACTCTTCAGATGTAACGGTTACAGTCAATAAGATTCGACCGATTTATGTACCTAATGCCTTTTCGCCAAACTTTGATGGCACCAATGACTTCTTTACTTTGTATGGAAATGTTGCAGCTCGTGAGATTGTAATTTTACGTGTATTTAATCGTTGGGGTGCAATGGTTTGGGAAGGTAGAAACTTACCAATGGGAGATGAACGATCTGGTTGGGATGGAAAATTTAAAGGAAAGGAATTAACTCCTGATGTGTTTGCCTTCTATGCAATTGTTGGCTTCATTGACGGCGAGGAATTTATTTATGAGGGAGATGTTTCGATTATTAAATAGCGATGAAGTGACAGGGGCAGTGGCAGTTTTAGATTCCGATAACATCAAGTAGTCGTGCATTCTAATCCCGCCTTGCGGCCCAACTAGTTCATATTCTAACTCTATATTCTCGGTTCTACCTCAATATGTTTTTAAATCCAAAAGTATGATTCGTAAACTAACAACATTATTTCTTCTTCTTTTCATTTTTGCTTCTTGCGAGAATGATCTTGCCGAAATTGAAAAAATAATTCCGAAGGAAGATTTCAATAAAGAGATCGCAAAAGATGTAACGCTATTCTACAGTGACTCTGCCATTATACGAGTACGCATACAAGGAGCTGAGATGGTCCGCCATTTAGAAAAGGAAGATCCAAGAGAGGAGTTCACGCAAGGAATAAAAGCCGATTTCTTTGGAAACAATGGCAAGGTCAACAGCGTACTCACATCTAAGCATGCTACACGTTACGAATCAAAGAATCAAATTATAATCAGAGATAGTGTAGTCTGGCAAAGTAGTAACAATGAAAAACTGGAAACCGAAGAACTCATCTGGGATGAAAAAAATGAGCGTGTCTTTTCAAACCGCTATGTACGAATCACCAATCCTGATGAGATCATTTATGGTTATGGCTTTGAAGCCAATCAGGAATTTACGGAATGGACCATTAATCAGATTGACGGGCGAATAAAAGTAAAGGCCATGGCCGATGATGAGGACAAAAAGAAGGGCAAACCCTCCGCAAAACCTGTGCGTCCAAAATCACCAAATACCAATAAAGGTAAAAAAGGGAAATTACCTTTTGGAAAGAGTAAACCCTCGAATTAGACATCTTTGAAGTTCTTTAGCTATATTTAGCCTCGAGCAAATATTAAGCACACCAATTACATGTTCATAGGACTAATAATTCTCTTCTTACTTTTATCGGCCTTGTTCTCAGGAACAGAGATCGCGTTTATTTCTGCAAGTAAACTCAAGGTAGAGTTGATGCGACAGAAGGGATCGAAACGAGGAACCATACTAGCGGGGTTTTATGAAAAACCAGCTGAATTTCTCGGGTCTATGCTAGTAGGTAACAATATCGCACTAGTCATCTTTACTTATCTGATGACTCGTGTTTTGGAACCGCAACTCGCAGATTACATCAATAGTGGGCCACTACTCCTTTTTCTCAACACCATTATCATTACCATTGTCGTTTTGATCTTTGGGGAATTTCTTCCAAAAACATTTTTTCGGCTTTTCGCAGAAGAAATTTTATACTTCCTAGCATTTCCGTTATTCCTGCTAAAGTATATACTATCCATTCCTTCATGGGTCATGACCAAGTTGTCTAATTTCCTCCTTCGTGTATTTTTCAAAATGCCAGTTGACGAAGTTGATAATGTCATAACTCGCTTTGACTTGGAAGATTTCATAAGAGATACCCGTACGGCAGAACACAAAGAGGATATCGATTCTAATCTTTTCGAAAAGGCCTTACATTTACAGAAAGCAAAAGTAAAGGAATGCATGGTTCCTAGAACGGAAATAAAAAGTATTGATGTAGAAGCTAGTCTAGACGAGCTAACCAGCTTATATCAGGAAAGTAACCTTTCCCGATTAATTGTATCAGATGGCGACATCGACAATATTCTGGGTTATGTCCATCACCAACAATTACTAGAAGACCCCAAGCCAATACGAGAAATGAGTTTGGAAATTCCAATTGTTCCAGAAGCTATGAAAGCACTGGATTTGCTCAATATGTTTATCAAGGATCGTATCAACATAGCTTGGGTGGTAGATGAATATGGTGGAACTTCAGGGATAATTACACTAGAAGATATATTAGAAGAGATATTTGGTGAGATAGAAGACGAACATGATCAAGAAGAATACGTAGAAGTACAAAAGTCTGACAATGAATGGATATTGGCAGGGCGTTTGGAGATAGATTACTTGAATGAAAAGTATGAAGGTCTCAATTTTCCGGAAGGAGAATATCATACACTTTCTGGCTACCTCGTGACTACTACTGCTACCATCCCCGAACAAGGAGCAGAAATTCTACTAAACGATTACAAGTATATTCTCGAGTTAGTCAGCGAAACTAAAATTGAAAGCGTTCGGGTTATAAAGATGAACACTTCGAATGAAGCAATGGATTAATAATATTTTTTATTCTTTTCCTGTGCAGTTGGTTATTCTCCACTTGCGCAACAACCTTCTATTGATTTTTACCTGGATTGTTTTTGGCTTGTTGATGACAGGTACTGTCGGCCGATTATTTGGTGTCAACTTTTTATTCGTTGGTCCTGAATACATGGGTGAAGTCAATTCTATCAGCTTTCTATTCCTTGGGCTCGCCTTTGGTGGTTTTTTTATGAGTTGGAATTTGACTACCTATTTACTAGATGCACATCACTTCCCATTCCTCGCGTGTTTGTCGCGACCATTCACCAAGTTTTGTCTCAACAATTTCATCATACCATTGGTTTTCCTAGTCTTCTACTTTATCTATACCATTCACTTCCAATGGTATTTTGAATACTGGCCAGGCAAAATCATCTTCATCAATTGTCTGGCGTTTGCAGTTGGCTTTACCGTTACCGTTTTACTATCTGCACTTTACTTTCAATTGACCAACAAAGACATTTTACAATATGTCAAAAAGCGTAAAAATAAGCCCCCTCATAGATTGTACTCTATGTCACCTGGAAGAAGAGGCGCTAAACTAAATACCATTAAAAGTGGAAAAGCAAAATGGCGTGTTGACACTTATCTAACCGAATCACTAAAGCCTCGACTAGTAAGACGTGTCGATCATTATGATGAAAAAGATCTATTAAAAGTTTTTAAACAAAATCATCTCAACACCTTGATTCTTCAATTGGTGGGATTGATCGTTTTATTAATTCTAGGATGTTTGATTGATATCCCCTATTTCAGAATACCTGCTGGAGCGAGTCTTTTCATTCTCGGTTCTGTTTTAATTGCGATTACTGGAGCAATTGTATATTGGTTTGACAAATGGAGTGTCAGCGTTTTTATTGTGATTCTAATTGGTATAAACTATCTGACGAGCTATGATATCTTCAATCACAAAAACAAAGGTTATGGCTTAGACTACACTGGCGAACTCGCAACTTATAACACTGAAAATTTAAAGGCTATAGCCAGTCCCGAAAATGTACTCATAGACAAAGCAGCTACTATTGAAATGCTCAATAAGTGGCGCGCCAAATTTGACGAAGATCCCCGGATGGTTCTTTTTTGCGTAAGCGGTGGCGGTATGAAAGCATCCGTTTGGTCCATGCAGGTTTTGCAACGAACAGACAGTCTGATGCAAGGGGATTTATTTAAACACACACCACTCATCACAGGTGCATCTGGTGGCTTGATTGGTACGGCTTATTTGCGTGAATTGTACTTGCGTAAACATTTGGGGGAAGAAATTGACTTGTATCATCCGAAGCATGTTGACAATGTATCAAAAGATTTACTTAACTCGATTGCCTTTACCATTATCACCAACGATTTATTTTTGCCTTGGGCAAAATTCGATTCCAGAGGATATACTTATCGAAAAGATCGTGGTTATATTTTTGAAAAACAGCTGAATGAAAATACCAATAATGTTTTCAACCGAAGTATTGGTGAATATAAAAAATACGAAGAGGAAGCCAACATTCCAATGTTGCTAATCACTCCTTCTATCGTTAATGATGGGCGTCGACTCATCATTTCTCCTCAAGGGGTTTCCTATATGATGCAAGCTCCGATTGGTCGTGAAAAACAAAATACTGTTGAAATTGATGCGGTTGATTTTGGTCGCTTATTTAAAGATCAGGATGCTCAGAATTTGAGCTTTGCATCTGCGCTTCGGATGAATGCGACCTACCCTTTCGTTCTACCCAATGTATATCTTCCAACCCAACCCAGCATCGAAGTAATGGATGCTGGCTTTAGGGACAACTTCGGTATCATGTCTGCTACACGTTTCATTCACGTCTTTCAGGATTGGATTAAAGAAAACACTAGTGGCGTGGCTTTGGTACAGGTTCGTGGCTCCGACAAACTCGAAGAAGTTGAACCCAAAGATAATGACGGAATGGTGGAATCATTACTAAATCCACTCGGCATCGCTGGGCAGATTCTCACACTTCAGGATTACGAGCACGGTAACAATCTTGGTTTTATTTTTGAATTACTGGGCGAAGATAAGTTTGAAGTCATTCGCTTCACCTACCAACCAAGCAAGCTCAATGAACGTGCATCCATGACCTTCCACCTAACTTCCAGAGAGAAGAATGACATTCTTGAAGCTTATGATTTACCAAGTAACCAGGAGAGTTTATTTAAACTATTGGAGTTTATGGATTACCCAAATCACGTACTTGGCGAGAAGGAAAAAGAAAATGCATCGAAGTCGAAATTCTAAAAAATCAATAACTATTCAGGCAACTTTATCATTCGTTCCATTCCTGTTTCAACATCAATCAGAACCAAACTCCAACGCTCTTCCTTTTTAGTTTCAGTTATTTTTTTCGCATCTACCCGATTCGCAATAATAGTTTTACCATCAGAAGAAACATTGATTTGGTTGTAAATTCTATTGTCTGCTCCTTGTGTAATGATAGTTCTTTTTCGAGACATGACATCTGTGTAGCAGATTTGCTTTAGCTGATTCCAAAAAATAATTTCCTTCTCTTTAAAGTATGTTGTGCTTAAAAAAAGGCTATCAGAAGTACTGAAATTATCTATTGTTTCGATGGCGTGAGAAGTTCTAGTTTCAAAATTAAAAATCATAATTTCTTGCTTACCTTCACCTGCAGTTACATAAGTGATTTGGTTATCCACCCAGTCCCATCTGTTGAGTAAAAAATCGTCGAAGACACCTACACTCACTCCATTTTCAGTTGCTACTAAAATTTTTGCTCCCAAGCGTTTACTATTTACGCGTATGGCAAAAAGGTCTCCCTTATCATTCCATTTTGGTGTTAGCTTCGCACCGTTTATTTTCGGTAAAGTGACTAAGCTATCTCCGTTTGACTTGATTTTAAATAACTTATCCCCACCTCCACGATAAATCAACCAATCCTTTACACTCCAATCTGGCGCATTCGCAATAAAATTTGCCAATCGCTTAGACTTGCCTGTACAAAAATTGAAAGTCCACAATTCAGGTTGTCCTATTTTATCATCCAAAATATTTGATCGAACATAAGCGATTTGATTTTTATCACTAGGATTAAAAACAGGATAACTATACTTATATTTTTCTGGATAAACGTTTACGATTCGTTGTGTAGGAGAATAAGTCATATCGAGCCTTTCATCACTATTGACCAGTCGCTTTGTGTGCTTTCGGAAACAATGCTTCTTATCTAGCAAATCACCTCCAATCTTTTTATCTGCGCAAGCCGATAAAAAAATTGTAATAACCAATAAAGAAAAGAAATAAGTAATTTTCATAAAATTAACCTTCATAGTAAATCCGGTAAATCACATCGGCATGATCATCAGAAACCAGCATAGATCCATCAGGCATAATTTCTAAATCAACTGGACGCCCCCAAACACTTTCGTCCGAATTAAGCCACCCCTCTGCAAAGGTGGTGTAAGAAGTTGCTTTACCATTTTCTAAAGTAACCAGCGATATTTTATACCCACTTTTTTTGCTTCGATTCCACGAACCATGTTCTGCAATGAAAGCTTGATTTTTATACTTAGCAGGAAACATCGATCCGGTATAGAATTCCACCCCAAGTGGCGCTACGTGTGCACCCAAATTTTGAGCAGGTGCAGTAAACTCAGAGCAAGTTCTTTTATCACCAAATTTATTATCGGGAGTATCACCTTGATGACAATATGGATAGCCGAAGTGCATGCCATCTTTTTCTGCGCGATTGAACTCACAGGCTGGCATATCATCACCCATCATGTCACGACCATTATCAGTAAACCATAATTCCTTTGTTTCAGGATGCCAAGTAAAACCAACTGTATTTCGCACACCTTCTTGTACCACTTCCATTCCCGTTCCATCTGCGTTTATGCGGGTGATAGATGCAAAGACTTTATCCTCTGATTCGCAGATATTACAAGGCGCACCAACTGGCACATACAATTTTCCATCAGGCCCAAACGCGATGTATTTCCAACCATGATGCTCTTTTGTAGGATACTGATCGTAAACGCTTGTCATCGCTGGTGGATTTTCCAACTTACTTTCAATCCCTTCAAATTTTGATATTTTACTTACCTCTGCGATGTACAAATCGCCATCTTTAAAGGCTACACCGTTGGGCATATTCAAGCCCCTTGCTAGGATATGTATCTTGTCTGCCTTGTTATCTTTATTGGTATCTTCTATAGCATAAACATCTCCTTTATCTCGAGTTCCAACGAAGAGTGTTCCGTTTGGACTCAGGTCCATCGATCGAGCGTTGTCCACATTTTCTGCGTAGACTTCGATTTTGAAACCTTCAGGAAGTTTGATTTTTTTCAGTGGAGAATCATCGCTTGTTGGGTCGACAGTAGCGGTGACTTTCTCTTTTGATTCCTTTGGGAAGTTGAAGGCGTTTTTGCAGGAGAACGTGGAGGATAGGATTATTAGGAGGAGGATGTATTTCATGATTTGTTTTTTTTGAAAAAGAAAAGACGAAAGTTCGAACAGACTGGCCAGTAATTGAAAAACGTTGTAAAGTTCAAGTATCAAATTCAATTTCACAGAGAGCGCGGTCGAAAGAATTGAACTTGAGCTTTGCACTTGAACTTTTCTATTCTCGGTCGACCTGCGAAGACAGAAGTCGGAAGCTCCCTGCGATCATCTCTCGCGTTAGAAGAGAACTTCCGACTTCGGTCTTCTCCCTACATATTACGACGATACTGACCTCCCACCTCATACAAGGCATTCGTAATTTGGCCCAAAGAACAATACTTTGAGGCTTCCATCAGAAAATCGAAAATATTTTTATTGCTAATAGCAGCTTCCTGCAAGGTTTTCAATCGCGCTTCATTACCATCCTCGTTTGTCTTTTTAAGATTCTTTAACGTGCTGATTTGACCTTGCTTTTCTTCTTCAGTGGCACGGATTACTTCTTTTGGTAAAACCGTTGGAGAGCCATCCTTTGAAAGGAAAGTATTGACACCAATCAATGGCAACTCGCCAGTATGCTTTAAGGTTTCATAGTACAAACTTTCATCCTGAATCTTGCTACGTTGATACATCGTTTCCATTGCACCAAGTACGCCACCTCTTTCTGTGATTCGATCAAATTCTGTCAAAACAGCTTCCTCAACCAAGTCCGTCAACTCGTCAATGATGAACGCACCTTGCAGCGGATTCTCATTTCTAGCTAGACCTAGCTCACGATTAATAATCAATTGAATAGCCATGGCACGACGCACAGATTCTTCAGTCGGTGTCGTAATTGCTTCATCGTACGCGTTGGTATGTAGTGAATTACAATTGTCATAAATGGCATACAGTGCTTGGAGAGTCGTTCGGATATCGTTGAACGAAATTTCTTGTGCGTGTAGCGAACGACCGGAAGTTTGAATATGGTATTTCAATTTCTGTGAACGATCATTGGCTTTGTATTTTAGTTTCATGGCTTTCGCCCAAATTCGACGAGCCACTCGACCGATCACTGCATATTCTGGATCTAATCCGTTAGAGAAGAAGAAGGATAAGTTTGGTGCGAAGTCGTTGATATCCATACCTCGAGAAACATAATATTCTACGAAAGTAAAACCATTCGACAAAGTAAAAGCCAATTGACTAATTGGGTTAGCACCTGCTTCTGCAATATGATATCCGGAGATTGAAACCGAGTAAAAGTTGCGGACATTTTGATTGATAAAATACTCCTGCACATCCCCCATCAAACGCAAAGAAAACTCTGTTGAAAAAATACAAGTATTCTGCGCTTGATCTTCTTTCAAAATATCTGCCTGCACCGTTCCACGTACGGAAGAAAGTGCTTTGGCTTTAAGCTCATTATAAATTGCAGGCTCGAGAATTTGATCTCCCGTTAGGCCAAGCAACATCAAACCTAGTCCGTCATTTCCTTTTGGAATGTCGCCATTGTACTTTGGACGTGGCATTCCTTTGTCATCGTATAGTTCTTTCAATTTGGCTTCCACCAAATGCTCTAGGTTATTTTCTGTAATGTATCGCTCGCATTGTTGATCAGTTGCTGCATTCATAAAGAAAGCACAAATGGTTGCAGCTGGTCCATTGATCGTCATCGAAACAGAAGTAGTTGGGCTACAAAGATCAAAACCAGAGTATAGCTTTTTCGCATCATCCAAGCAACAAACACTTACACCTGAATTTCCAATCTTTCCATAAATATCCGGTCGCAAATCTGGATCTTCACCATAAAGCGTCACGGAATCAAATGCCGTTGACAAACGATTTGCTGGCATGTCTAAGGATACATAATGGAATCGACGATTCGTTCTTTCCGGATCACCTTCTCCTGCAAACATTCTGGTTGGGTCCTCCCCTTTTCGCTTAAACGGAAATACACCAGCGGTAAATGGGAATTCACCTGGAACATTTTCCTGTAAAGACCAACGCAATATTTCACCCCAATCTTTAAACCGTGGCAAACAAACTCGTGGAATTCTAGAATGAGCCAAAGACTCGGTATAGGTTGGTACACGAATTTCTTTATTCCTTACTTTATAGACAAACTCATCAGCAGCATAGGCCTCACGCTTTGCCTCCCAGCCATCAATGATACGCTTCGCTGAACCATCAAGGTCCAATTCTAAATCGGCATATGTTTTTTGAAGGCTGCTTAACATTGTTTCTTTATCCGCTTGCTCACTTTTTTCAATAAGTGCCACCGTTTGCTTTAAACCAAAAAGCTGTCGGCCTATTTCACATTGTCTGTCTACCCAACGATCGTACTGGCGATTGTTTTCTGAAATTTCAGAAAGATAACGAGTACGTTCAGGAGGAATGATATAGATTTTTTCGCTGATTCCTTTTTCTAATTCAAAAGAAGATTTAAGCTTTGCATCGGTCTTCTCATCAATTAGGTCAACGATATTTTTGTACAAGGTATTCATTCCAGGATCGTTGAATTGGGAAGCGATGGTTCCAAAAACGGGAAGCGTTTCTGTAGGTGTATCCCACAACTGATGATTGCGTTGATATTGTTTTTTCACATCGCGCAATGCATCAAGGGCACCACGTTTATCAAATTTATTGATCGCAATCATGTCTGCAAAATCGAGCATGTCAATTTTCTCCAACTGCGTAGCTGCTCCATACTCTGGCGTCATCACGTAAAGCGATACATCAGAGTGGTCTACAATTTCTGTATCTGATTGTCCGATTCCAGATGTCTCCAAAATAATTAAATCAAAATTTGCTCCTTTTAGAATATCGACAGCAGCCTGTACGTGCTTAGACAGAGCTAAGTTTGATTGCCGTGTCGCAAGCGACCGCATGTATACACGATCTTTATTGATAGCATTCATACGGATTCTGTCTCCGAGTAAAGCTCCTCCTGTTTTTCTTTTAGATGGATCAACTGAAATAATGGCAATGGTCTTATCTTCAAAGTCCATCAAAAAACGACGAACCAACTCATCTACTAATGATGATTTTCCAGCACCACCGGTGCCAGTGATTCCAAGAACAGGTATGGGTTTGTTTGCTATTTCTTTACGAAGTGCGCTCAGCCATTTTTCGTTTTCTTCCGGGTAGTTTTCTACCGCAGTAATCAAGCGTGCAATAGCGCCGGGATTTTTGTCACTTATCTTTTTTATTTCCCCGTTTAAGTTTTGACCAATTGGGAAATCACATTGCTCTAGCACATTGTTGATCATGCCCTGCAGACCCATTTTTCGACCATCATCTGGTGCGTAAATTCGGGTAATTCCGTATTGGTGTAAATCGTCGATTTCTGTAGGTAGGATGGTTCCGCCTCCTCCTCCAAATATTTTGATATGTCCAGCACCACGTTCTTTGAGGAGATCGTGCATATATTTGAAAAACTCATTATGCCCTCCCTGATAAGAAGTAATGGCAATGCCTTGCACATCTTCTTGTATTGCAGTATTCACTATTTCAAATACAGAGCGATTATGCCCCAAGTGAATGATCTCAGCGCCCGAACTTTGCATAATTCGTCGCATGATATTAATTGCTGCGTCATGCCCATCGAAGAGAGATGCTGCAGTTACTAATCTTACTTTATTCTTTGGCTGGTATGGTGCTATTTTTTCCATTCTT
>CAKZUK010000170.1 GCA_937921775.1 uncultured Saprospiraceae bacterium
GACGACTTTTTTACTTCAATCATCGATTAAAAAGCAACCTCTTCTAAAAATAGTAGTCCTTTGTAGTACTTAAGTAAGTTAGCGAATATCTTGACGAACTGCTTAAAGAACTAAGTCCTCAAAATAATTATGAAAAAATTAATGTTTTTACTAGTCTTGACCATGGGAAGTTTTTCACTGACAAGTGCAACTTTACCTATGCACACAGAACCCGAACCAGAACCAATCAAATCTGATTCCACTCTTACTGAAGATCTTAGTGAATATTGCAAGCCTGATTGGTCGGGATATGACACATTGAGTCCCGATATTTCCACAAGACGGTTTCTTTATCCTAATGGAAAGAAGCTTACGAAGAAAGTTGAGAAGCAGGCGAAGCGGGATGTTGATGCGGTTCAATAGCTTATTGGAGCACCGTATTTCCCGTTAACAGATTTCAAATGGAGAAGCGGAGAGCTGCTTAGTTGCCCGTAAATATAGCAGAACTCGGGAGGTGCTGAGAATTAACTTTTTCTTCGAAAAAATCAATATGGTTTGTATTTCTCTTTGGAAAATTAATATTGTTACTCTTATTTTCCACTAGTCTAGTTTGAGCCACAAAAGATAGAAAGTTATCTTTTGTGGCTCTTTCCTTGTCATCTCGTTTATTTCATATCTTTTAGGTTGCGCAGACTTGATACAATACCTGCATCGTTTACCTTTCGTTGAAAGTTCACTGCTTCTTGTTTTGTCCGGAATGGACCTAATACGGATTTGTATTTGGGCAAACCATTCTGTTCACTAACACTGATCATCACTTTTTTACCAAAAGATGCTTGTAACTTATCTATCGATTTTAATACATTTCTATATTCGCTTAAGCTTCCCGTTTCAATTCCCCATCCGCTAGTAGCCAGTGGTTTTAACTTCAGTTCGTACAAACCGTTTCCAGTACCATCTGACAAAGAAGTTAGATGTGCAGATGGATCACGCATACGCATAGCTTCCTGTACTGCCTTATCTGCATTGACACGACCATATCCGAAACGGATGGAATGGCCGTTGGTATAAGCATTTTGGTTCCCGATTTTATCGGCAGTTCGTTCCAAAATACTTTTAACTTCCAAGCCTGTTAGGTCAGGGTTTGCAGAAAGGATCAAGGCACAAACACCAGCAACTAGAGGAGTCGAAGCAGAAGTTCCTTCAAAATGGTCGTACAAACCAGAAGGGCCACGTTCCTTTCCATCACGCCATTGTGGAACCGTCCATTTAGCACATGGTGCTATCAAAGGCCAGTCACCTCCAGGAGCAGCAACGCTTACTTCTTTACCTCGATTTGACATATGCCAGTGACCATCGGCACTTGTACTTGCTCCCACACAAACTACGTTTGGAAGAGTTCCCATTACGTTGACGTGTTCTGAATTTTCATTTCCGGCAGCGAAGAGCACGATACAGCCTTTTCCTTTTCGACCTTTTACAGTAGTAATATCTGACCATATTTTATCATGCATTGGCGAACGGCCACCGATGAATTCTTGATTGCCCCAACTACAGCTGATGATATCGATTTCTTTTTCAATACAATAATCGAGTACACGTTGTTGTGAATACCAATCATAGGAAGTCCCATCAATAAGATGTAATTCTACGTTGGGTGCTACTCCAATAATTCCGTCATGGCTTTCTGATGCGGCAGCCAATCCCGCGCAAGCTGTTCCGTGACCACTTTGTGTGGGCCCGAAAGCATCCATATATAAGCTAAATTTTCCGGCTACTCTATTGACGTAAGAAGGATGATCGAGTTGAAAACCGGAATCAACTATTGCAAGTTTTATTTTACCGGAACCTTTATTTCCCAAACGTTGCCATGCTTTGAAAACGGAGAGGTCAGCCCCTTTTACAATTTTGCCTTTAGGCTCACCTGGAGCAGCACCTTTATTTTCGAGGTGCCACAGGAGTGGAAACATCCCACTTGCTGGACGACTCACTGCATAATGATCGACAGGAATATCAAAATCGGGAATAGCATCTGCAACAATTTCACATTCTTTTAATTTCATACAAACCTTCATTGGGTTTGCTGATTTTTTTGTGGTGTTAACCAAAAGTTGTCCCTCCCCTACCTCTCTGTATTTATCGAGTTTGAGATCCTTTATAATTTTTGCCTGTGCTTTTTTTGTTGATTTCCCATCAAAAGAAATGAAAATACTTCCGTTTGGAACGATGGGTTTGTCGCTTCCTTCGGTGAAGTAAACGTGTGTTCCCAAGAGGACATTTCGATGTTTTCTTACTTCATCTAAAACCCTGTTAACCTTAGCAAGGCTTCTAGCTACTTTATAAATAACAAATCCAGCCAAAGATCGATATACTATTTTTTTGGGATCTAGTTCCGCGGGTAGGCTCTTGGCATTGGGTTTGAGCTTAACTCCTATTAGTTTTTTGCTTTTGTACAGCACTGAGTTACTGCGACCGAGGTTGACTTTTAGTTTATTCATTTTAGTTGTTTTTCATATGAGGTTACCAATAATTTCATCATCCAAACAACAGTGTCTTTGAATGGTTTCTTAAATATAGGCAAAACGGTTAGAAAATATGGGGGAAGGTCTTGAAAATTTATTGTGTCAAGAGTGGCTTGATAAGATAGGATAAATTAAAAGGAGACTCAACTAAGTTGAATCTCCTAAGAAATTCAAAGATTTTCCTAAGCTGACTTGCGAATTGCTGACTACTAATCAGGGCTAAAAAATTGTTTCAACATTTGGCCTCAGGAAGTCTTTGATATAGAGAGGGGTTAAGACTCATATTATGTTTACATAGCAATTATTAATTGTTTATAACGCCCTAATAGATTGACCTGAACATGATTCACTCGGGACAAATATTTTCATGAATAAACTCTTATAAAAGAGCTTCAGGTCAACCAAACTCCTAATTAATTTTTCCGTTAAATATTGAATACTCTGTAACATAAATTTATTTAATTTTTGAATGTTCTTTTTCAGCGATGACTTCTTCCAAATTTTCTCAAATAGCTTAGGCTATTCTTAAAAATATTGGAATCGTCCTCACTAAAAAACAATGCATTCAAATGCTTAACTAACTTACTATTACAGTGTATTGAAACCCGACAGCGAAAAAATATAAGAGTTAAAACTTTGGGATTTTTTGATATTCAAGTTCAGTGGATAATATATTCGTTCTAGTGTGTCTTCAAAGCCAGACTGCTCGTAATTACTAAATAAGGTATTCCAGCAGAAGGGAATCCAGTGGTCTGATTGACTATGCGCGTGTTAGTAATGCAGGATAGTAATTAAAAGACAGTCTGTTTTTTTTGAATAGAGAGTAGCCAAAAGGCTAAATCAATTATGACTTTAAATTAACAAATGGTGTTTTTTGGGGCTATCAGAAAAAATTTGGGGTTATAAACTGACGTATTAGTAATAACCAAAATACCCTTCTAACTACTCTATTTACATCAAACTTAAAGCAAAAGAAGGGAATATTCTCAGCTTATCAATGAGGAGGGCATTTCAATGCTTGAAATGCAGGTTACACTTGATGAACTACAAGAGTGGTATTTGGAGTAATACGCGGGTACCTGCTATCTGGCCAGCTTCATTAAGCACATCTTCAAAGGTAAAATCAGCTTTTTTACCTTCTTTTTCACCTAATAGGCTCAGGCGACGACGGGTTATTTCCAGTGCCTTTGACTTATGAGCGCTCAGACTTTTCTTCTTCTTGGAGGCTTCTCGGCCAATCCCATCGTCCTCTATACTACAAAACAGGCTTATTGTATCTTGCCAGAAACGGATTTTGATATGGCCCTTATTCGTTTTACCTGATAATCCGTGCCAGATCGCATTCTCCACAAAAGGTTGCAGTATCATTGTTGGGACGAAGGTATCATCTTCGTCTACATTAGGACCTAGATCAAAATCATAATCAAATTTTTGCTCAAAGCGCATAGCTTCCGTTTTCATATATTGCTCTAGCAAATCAATTTCATCAGCTACCGGTATGATGGGTTGCTTACCTAGTTTTAGAATCATCCGCATCAGTTTTGCAAAACGATCCAAGTAAGCATTTGCGGTGTCTACATCGCGCTCGAGGATATAAGAGCTGATAGAATTCATACTATTAAAAATGAAGTGCGGGTTCATTTGTAGGCGAAGTACTGCTGTTTCGGTCTCAGCAGCGAGTTGCTTATATTCCGCTTCTTTTTGTTTAAACTCTGCTTCTTTTCTTTTAAATTCTTCTTCTTGTCTTATCCTGTTTATTCTTCGTTGGTAAGCTCGGAAGAGAAGGGCTGATACCAGCAACGTATAAATAAAATAGGCCAAATTGGTACGGTACCAAGGAGCAAGAATCTCGATTTCCAATGTTGTAATATACGCTGGATCATCTGACCAAATGCCTTCAGCGCTACTCGCTTTTACCATGAATTTATATTTACCAATCTCAAGGTTGGGATATCGAGCAGAGTTCGTCTTGCCACTAAAAACCCAATCTTCATCTACCTCTTCCATTTGAAATTTGAACTTATTGGCAGAAGGGTCACGATAATCGAGTGCTGCAAAATTGAAAGCTATTGTATTTTTTTCGTACTCTAACTTAAGGCTTTCAAACTTGGTTACATTTCTAGCCCCAGTGTTGTTGCAAACCAAAGAGCTATCTGGCCGATAATCAATTAAAATACGTGTGATCTTGGGAACTGGAATTTTGGCACTCAGCTTCATAGCCTCTTTAGGATCAAAAAGGTTGATTCCATTCGTACCACCAAAAGCAAAGAGTCCTGATCTAGTTTCTAGTGCTGACCATAAGTTAAACTCCCTTGCTTGCAAGCCTTCTTTCAGAGTAAAGCTTCGGTAGCTCGATGAGTCTGGATGAAATGCATGCAAACCATTATTATTACTAATCCAAAGATAACCTGTAGCCTCATCAAATAATATTCCATTGAGATTAGTTAAATCAAAATTTTCTTTTTTGCTTAGGGTGTAAGCTGTTGAATCCTTTTTTATTTGATATAAACCAGTTTGAGCAGCAAGCCAAATAGAATGGCTTAATGTGTCTTCTACCAAACCATAGATAATGAGATTTTTAGCAAAAAAGGTATCTACTAAAAACTCGCCTGCCGATTCATTACCAATCAAAATCCCCTCTCTATCCCTGCATAAATAAACCTTCTGTTTACTATCTTCAAACATGATGGATATATCACTTGTAGCTACTTTGCAAAAAACAGATTTGAGCCGAGGACCATCCACTGTGTTTATTAGTTTGAAAAGATTGATTATTGAATCACCAAAGCTTAACAAACCATTAACTAATACTGTCTTATTACGACAAGGCAAGCCAGAAATGATTTGCCCTGAGAATGAAGCATCTATTGGTTCAACTTGCTCAAACGATTCTTTCTTTTTGGATAAAGTAAATAAGCCATTACCACCACAAACGAATATTTGGTTATTATCATCAGAAAAAATGGAATAGACATAGTCTTCTAAAAATGAAGGTGGATTTTCAGTTAGATATTCGTATTCGGGTACAAAGTCCCCAAAACTATTAATGACTACAATTCCATCTTTCGTCAGACACCATAGCAAATCATCCTGATCTTCTGTAATATCTTGAATATTAGATCGTCCAAAAAAATCACCATTATTACTTTGTAAATAAGCATTCATTTTCTTATGACTAGGCGTCAAATAATACACGCCTTGCCCATCAGTTGAAATCCAAAAAGTGCCATCTTTATCTACACTAATAAAATCAACCATACTGTTGAATGGCTGAACCTTACCGTCTTTTGACGAATAAATTTTATCTGTAATTTGTACCGTTTCTCTATCGACTAAATATAGTCCTTCGTTGCGAGTCCCGATCAATAGCTGATCTTTATCATAGGGACTTACATTATTCATTGTCGTTAAGGCAGTTCCCTCAAATGCATCTGCTTTCGCAAGTATTTTTCCATCTGTATTCATTTTATACAAACCATTAGTCCCAATGCACCATATATTTTGATCATTTTCATAAAATATATCCTCAACATTATTCCCCTGCAATAGGGTATCTATAACAATATTAGCGTTTTCGATTTCATCTTTCACGACCAACTTAGCTAAACCAGCACCTTCTTTCATAGGAGCATATAATGTTCTCGACTTAGCATCAATATCTTCAACTACTTCAACACCTATTGACATAAAATACTCTAGTATATAAGTAAACGAATCTGGTTCATTCACTGAGAAACGGTATAACTTATTTGACTCTCCATTATCTGAAGCAGCTACCAATAACTCTTCTTTTTTATGATCAATATGTAATAATCTATACTCTTTTAATAAAACACTATCTTTTTTAATCTGATATTTAAAAAACTGATCATTGAGCCTATCATAACAATGAATTGCATTGCCTGTCCCAAACCAAACATTTGTATATTTATCTTCATAAAACCTACCATAGATAATTATATCTGATATCGAATTTGGCTTAGCCTCATCAGAATGATACTGAATAACTTCCTGTCCATCATAACGATTTAGGCCATTCATGGAACTAATCCACACAAAGCCTTCTGAGTCTTTAAAAACAAAATAATTATAGGTTTGAGCACTTAGATTTTCTGCAACAGTTAGCTGATCAACAGGCAATACCACATGCTGTGCCTCTATCGTAATAAACGAGAGACATCCCAAAAGAATTGAATGATATAAGTTTAACCAGTTTATTTTGCGCATAGCCTTATCTAAAGCTTGTACGCAAAATAACAAACAAATGGCGAGAGAAATGCTTTATTGAAAATATTTTTCGAAGTTTTCAAACAAGGTCAATAGTTAAAACCGCCACTATTCCCGTTTACAGATGAGAAGGATGACAAAATTCCAAAGCCAACACTACCAATATTATAGCCCGAATTAAAATTATCTTTTCTAGGATAAGATTTTATATCTTTCAAAAAAGGTATGCCTGGAGCATAAAAATAGGCTCCACCTTTTAAGGTAACGGTCCCGTTCAATTGAAGACTTTCTTTAGCAGTGTTATAACCCACTCTTCGAGCTGGACGCTTCGTGATATTATCTGTTTGCCCAATTAATGGATCTATTCCAGTATGCTTTTGGGGGTAATCCGGATTGTTAGCCCATTTTGATTGAAGTGTTTCAAATTGATTTTCTATACTTGCTTGATAACAAAGAAATAAAAGGCCAACTCCTTTTTCTGGTTCAGGGTCTTTTTTGTCAATTCTATCATCATAAGTTACTCCTCTTCTGACAATCATTCGTTGCTTTTCGTCATAAGTAGCTGCGTGCATCTTTCGGGAATGCGAGTGAAAGGGACATTTCATGCCGTCAGGATCTTCATCAAAGTTAGTTGGTCTCTTGGGATCTGGATTTTTGACAGGAGGATACGAGCCATCTTCCAAATGAACACCATCTTTATAACGACCAATCACCCGAGCTCCAACGTAACTTTCCGGCAATTGAATTTGCTTGGACATGGCTTTTACTTTTTCATTAAACAGCTTTACGTTTTGTTCTAATTTCCTAAAGACTAAGTAGCTTCCACCTCTATTGTTATCTAGCACCAAATTCCACTTATCTTGTAGCAATCGTTCTTTATTCCAAAAAACGGGTTGAGTTAGTCCATCTCTGTATCCGAATTGTTCGATATTATGATTCGAATCATTTTTTTTCGAAATAGCATTTTCATAAAAAATTATTTCGCCTATCTTTTTTTCATGCAGACTCTTATCCAATGCAGACATTGTATCCTCAATGACGGATATAGAATCATCCGCAATTAAAACCATGGCCTCCATATTTTTTTTATAATCTGGCTCCCAGTTTTTTTTATCCGGATCATTCAAGGAAGGACCTCTTGCTTCCATACCTTCCCAAAAGGCAGAATCTTTTGGAAGTCCGTCATCTGTTTTTTTAAAACCCATTTTCCGAAACCCCTTAGCTGAAAAATGCAAACTAAGAATTCTTCCGTTGTTCGGTTTCTTTTTTTTAAAATTCTTATAGTCCTTCAAACCAGTAGCTTCACTAGTTATCTGAAAGTCTTTCAGAATGGTTCCGACCCAATCTTTGACAGCAGTAGCCTTCGCTATTTTGTCGAAACTAATAAAAACAAATCGGGCGTATTTTCTATTGTGATATCTGAGAATATTCGACTGAACATTCCTGACGAGTAGGATAGACATATTTCAAGCGGTTTTCTAAAACTAAATAGGATAGGCAATTCATTGCCTTAAATTTTTAGGCCAATGAACTGCTTATTGTTTCTTATATTTAAATCGCATTTGACAAAAAAGATGTCGTAATGCTAATCAAGGTTTAATCTTTTGGAGGATGTGGATCAGGATCAAATACACCACCTTTCTTTCGGAATGGTGGACAACCAATAGCGATAATATCATTCGCTTGATCGAGCCTAGCAATCACTTCATCTTTTTCATCAACTTGAGTCACAGCGATTAATACCAAACAATCATGTCCGTTTATTTTAGCATTTTCAACTTGGATTGAAATAGCACCAGGTTGATTCATTACGACCGAGATGTCTTGAGGATGGAAATAACATTTAGAAGACCATAGCGTCCAACCTGAACCAGCGTTCAATTCAACATTAGAGTTAATTACAGTATACATAATTAAACATTTAGGTTAATTAAGGAAATAGGATTAGTATAACTATTTTGTTTTGAGGATAGCTTTTTTTTTGGAACCGATGAACCAATGTACGAAATACCTTTCATGATTTTTACAAGTGATTCACGAATGAGGGGTTCAAGTACACCAAAAGCACATTTCAATAAACGAATGAAAAATAGTGTGGAAAACATTATCGTTTGCTAACGAAAGTGAAACAGGTATTACAATTTACTTAATCGTTCCAACAATTCCTCTTTATACAATCGGGAAACCTTTACCTCTGAGTCGTCAATCATCACTAAATGCCCTCCTTCGGTTTTCACAAAAGTTTTTACAAAATTGAGATTTACAAGATGGGAGCGATGTACTTTCATAAAATCACTGTAATTCTCAAACTGTTCAACAAATTCTCCAAGGTTGCTGGAAGCTATTATTCGTTTATCGTTTGCAAACGAAAATTCGGTATAGCTTTGTTGCGCTTCCAGACGAATCACATCTTTGACTTGCTTGTAGTGAATCCCCTCTTGAGTAGCGATGGCTAAGCGAGAGGGTAATTTTTGTTGGTTGAATCGTTCTAAAGTTTCCACTAGGATGGCGAGTTGCTCTTGAGATATGTTAAGCGGTAAATTAAATTGACGTTGCTTTTTAGCTTCTTGAATTGCTTTCGCCAATTCTTTTTCATCTATTGGCTTTAGCAAATAATCAATCGCTCCAAATTTGATGGCCGTCATCGCATACTTATTATGGCCAGTGATGAAGATTACTTTAAAATTATATTCTTCAATCTGCTGCAGCAAATCAAAACCAGTACCATCAGGCATTTCAATATCTAAAAAGACCAAGTCGGGTTGAGATGCCCCAATTAGCTTAACTCCATCCTTTACGCATAAGGCAGAACCTAGAAGTTCTACTTCCAAGTCCCCTTTATCAAATAAAGATGCTAAATGCTGATGACTACGCGGTTCGTCATCAACTATGACCACTTTTAATTTCTGGTTCTCCTTCAAAGCTCGTTTTATTTCTGCTGGGTAAAGTTGTTTTTTGCTTTAAGGGGTGAACTGCTAATTTAGAAAAACTTAAGGGATTTTTTCCCTGAAGAGCTTACTACTACCAATTATGTCAGAATTAAAACTTTAATAAGACCTTGGGCCCAAAATGCCTTTTAAGCAGAAGTCACCCATTAATTAACTGAAGTCACCATTATGATACATAAAACAACCGTTTATTTGCGTCTTTCTTTAAAAAAATCTCGCATCAATACCTCACAGTCATCCTTCATTACACCAAATTCAACTTTCGTTTTAGGGTGTAATAATCGCTTTCCAAAGCGCATAAAGCCCCCTTTATCATCATCCGCACCATAGACAAGTCTCCCTAATTGTGTCCAGGCCAAAGCTCCTGCACACATCACACAGGGTTCGAGTGTTACATATAAGGTACACTCGCTGAGGTATTTATTACCTAATCCGTTACAAGCTGCAGTAATAGCTACCATTTCTGCATGAGCCGTTACATCGCTCAGTAACTCCGTGTTGTTGTGAGCTCTGGCTATAATTCGCTCATTACAAACCACCACTGCACCAACCGGCACTTCCTTCATTTCATAAGCCTTTTTGGCTTCCAAATAAGCCTGCTTCATGAAGTAATTATCATCGTAAACTTTAAGCATAAAAATTATTTTACTAAACAAAGCGAAAAAATAAAAATAAGTAATGGGAAAATAAAGTCTATTGCCTAACTTTGCACATGGAAACAGTAAAAATAAGCAAATCAACCGCCCAACAGAAATTTGCAGGAGAAGCACTCACCTTTGATGACGTCCTTCTCCAGCCCGCATTTTCTGAAGTCCTCCCTCGTGATGTCGACATTTCTTCTAAGCTTACTCGAGACATAACTCTCAACGTACCTATGGTATCTGCCGCGATGGATACCGTTACCGAAAAGAAACTGGCCATTGCTATTGCTAGGCAAGGTGGCATCGGTATCATCCATAAAAACATGAGTGTTGAAGCACAGGCGGATCATGTACGCAGTGTCAAACGTTCTGAAAGTGGAATGATCATCGATCCCGTTACATTGAGAATAGATGCAATCGTAAAAGATGCACTCGACCTGATGAAGCAATATAAAATTGGTGGTATCCCCATCGTAGATGCTGATAATAAACTAATTGGAATTCTGACCAATAGAGATTTGCGTTTCGAAACCAAACTCAATAAACCTATCAAACAACTGATGACGACTGAGAATCTCATCACCGCCCCCGAAGGTACTACTCTTGAACAAGCAAAGGACACTCTTCAAAGACATAAAATCGAGAAGCTTCCTGTCGTTGACAAACACAATCACCTTATCGGACTCATCACCTATAAAGATATCATGAAAGTGGTTGACTTCCCAAATGCCTGCAAAGATGGCTTAGGAAGATTGGTGGTTGGTGCAGCCGTTGGCGTATCAGGTGATTCGATGGAACGTATTGCGGCCTTGGTCAATGTTGGTGTAGATGTTATTTGTGTAGACACTGCGCATGGACATTCTGCCGGTGTTTTAAAATCTGTTCGTCTAATAAAAGATCAATACCCTGATTTGCAAATCATTGCGGGTAATGTAGCTACTGGTGCTGGTGCATTAGCTCTGGTAGAAGCAGGAGTAGATGGTGTGAAAGTTGGTGTTGGCCCTGGATCTATTTGTACCACAAGAATTGTAGCAGGTGTAGGAGTCCCTCAGTTGAGTGCCATTTACAATGCATACGCTGCCATCAAACATACTGGTGTTCCAATCATTGGTGATGGTGGTATCCGTTTCACAGGTGATATCCCTAAGGCATTAGCAGCTGGGGCAAGTACGATTATGGCGGGTTCTCTTTTTGCTGGTGTGGAAGAAGCTCCGGGTGAAACGATTATTTACGACGGTAGAAAATTTAAAGTTTATCGTGGTATGGGATCGCTTGGTGCAATGGAGCTTGGTTCAAAAGATCGATACTTTCAGGATGTTGAAGATGATATAAATAAATTAGTACCTGAAGGAATTGAAGGACGTCTGCCTTTTAAAGGAACGGTAGCAGAAGTGATGGTTCAATATATTGGTGGTTTGCGTGCGAGTATGGGTTATTGCGGTGCGGCTACTGTACCCACCTTGCAAGAGGAAGCACAATTTGTAAGAATTACCTCTGCCGGTATTTTGGAAAGTCATCCACATAATATTACGATTACTAAAGAATCTCCTAATTATTCGAGGAGATAGAACTAAAAGAACATGTTGAAAAAGCCTTCTAACTTAAATTAAAGTTAGGAGGCTTTTCAAAATCATAAGTCATTCGATAACAAAACTTTAAGCTCCGCAAGCGCGGTAATCTCACAATTAAGCTGTGTCCAAAACGTTATCTAAAAGGCACTTGGCATCAAAACAGATGCAAATACAGACGAAAAGACATGGAAAAAACTACAACTACAAATCAGGAGTTCATAAATAAACGTTTACTAAACTTTGAGCGTTCAGTAAACTTGTTAGTCAGATTATTGATTCCCAATCAGCGTTTTAAGCAAAGCTTGATTCGAGTTAATAGTATACTCCTCCTACTCTGCTCTTTTACTTTTTGCATTGCGCAAGACGAAGGACTCGTTTACCAAGATCATATTTATCTGGACAATATCAAATCAGTGAAGTTTCATCTGAATGGATCAGTACTGAGTTATCCTATTATTGATTTGCAATCTGGTGCGCAATTCTCACTCATTTTTGATGATTTGGATGAAGAAGTAAAAGACTATATCTACACCTTTGTACATTGTGACTACGATTGGAAACCATCCAAGAATATTTCTGACATGGATTATCTCGATGGCTTTAGTGAAGATAATATTGAGGATTATGATTTTTCATTTAATACCCTTACCAACTATACCAACTACCAACTCCGCATCCCAAATCAGGATGTTCGATGGACTAAATCTGGTAACTACTTATTGAAAGTTTACGATATTACTGATGACAAAAAACTAGCTATCACCAGACGCTTTGTGGTCGTTGATCCATTGGTTCGAGTGATTCCGAATCTTTCATATCCTAGTAAAGTAAGTAAAAGCAGAACCCATCATGAGCTTGATTTTGTAATTGATCATAAAGGTTTTGAAATCCGAAATCCGCAGGTTGCCATCAAAGTAGTCGTCATGCAAAATGGACGCTGGGACAATGCCATCAAAGATCTACCACCGCTTTTTGTAAAGCAGGAGCAAATCATTTATGACTATCAGGACAAGATTACATTTCCAGCTGGCAAGGAATTTCGCTTTGCTGATTTACGTACTTTCCAATACAAAACGCAAACCGTTAGCGAAATTTACGAAAGCAGAGATGGCTTTGATGTCACCTTAATACCTGACGAATCCAGAATTAATAAAGGCTACCTTTCAGACAATGACATCAATGGACAATTTATAATCGAATCACTGGAAGAGCGAGATTACAATTTGCGTAGCGACTATGGCGCTGTTTTATTTACATTGAAAGAAGGTACACCTTTTCATGGAGCTGATGTTTACATCTATGGAGGCATGACAGATTGGAAGCTCAAAGAAGAATTTAAGATGACTTACAATGATCTGGTGAGTGCTTATGTCGCTAAGCCATTTCTGAAACAAGGATTTTATAACTACGTATATGCTGTAGTCAATAGAGAGGATAAATCCGTTGATTTAGAAGAATTGGAAGGCAATTGGTACGAGACTGAGAACGACTACACGATTTTGGTTTATTACAGCCCTTTTGGAGGCCGATATGACCAGCTTATTTCTGCTTATACAATTAACTCTGTGGATTAAACATGGATTAAAATGTAAAAGTCTTACAAACTAATAATTTATAACGAAAGTCGCCCTCAATACCTCTTTCAGGGTATACCATCCGTCGTCAATCTCTTCCACAAAATTAAATTTCAACTTACACATAGCGCCATCCATCCTTTTTTTGATAATTTTGATCCAATTTAAGCTGCTCTTAATATAATTTCTCAGTTCTTACAGACTCAGTTTTACTACTATTGTAAAAAGATTAAAATAAAGCTCATGATTCAACGACTTACATGCATCGCATTATCTCTTTTATTTGTAGCGGGATCCGTTTCTGCACAAGAGACTTGGACACTAGAAAAGTGTGTTCAATATGCACAAGAAAACAACCTTTCTATCCAGCAAGCAGGCTATGGCGTGCTCCAAGCTGAATTAAGCGAACAGGAAAGTAAGAATGCCCGATTACCTACGGTCAATGGCTTCGTCAATGGAGATCTTGACTTTGGTCGAACCATTAACCCGGTAACCAATAGCTTTAGTAATGAGACCCGTGCTTCCAACTCACTTGGAATTTCCGCAGGGGTGACCTTATATAATGGCAATCGAATTAAGAACGGGATTAAGCAAAGCCAATTTGACGCTGCAGCCAGTAGAGCTGACCAGAAACAAATGCAAACAGATATAGCACTTCAGGTAGCTGCTTCTTATTTGCAGATTCTATTTTCTTACGAGCAGTTGGCTAATGCCCAAAAGCGATTAGACCAAACTCAAGCCCAATTAGAACAAACAGATAAACTCATACAAGCTGGTACACTTCCAAGAGCGGATCGTTTAGAAATCTTAGCAAATATTGCTAGAGATGAGCAAGCTATCGTAACTCAGGAAAACGGCTTAGAACTAAACTACCTGACATTAAAGCAATTACTGCAATTGGAACCAGACTTTGAATTGGAGGTGGAGCAACCTACCGTTACAACTCCAAGGGCTGAACCAGAGTCCTTCGTACTTAAAGACATCTACAACAAGGCTTACAATAATCAACCGATGATTCGTGCTGGCGAAATGCGCTTAAAAAGTTCTGAAGTAGGAATTGATATCGCTAAGTCCTTACGACTTCCGGTCCTTAGCGCTAATGCAAATATTAATTCGTTTTGGTCGGATAAGACATTAGACTTCGCTAACCCAATTATCGGTCAAACTAGGGTTCCTCCAGCTAGTATGGTTTTTATTGATGGCATTATGGCCACTTTTGCAGTACCTGAAACTGATGTGTCATTCGACAAGCGAAAATACTTCGGTCAAATATCTGACAACTTCGGACAAGGAATAGGATTATCACTTCAAGTCCCCATCTACAATGCCGACCGTACCAACATCGCCATCGAGCGGGCACAAATCGGTATTCTAAATCAAAAAATAACCAACGCTCAAAACGAGCAACGATTAAAGGCAGATATCCAACAAGCTATCGCCAATGCTAAAGCAGCTAAGAAGCAATTTGAAGCAGCGGACAAAACAGTAAAGGCATTGCAGGAAGCGTATAAAAATACAGAGAAAAGATATCAGTTAGGAGCCATCAATACTTTTGAATATACTACTTCTAAAAACACATTGGATCAGGCTCTGGTTGAGTTGATTATTGCGAAGTACAACTTCCTTTATACCGTGAAGGTGGTGGATTTTTATGAAGGAGAGAAGCTTAGCTTGAAATAGAAAAAGTGGGCCCCTTCGACTCTAGCTGGCCCAAGTTGACAGGTTCGCTCAGGGTGACAACGTGGGACCCTTCGACTTCGCTCAGGGTGACAACGTGGGAAGTTTCCTGCTAAGGTAAAGTATATCGGAAAAATAAACTTATTTTGGTTTCGTGTTTATCACTCATTAGTAAACAAAACTTTAAACGAAAATGGCAAAACGTAATAACAATCTTCTTTACGGTGCACTTATTCTAGTGGCAATTCTGATTGGAGCGGCAGTTTGGAAAGGACAAAGTAAACCAAAGGGTATTGAGGTAGAGGTGGAGAAAGTAAAAAAACGGACCATCAAAGAAACCGTTTCTGCTAGTGGGAAAATTTCTCCTGAGAAGGAAGTGAAGATTAGTTCTGATGTATCAGGAGAGGTGGTTGAACTTTATGTTGCAGAAGGAGATTCTGTAAAGATGGGACAACTACTTTGTCGCGTTGATGCGGATGCTTATCAGTCGGCAGTAGAACGTGGTGAAGCTGGTGTCAACAATGCAAAAGCTAATGTCGCCAATCTTTCAGCAGGTATCTCACGTAGTGAGGCACAACTCATCGTAGCTCAAGCAGAGGTAGAACGTACCCAATCGCAAATTATAAACACTAGTGCGATACACAAACGAAACGAAGATCTCTTCAAATCAGAAATTATATCGGATGCTGATATTCAAGCTTCACTCGCTACTTTGCAAGCACTAGAAGCTAATTTGCGTTCTGCAAAAGCAAATGTAAAATCTGCTGAAGCAAGTCTAGAAGCTTCCAAGCAAAGTAAAACGGCTTCTGAATTTACTGTAAAAAGTCAACAGGCTTCTTTGAGAGAAATGAAAACAAATCTGCGCAGGACAACCATCTACGCACCGACCGACGGAATCATTTCTATGCTCAACATCGAACAAGGAGAACGTGTGGTGGGTACCATACAAATGACAGGTACAGAAATCATGCGTATCGCCAATATGAGCTCCATGGAAATTGAAGTGGATGTAAGTGAAACAGATGTACTCCGCGTTTCTTTAGGTGACGAAGTTTCGATAGAAGTTGATGCTTATCTTGACAAAAAATTCAAAGGCATTGTTACGGAAATTGCGAACTCTGCTTCTGGTGCTGGTTCTGCTAGCTTGACAACCGACCAAGTGACCAACTTTGTAGTAAAGGCTCGAATCGATCCTGCTTCCTATTCGGATTTGCTTAAGCCAAATAGACCGCATCCTTTCCGCCCTGGTATGTCAGCATCTATTGACATTACTACTGATGTTCGTGAAGATGTAGTCTGCGTTCCAATTCAAGCGGTAACTACTCGCGATAAAAAAGACAAAGACGAAGACGACGAAGGAAATGAGGAATCAGGAGAGAATGAGGAAAGCGATGACTCTAGTGATGATGATGATGACGAGGTGCTTGAAGTACTCTTTTTATCAGAAGCTGGTGAAGCTCAGATGGTAGAAGTCAAAACGGGTATTCAAGATGATGATTACATCGAGGTGCTTAGTGAAATAAGCTTGGGTGCTGAAGTGATTAGCGGTCCCTTCTCAGCCGTTTCCAAAAAACTGAAAGACGGGAAGTCCATCAATATCAAGGAGGACAAAAAAAAGAAGAACAAGAAAAAAAGTAACTAATAGAGTTATTATGCCAAAATTTAAGTCTGCTGCAATCATCATTTTCATAAAGAATGCTGAGAAGGGAAAAGTAAAAACTCGACTGGCTAGTACTTTGGGAGATGATAAAGCGCTACAGATTTACAAAGCATTACTTGGGCATACGCGCAAAACTGTATTATCCATTCCTATGGAGCGCTTGCTTTACTACAGTTCCTATATCAATTTTGAAGATGACTGGCCAGCCTCGGAGTTCCACAAGTACTTACAACCTGAAGGTAATTTAGGTGACCGGATCGCTTACGCTTTTGAAAAAGCGTTCAAAAACTTTGAGCGTGTTATTATTGTTGGTAGCGATTGCCCTACCCTTTCAAAGAAAATTTTGACAGAAGCTTTTGAGCAATTACAGCATCATAACTTTGTGATTGGTCCTGCGCAGGATGGTGGTTATTATCTACTGGGTATGCGTCAATTTTCGCCTTCTGTTTTTGAAAATATTGAGTGGAGTACGGAGTCTGTTTTACCAGATACGATAAGCGCTATAAAAAAGTTGGATGCTACTTATCATTTGCTTCCGGAACTTTCGGATGTGGATTATGAGGCAGATTGGGAGCGATGGGGTTGGGACTTGGACTAAGACTCGTTTAAGAAGGATGGGATACGGATTTGACGGATTGAACGGAATAGGGGACGGATTTTTTTCGTGTGACGCGCTCCAAAAATACACCCTTAATAGTACCGATTAGTAGAGGTACGCCGGCTGAGCGTAGTCGAAATTCAGTGCTCGATTTTAATTTCTCAGCTCAACAATCACGAAAATTTCGTTTTTTCACGCCCCTCTGGACCCCGGACAGACTTAGCGATTTTTACGTTCGCGAAAAAAATCCGTTTTGATCTGTCCCATCAGTTCAATCTGTGCCTGTCTAGCTGCGCGCCAGATAGATTCCCATCCCGTCCACAGACAAGTCAATCTGCACGAGATTCAATATAAGCACGCAAATCAGCCAACTGCTGCTCAGACATTTTCTCAGCAGTATACTGCGGCATATAAGCACGCTTACCTGGATGAGGAGGCGTCCCCCAGCGAGCTACCTGATAAACGGAAGCATGAGAGTATTTCCCAAAATGGCCTTTCAAATAACAAAAACTTTGTTGGCTATCATCCAAATTAAAGAAAGAATAGCGCTCATTTTCATGACAATGCAAACAACTTGTCTCGTAAAATTTTTTACCATTTGCAGGGTCTCCTGTTAGTCCATTACCTTTTTTTCGATCAGTAGGTGGTGCTACAAAAGTAGCCGGTGAATCTTGGCGGTATTTACTTTTCAGTAAGACAATTGCGTCTTTATGGTCTTTTGAATTATCCTTGAGATGTGCTTGTATTTGTTTAAACTCATTATCGTTCAAATTTAAGTCCCCTAACTTAAGATCTAGGGTCCAAAGGTAAGCCAATACTGATTCCATCTCAACAGTACTTAAACGACGCCCTTGCGAGCACTCCACCGCACAAAGCTGAATGGCCTCGCGTAAATTATTACGAGCAGGTTTTACCAAATCTCCATACTTTTTTTCGTAATCTCCGTTATAAAAAGAGCTACGGTTGACGGCTCCATAAAGTGTCGTTCCTTGCAAATACGGAATGCCATTTTCTGCGCAATAATCAAGACGCGACTGCGGATCAACTTTGACTAGATCCGAATCCTCTTTTGTGATGTTATGACAAGAAGTACAAACGAAATGCTTACTCTGTAAACGTACTTTTTTCCCATTCACAGAACCTGCACCATCTTCGACAATCACTTTCCCCATTGCGACGCTGTAACCCCGCATGCTGGTATTTACCTCATGGTTTGGTGCTGGTTCGCCCAATGCTTTTAGCAATTCCCAAACGGAAGTACTTTCACTTATCTCCAGTGTACTTTTGGTTTGTACGCTTGTTACTAAAAAGATGATCAGTGGTAGTAATCCGAATATTAATAACTTTTTCATGTGATTCATTTTTCTTGTTAATCGATCGCTATTTTGCTCCCACTTTCACTGTCTGATCGCTTCGTTGTCAAAGCCTAGATTGCTTATACCTCACGGAAAGTCTGTTTCGCTCCGAGAGGCTTGCTCACTATTCTAAGCCCGCGACTAATGTCCCCGTAAGAAGAGAAGCCCTCAAACCAGCAATCCCACTAGAGGTTAAAAATTCGAGAAATAGTGAAGCCTAGACGGAATTCATTATCACCCCAGTTAGCAGTAGTATATGGAATATAATCTGCTTCAGAAATTCCAGTAGCATTGGTGAAATTGATTTGAAAAACGTGGCCACCAGTATCGATCTCAAGACCAAGTCCAATAGGTGCGTAATAATCAATACCCTCTGGTCGTGTTCCCGAAATCGGAAGTGTCGCATCTATGATCAACCCAAAAACTTTAGTCATCTGAATACGGGTAGCAACTCCTAAAGAGAATAAACCATTCGTATCTCCAAATGGAACTATATTTCGATGAATATAACTGGGTACTAGCTGCAATGAAAAACGGTTCGAAAATTTTCGTGCAATTAGAAGTTGCCCACCATATACTGTACGGTGAACAGATTTCTCAAAGAAATTAATCAAGGTTTCATCTTCACTTTTCTTCATTGTAGAAACGGTACCTACACCAAGAACTGTCAATGAAATTGGCATCGCGTTTTCGCCAGTTGATTGTTGGAGAATACGATACTTTACAGTTCCATTGATTAATTGCTTTAATGGCCCTCCTCCTTTAGTACGAGATAAGCCAACGGTCAGTTGATCTGAGATTCCGTATTCCAATCCAAACAAAATGTCCTGTGCCGTTTCCAAACCATAGAACGTTGGCCAGCCACCATTATCTCCTAGCAAGTCCCCAAAGCGATGTCCTATTCGAAAGTCGAGATTTCGTTTTTTCAAAACCTCTACGGAATGCGTATTGATAACACGAGTATCTTTAAATGTTTCAAATACTTTATCCTGAGCTGTTAAGTTGTTGCCAATAAAAAGCAACAAGCAAAAGAGTATTACTTTATTCATAAGTTATTGAAGTTAATGTTTTGTTTTCAGTTAGTTTTCTAAATATCCACCATCAATCCAGCATTCTACAAGCAGTAGTTCCTCGTCTGTCAGATCTTTTGGTCTATCATCAACAGCATAATTTGGAGGCATCCCACTATTCGGATCTTCCCGTTGCGTGATTACGCGATCCATGAATGACCCCGATGTTGTAAAACCTTCAATTCCATCATAAGTCGTAAAGTCACCGGAAGAGAAACCACTAATATGGCATCCGGCATAAGCACAACTATTATCAATAATTGCTTTTATCTCTCCTTCATAGGTGACGGTAGTTGTTGTATTACAGGAAGGCGCGCTAGGTTCCGGCAATTCATCATTTGTACAAGCCTGTAAGCTTAGGAACAGATATGCTGTAAAAAATATAGATACAATAAGGTACTTTCTCATATGGCATTAAAATTTTTCGCAATATAGAAACTTTTGGCTTTAGATGAATGCCAAGAATATGACTGAACGATTATTTTGAGTAAAGTTGTTTAAATATTTGACTTTAGTACTCTGTAACATAGAACTTGAATACATTGTTTTTTAGTGAGGACGATTCTAATATTTTTGAGAATAGCCTAAGCTATTTGAGAAAATTTGGAAAAAGCCATCGCTAAAAAAGAACATTCAAAAATTAAATAAATTTATGTTCCAGAGCATTTAGTCTTAAAAGAAAGTTAACTACACCTTTTTTAGGCGAAGTTGTTGAACAACTTCGCCTAAAATCTGTATAAGTTATGTATTTTTGTAACAGTTGTTCAAAAGTTATGCTCAAGTAGAAGTCAAAAACTAAAGATAATTTTTAAACGACTTCATAACATAAACTAAAAATTAAGAAAATATGTATCCAGCAGAAATGGTTATTCCAATGAATAAAGAGCTGACCGACAACGGTTTTACAGGTCTTGAAACTCCGGAAGCAGTTGAAGAACACTTAGGGAGTAAGGAAGGTACCGCATTATTGGTTATCAATTCAGTATGTGGTTGTGCAGCAGCTAATGCTCGCCCTGGTGCTAAGATGTCAGTAGGAGGCGATAAGACTCCAGACAAGCTTTTCACTGTATTTGCAGGTTTCCACGGAGATGCGGTTGCTAAGTCCCGAGAGTTCTTGTTGCCTTACCCTCCTTCTTCGCCTTGTATTGCGCTTTTCAAGGATGGCAAACTTGTTCACTTTTTGGAGCGCCACCATATTGAAGGTAGATCGGCTGAAATTATTGCGACTAATTTGAAAATGGCTTATGATCGCTTTTGCTAAATGCGATTGATTGGCTTAGGAAAAATCCCGAATCTTGTTTTCAAGATTTGGGATTTTTTTGTCTTTTTTGTAAAATGGGAACAATTGATCGGCTGAGTAAGATCGAAGTTAAGCATTCTAAGGAGCCAGACGCTCCAATTTCCACTCTCCCCCATCAAGATGATAACTAATACGGTCATGCAAACGACTAGAGCGGCCTTGCCAAAACTCTACCACATCAGGTACTAGTCGATAACCTCCCCAATGTGATGGTCGCGGTAATGCTTCAGCATCTTGGTATTTTGATTTTAATTCTTCTACATTTTTTTCGAGAAGATTGCGGTCTGAGATAACTTCACTCTGGGGAGAAGCCCATGCACCTATCTGACTGCCCTTGGGCCGTGATTGAAAATATTGATCAGACTCTTCTTGTGATAGCTTTTCGATTTTTCCCTCAATGCGGATTTGCCGTTCGAGGTCAAGCCAACAAAAAACCATGGCTGCAAATGGGTTTACCTCAAGTTCTTTTCCTTTTTTACTATTGTAATTGGTATAAAAAACGAAGCCTTTTTCATCATAGGCTTTTAGCAGAACAATCCGAGCAGAGGGGCGACCTTCTTTGGTAGACGTAGCGACTGTCATTGCATTGGGTTCACGCACTTCAGATTTCATGGCTTCTAAAAACCATTGATCAAATTGTTGGGCAGGATGCGCAGCTACTTCTTCTATGGATAAGGACTTGGCCCTATAATCCTCTCGAAGGTTTTGTACTTTATCTTTATCGACTTGCATTTTCTTATTTTTTGTAAAAATACGAAAAATTCAGTGGTTGCTTCATGGGCAATTTCAGAGGTAATCTCTTATTTTTTAGTCTTCTCGAAATTGCAAACCTTTCCCCATGTATAACAAGCATTGAATTTTAAAACGTGGTTCTTTGACAAATCTCGTGATACAATCCAATGTTAAAGAACGAAAAACGTTTACAAGAAAGTTATTAAAATTAAAAATTAGCTTTTAGTCCAACATTAAGAGCACGAGGCATACCAGGGCGGAGTCCCGCAGGTCTTTTTGCAACTACATATTTTCTATCCCCTAGGTTGGTCATACTAGCAAACAGACTGATATATTCATGTGCCTGATAACTTGCGCTGGCATCAAAAGTGAAGTAGGCATCAATTTTATCTACATCAGCAATCGTTCCTTGTCCGGGGGAAGTCAGCATTTCGCTAAGGTATTTTCCGCTAAGGTTAATACTAAATTTATGATGGATCAGGCCAAGAGAAAGCGTTAGTTGATTTTTTGCAAGATATGGGAAAGCATCACCTGCGAGGACATTTCCCCAACCTTCAAATTCACTTTCAAAGTCATTCAGGAATTCAGCGGCGGTATAAGTGTAAGCCAATGAAAGTGGCATACTAAATTCACTTTTTCTATTTACCGATAACAAGTCATAGCTCAATTGCAATTCCAATCCTTTGGTGCGCACTTCTCCTCCATTGTACAAATCATTAGTACCTGCGCCTCCACCTGCGGCTAGGTCAGCTCCCAGCAAATTGTTATAATCATTCAAAAATAAAACAGCTTCACCAGACAATGCATTTTTTGTGTATCGCACACCTAGTTCATAATTGACACTTTCTTCTGGTTCCGTTTCATCGTTTGAGCCCGGAGGAGCAAAACCTTTATGGACACCAGCAAAGGTGCTCATGAATCGATTGAATTGATAATCCAATCCAATACCCGGGATGAACACATCTACTTGGTTGCTTCTTTCCGATAAATCACTACCGACTCTTTCTGGATCTTCCTTTCCATAATCTTTACGATCGATTTTTATATTTTCATGTCGGATTCCAGGGATTGCAGTGAACTTACCAAACTTCAAGGTGTATTGTAAGTGGGTCGCAATTGCGTTCGCTGTTTCAATTCGATTACTTTCTGTACCTCCCAAGCCTGACTTAGTCAATTCCATTACTCCATCTTCCATTCCATATTCATCAACCCATTGAAATCGATCAATCTGATCTTGATGTATCCGTACACCAAAATTAATATTGTGATCAATTACTCCAGTTTTAAAATCAAAACCTAAAGTAGTTTGAAGCCCTTGACCATAATAAGAACGATTATTTGCTTTTACAAAAAGTGCGTCTGAATGACTGCTGCTAGTTCCGGTAAGGATATTATAAGCCTCTTCGTATTCAGAAGGATTGTTCAAAATTGATCCGATTTTTATACTGTTATCAGCACTATCTTTCACCTTATCTAGTTTGTACCAATTACGAGAAAAGTCAGTTCGATAAGCGGTAGTTGCTATATTAAAATGGTCGGAGAATTTTGCACGATGTGTTACAGACAGTTGTGATTGCTCTACGTTCATTTGATCCACTTGCGATCCAGCATATCTTCGGTATGGATTGGCATCAAAATCAGTTTGGGTTAATCCTAAGTAAGTTTCATTCGAAGTTTCGTTGACACGTCCTGCTTTGAAACTAAGTGATTGATATACTTTTGCGCTGTCATTGGTATTGATACGAAACTTGACGAGATAATCTTTTTTGTCAAAACCAGTATTACCGCCTCCATCGAGTTCTTTAAATCCATCAGAGCTGTATTGAAATGTTTCTACCATGTAGGCCACGTTTTTGTGTGCGTTGCCAACAAAAGCGTGTAAGTTTCGCCCTCCAAAGCTACCACCTAATAAATTGATTCTTCCAGAGAAAGCATCAGGTATTTGGGTAGAAACTAAATTGATGGCACCACCTGTAGTATAGGGGCCGTATTTGATTTGGCTACTTCCTTTTAAAATTTCGACCGCCTGCATTCTTCCGATGGTTGGGAAATAATAAGCCGCTGGTGCTGCGTAAGGAGCAGGAGCCATGAGTACACCGTCTTCCATTACAGTAATTTTAGAGCTGCGTTCTACTCCGGTCCCTCTTAATCCGATATTGGGTCGGAGCCCAAAACCATCTTCTTCCTGAATGTTGACACCAGGAACAGCACGAAGAATCTGACTAATATCTGTGTAGCTAAATTTTTGAAGTTCTTTAGGAGATATATAATTTACTGAGCCTGGAATGTTTTTCAAACCGAGTACACCACCAGTGGTTACGGTTATTTCCAAAAGATCAGAAATGGTTTCTATCATTGAAAAATTGATATCGAGTGTATCGTTCTCTGGTAGTTCCACCTCCTTCTCCAGCGTAAAGTAACCTATACTTGAAACGATTAAGGTATAATTTCCTTTAGGAATATTTTTAATGCTATAGTTACCGTTGCCATTTGTTGAAGTCCCTAATTGAGTGTCTTTCAAGTAGATAGTCACGCCTGCTAAAGGGCTAAATTCGTCTGCATGACTTATATTTCCTTGAATAACAGCGTTTTGAGCCATGATACTAATGGAGCTTAGTATCAATACAATCAGGCTTATCGGTATTCTCTTCATTTAGCGTTAAGTTTATTTAGACTAATTCTCAATTAGCGGCAAATGTACTATATCATTTCCCAAAAACCAAGGCCAAATATTGAAAAGAAAAAAAATTTACATTGAGTTTACCATGGAATGTTTTGTATCAGAATAAGTGGAAAACACAGGAGCTGAGTAAGCACTATCGATGGGAAGATACCGACAAAAAAAAGACCCTGTCAAGCATAACCTGACAGGGACAAAACAAAAAACAAACACTATGAACAAACACTATCGTTAGTCAGTGTTTATAAGGCTTTAAAAGTCCCTGCCGCTTAAGCGGCAGGGATTGAATTAAAACATATAAAAACACTCTACCCTTACATGGAATTCTCCGATGCCTGAAAAGCTAAAAGCTTAACTACACCCGGGGAGGACTCTCTTTGGGAGATCGAGTTTCAAAAAATCAAATTAAATAAATAATAAAGGAGGAAATTAATATGTGGGGAAAACGAAAATTGAGGGGGTAAAAAAATCCCTCCGATTGACTCGGAGGGATAAAACAAAAAACAAAAACTATGAACAAACACTCACCCTAAAATTCTTAAACAATCAGTAACAATTATTATAATCCTAAAGATGCAATTACCGCGCCTGTTTCTTAGATAATCAACAAGGCGCTTTGCGATAATGTGCTTGTTGTTTTGTTATACTTCTTATAAGTCAAACGCTGTGCCGTTTTTCAAAAACAGGTCACTTTTAGCCATGTTTTTTCATCCAATTTGGTAAATCATCACCCCACTCTTTCACAAAGTCAGCATTACCATCACGAACTTCAAAGGTCCATACATGCCTTTGTTTACATCCTGTAATACAGGTATCAAACTTTACAATATAATTTATCTCCCAGCCACCATCTATCTCTTTTATTTCAATATCATTCCCGTCACCATCTGGCACTAAAAGGTCAACCAATAGTACGTTTTCCATTGTTGAGAACAACTGAGCGACTGGAGCCATATTAAGTGAATTGCGAGCACGAACATTAAACGAATTGTGCTGCTCATCCCACTCCATATGCTGATCTATAGCTAAATCATAGGTCTTTAATAATTCATTAATCGCTCTATTATCAGTTGTATTTTCGCCCAACCGTAGTGGTTGACACCAATTAGCTGTTTTTTCATAAATCACAAAAAAATGATCGATACTTGGCATTGGAAAAGTATGCAGCTTATGCGTCTCCGTAACTTCTGCTGCTTTCGGCAACTCACTGGTGTGGACAGCCACTAAAGCAGTATATATAGAAGTTACCATCTCATTTGGTACTTCTGCTTTTATATCAATGTAATCCTTTTCAGTTGACAGCAAACGCAATGCTAATCGAGTAGCATCCTTCTTATATTTTAATTGCTGATATTCACTTAAAGTCTTATCGTCAGACGAACAAATAGAAATACTTATTTCATTGACTGGACTAGCCAAATGAAAGCCACTGAAAATCATAAACATGATCAGTGCAGCTGTGTAGTATTTATATGTCGTTGATATATTCATTTTAATCTTGAACTTGAATAGAATCAAAACATATACCATACTGACAAGCTTGTCATAGCATTTGTGACGGGTTTAAAGGCTTTCTATATTATTTGGTTCACATGTGTCAATAATGTTAAATTAATATTTTCCAATTATCAGTACTTATATGACATTACTAAGCAAGCCTTTATACATAACTCAGAGTAAGTATGCAAATTAGGTCTATAGTCTATCAGCTAAGAATAAGTAACATCAAATATTAATTTATTAAGCTTAAAATTTAAAAGGAAAAATTTATATTTATAAGCCTTGAGAGGGCTCAAAGAAGGAAGAGATTAAAAAAAAATCGAAATCCAAGAAGCTATACCTAAACATAAGCTCCTGAATTTCGATTTTACAAATAGATTCTATCGTTTTTATTTTATTCCGCAGGTTCTACCAATACCTCTTCTTTTATGTCGCTACTTCCCATCAATTTCTTCAAACTTAGCTTAGCGAGATAAGCCATCCAATACATTGCAGGAACTACTACTAGCGTAAGAAAGGTAGAAAAAACTAAACCGTAGATAACCGTCCAGGCCATTGGACCCCAAAACATCGCGTTATCTCCTCCCATATAAATATTGGGATCCCAATCTGTAATCAATCCAAAAAAGTCAAAATTAAACCCAATGGCTAAAGGTACCAATCCAAGCACCGTAGTAATAGCGGTTAACAGTACTGGACGCAAACGAGTACCACCACCAGTGATGATGGCATTCCGAACATCTTCTTTATCTAATTGATTAATACTTTCCACACCTTTCTCTTGCCGCTTTCGCTTAATCAGCAGTTCGACATAATCAATTAGTACAATGGCATTATTCACCACAATTCCGGCCAAGGATATTATTCCTACTCCCGTCATAATTACCACAAAGTCTCGCCCTGATAATATATATCCAAAGAATACTCCAATGAGACTAAAGATAACCGCCATCAAAATAATAACTGGAGATATGATGGAATTAAATTGCGCTACAATAATCAACAAAATGGCGAAGATTGCAATTCCCAATGCTTTTGCCAAAAAGGCCATCTCTTCTTCTTGCTGCTCCTGACTTCCTGTAAAACTCCAGGTATAACCTTCTGGAAATGGATATTCTTCTAAAGCATCTTTTATATCGGCGACTACCTCATTAGCATTATTACTAGCCAATACATTGGAATAAATCTGAACCATTCGCTCCTGATCTTTCCGGTTGATCGCGGTATAGGTAGATGAAAATTCAACATCCGCTACCGATGAAATAGGCACCTGACTGATACGACCATTTGCTGGACTTCGGAAAGTTATTTTTTGACTTAATATTTCATTGACATCATAACGGTAGTCATTATTCAAACGCAAATTGATGGGGTAATCCTCATCACCTACTTTGTACTTGGAAATTTCTTTTCCGAATACTGCCGTACGAATCGCATCCGCTACCGCAAAGGTTGATATTTCATATCTGCGTGCCGCTTCACGATTAACGTTTACAATCAACTCTGGTTTTGATAAGGTAATGTCCTTTTTCAATTCTTCGATTCCAGGAATATTTCTTTTATTGATAAATGAAATCATGTCTTCTGAAATCAAGGCCAGCTGTTCTACATCTTCACCAGATAATTCGATATTGATGTCTCTACCTGTTGGTGGTCCGTCGGCATTTTTAGCAACAGTAATCTGAGCACCGGGAGCTACGTCTTTCATAGCTGCACGAATTTCGCCCATTATTTTTGTAGTAGAGAGGCCGCCTCGCTCTGAAGATGGGATAAAAGTAACCGTTAGCCTAGCTTTATGTGGTGAGGCACCGAATTCTCGTTCACCATTTGGGTCAGATGTATTTTCTCCAATTTGAGTCAACATCGCCTCTACGATTCCACGATAAGGTTTGATCACTTCTTCCACTCGATCTTCCATTATTTCTAATACCTTATCAGTGGCAGCAATGTCTTTTCCTATCGGCATTTCTACAAAGCAATTGATATACAAGGGATCTGCAACGGGGAATAAAACTGACTTCGCATCACTCTTACTCATCAGATTAAAGGCCATCATCAATAAAGCGATCGATCCTAAAAAGAAAAAGAATGGATTGTATTTGCGTAAAGCAAAACGAATAAATTTATTATACCCGTTTTCTAAAATTGGTAATATCTTATCTTGAAAAAAGAAAGAAGCAGGTCGAAGCAAAAAGAAATTTACTAAAGTAACACCCACTACAATCGACATAATATTTCGTAGCCACATGATCTTAGCCATGTGCCCTCCAATCGCAATGGTGATTCCTAGTAATGCAAAGATCAATACGTTTCTAATCTTTCTTTTTCGAGTTGCAGAATCTTCCGCTCTTTCATCTACCTTCATCAATGCAGAGGTAAAGACTGGGTTGATCACCAGCGCCACAAAAAGTGAAGAAGACAAAACGATGATTAAGGTAATCGGCAAATATTTCATAAACTCACCAATCAGTCCTGGCCAAAAAGCCAGTGGCAAAAAGGCTGCAAGTGTTGTTGCTGTTGAGGCAATAATAGGCATGGCCACCTCCCCTGCTCCATATTTGGATGAGTCGGTGCTCGAATAACCGTTTTGCCGGTAACGGTAAATATTCTCCACCACTACAATCGCATTATCCACCAACAATCCAAGTGCAAGTATCAGTGAGAACAGCACGACCATGTTAAGTGTATAACCAATGGTGTTGATAATTAAAATTCCCATGAGCAGTGACAATGGAATTGCCATTCCAACAAACAAGGCATTACGAATACCAAGGAAAAACAAAAGTACCACTACCACGAGAATGACCCCAGAGATAATGCTATTCTGAAGATTCGAAACTAGGTTTCGCGTTTCAACAGATTGATCATTAAATAAGGTCACCTTCAGATTGTCTGGAAAAAAGCCTGATGCTTTTGCTTCTTCTACCGCAAGCTTAATTTTGTCAGAAGCGTCGAGTAGGTTTTCTCCTTTCTTTTTGAGAATGTCAAGCGAAACTACTGCTTCTTGATCCGCACGTGCAATACTGGATCGCTCTTGAAATCCAAACTTTACTTTTGCAATATCTCGTAAGTAAATCGGACGTTGGTTCTCACTTTTAATGATTAGGTTTTCAAATTCTTTGATGTTTTTCAACTGTCCTTTAATACTAATCGTTCTTCGAAAATCATTGGCTACGATTTCTCCACCCGACATGGTGATGTTTTCTGAACGAATCGCATTTTCAATATCTCCGAAAGACACCTGCATGATTTCCATTCTCGGTAAGTCCACCTCGATAGAAACTTCTCGATCCATAATCCCTTTGATATCTACATCGTTGATTTCTCTGAGGTCTTTTATCTTTTCTTTTAGATACTCTGCATAGCCATCAAGCTCGTCATTAGAAAAATTACCTGCGAGATTGACAGTCATGATAGGAAGATCAGCAAGGTTGACATCCAATACCTCTGGATCTTGAGTTAGGTCAGTTGGAAGCTCAGGTTTGGCTCGATCAATTGCGTCTTTTATTTTCTGTATCGCTAAATCTGAATCTACATCTGCGTTGAATTCAGCAATTACAATAGAAAAATCTTGTCGAGAAGAAGACGTTATTTTTTTGATCCCACTAATGGAAGCAATTTCTTTTTCTAGTGGACGAGTGATGAGATCTTCGATGTCCTCAGCGGAGTTACCGAAATAAACGGTTTGAACATATTTCTGCGGCCATGGAATTTCAGGATAACTCTCCTTGGGCATGGTCATATAGGAGTTGACACCAAAAAGTAGGATCATGAACGTGAGTATAAAAATACTGGTTCGATTATCTACTGCCAAGGTGGTCAATGAAAACTCCCTAAAGCTTTCTTTAAATTTATCAATTATATCTTTCATTCGGGATGAATGTTTTGTCAGTTAATTTGCAATCACATTTACCGTGGCAATGCGTTATAGATTGGTTATCTATTTAATATTAGCCTTTCGGCTCCACTTTTATCAGGTCATTATCTGTAAGAGAACGCGCACCATCTGCTACGATTTCTTCTGTTCCATCTAGTCCTTCTGAGATAACAATTTCACCTTCAAAACTTTCACCAGTTTCTACATAAACTTTCTTTGCCACTAGTCCGTCTGCTCCAGTCGCTTTCACATAAACGTAATTTTTACCACTTACTTCTTGTAGGATCACCTCCAATGGAAGTGTTACTGCATTTTCAAGTGTGTAATCATTAATCTTCATCAGTGCAAGCAAGTTGGGTTTTAATACATTACCCTTATTATTCATTTCTACTTCTACATCAAAGGTTCTGTTACCTGGATTGATACTACGACCGATGAGACTAACTTTTCCTTTGCGTTCTTCTCCTATTGCAGGAAAATTAATGGTCACCATATCTCCTCTCTTTATGACGCCTAGATAATTTTCAGGCAAACTAGCGACCACCTTTACCCGTCGTACATCCATGATCTGTACAATTGGTTGACCAGGTCCAGACATTTCACCGCTTTTCAAAAAAACCTGATCGATGACACCAGAAATCGGTGCATAAACATTTGCCTTTGTCAATTGAAATCGAACAGATTCCAGCGACTTTTCGATACGCTCTTTATCATTTTTTGCTTTTAGGAATTGTATTTCTGAACCGATGTTTTGATCCCAGAGTCGCTTCTGTCTTTCAAAGACATCTGCTGCGAGTTCAAGTCCTTTTTCTAACTCTGCAATTTGTTTGTCAACGGTTTGCATATCAACCTTTGCAATCAATTGCCCTTTATTCACTGAGCGACCCTCCACCGCTGTCATTTGAATAATTCGGCCACCCGTCTCGCTACTTGCCATCACTGCATCATTCGACTGAACGGTTGCTTGTATGTCTGCAAATCGCTTAAAGGTTTTCTTTTCTAATTTTTGTAACGTTACTAATCGACGTTGCTTGTTCACCTTGGTGGTATCCAAAGTAGCAATCTCATCTTTTAGCTTAGTTATATCAGTTTCTAATAATCTTAATGCATCTTTTTTCTCTTTCAATAAGCTTTTCTTACCAGCAAGATCTTCAGGATATTCTGGTTTGCATGCAGTAAAAAATAAGATCAAACTCAAAAGGGCAATTACGTTTTTCATTGCGATTCGTTTGTTTAGTATGTTTCGTAAAAATGAAGTTCGTTATTCAACAAGAATTAAAAGTCAGCTATAGGATACAAATTTCATGACCTACTTTTAAGTCTTTTAATTTTTCTCGTTTTTTTTAATTCCCTAGCGCCTTATCCAAAGCAGCCTTAGTTACTAATAAATCGTAAAGAGCAACTAAATGATTTTGCTGAGTGGTGTATAAACTTTGTTCTGCTTGCGATATTTCGAGGCTAGAACCAACACCTTCTCGGTATTTAACCATGGTGGTGTTATAAATTCGTTCCGCTAATTCCATATTCTTTTTCTGACTAGTGACCTGGCTTAGTGCGTTGGTGTAAGCCGTTCTTGCATTTTGGAGTTCCAGCGTAATTCCACGTTCGTATTCTCTCTTTTGATTGAATGCGATTTCCTGTGCTAATCTTGCTCTTTGAATTTTAGCGCGCTTTTCAAATCCATCAAAAATGGGTACGTTAATCTGAGCCCCTACCAAACCAACAGGAACCCAAAAGCCCGTGTTGTTTAGTTGATTTCCTTGGAAGCCATATTGATAACTTGCAAAAGCAGCTACAGATGGCAGATATCCTTTTTGGAACTGCTCAACGTTTAAGGCATTCAATTCCAATCCTTTTTGGATCACCTGATATTGAGGATGCTTATTGTAATTTATAGCTGTAGTCAAATCCTCCTCTGTTGCTTCTTTCAATAAAGTTTGAACATTATCTGAAAGCGTCAATTCTTTATCCAATGGATAGTTGATGGCAAACTTCAAATAGTTTATAGCGGATTCGCGCTGACGTAGTAAATTTTCTCTTTCGGTACTTAAGTTGGCAATGGAAAGTTCTAAACGATCTACGTCTAATTGTTCTACAAATCCTTCTTTGTATAGCGCTTGCGTTTCCGCAAAAAGCTTTTGGAGGTTTCCTAGATTTTTATCCAAATTACCAATACTTTCAGTTATCAGCAGAGAAGGGAGATATGCCTCACGAACTTTATCAGCTACTTCTTTTTCCTTGGCTTCAAGTTCATAATTTACATAATTTCGATAATCTCTTGCGGCCCTTAGTCCAGTTAGATAAGTACCGTCAAAGATTAGTGCGTTGAGGCTTAGACCAGCATTGAAATTGTGTTTTAAAGAGAAAGATACATTGGGGTTGTATCCATCTGGCAACATACCACCAGGATCTCTAGCCAAGTCAATAAACGGATCTGGAAGTCGAACCGTAGGAACTTTAAAATAATAACTATAATCAACCTTCCCATTTAGTTGTGGCAATCCAATCGATCTTCGTTCCTCAACCTGAGCTTCTGCATCAGCAATGTTTAAATGCGCATTTTTAATACTGAGGCTATTATCTTTCGCATATTTGGTAGCCTCTTCTAGAGTCATTTCAGATTGAGCAAAAAGTGCCAATCCACAGAACAGGATACTTATTGTTAGTAAATATTTCGCAATTGATGTTTTCATATTACGGTTTTAGTTTTTTCAGTTCCAAATTTATTTATTTATTTAACATGGAAAGAAAAATAAAAATGAACAAGCTTATAGTAGAAACACAATCCGTGAATCACGATATAGTGTTTTAATTTTAATTACTTTTCTTTCGACAAATATTTCTCCAATCGCTTCAAGCCTTTTGCAGAAGCAACACCATGAATATGGTATTGAATGTATTCTTCAAATAATTTTTCTTTGTTATAATCCTTTAGAGGAAATACATCTTCATTAGCAACCAGCAAAGTCTTACCTCCATAAAGCTTTGCTACGATATCCGGATTAAAGTCATTGCGATACAGGCCTTCTTCTATTCCTTTTTCAAGATTACCTTTTATAAAAGCATAAACGTGCTGCATATGGAGCGACTCCAATAAGTCCCACACTTTCTTATAGTGCTGTTGAAGATCGTAAATAGCGGTAGGGTTTAGCTCACGAAGTTGTTGTACACCATATTGGGCGATACCTAAAATTTCATCAATCGCATCTTTGGCGTTTTCTCGAATCTCCGTCAAGGCAAGCAACTCTGCTTCCATATGCCATCGAATGACCTGCTCTATCAAGTCGGTCTTATTATCTACAAACTGATATAGGGTCTTTTTGGATATACCTAACTCTTTGGATATACTATCCATTGTCATACTTTTTATGCCATAGCGCAAAAAAAGATGGTCAACTTCATTTAATATTTTTTTTATTGGCTCCATTCAACTGCTTTATTAGGCGCAAATATAGGGGCTATACCTATTGGAAACAATTTTTTCGTAAAATGTTTCGAACGTTTTCTGATTTTTTTAGATGGACCATCATATTTATCAGATAAAACGTCAAGATTCGAGCTTGAATCGTTATTTTTGTGCGCCTAATTTTGGCTACCTTCTTGGCTTAACGCAGCTTTTTAAGCTTTGTTTAGCTAAAAAACTCAATCAATAAAAAATAAAATGAAACAATACACCCTCGCTATATTCGTCATCGCCCTAGTATGGGCTTGCAACAATCCAGGTGTTTCCAACTCAGATGGCGATTTGGGCCAATCTGTTTTCAAGAAAAACTGCAAACTATGCCACGGTGCAGATGGAAAACAGATGCTTAATGGTGCCAAAGATCTCAATCTTTCTACCATGACGCTTGAAGAGCGTATCAACATCATCACCAATGGCAAAAAAGTAATGGTGCCTTTTAAAGATGTTTTGACTGCAGAGCAAATTAAAGCGGTAGCTCAATACACAAAGGATACCTTCAAGTCCGGTAAATAACGAATGTCTACTACCACGACTTACAAGGCTATTGGCTTAATGTCTGGAAGTTCACTCGATGGACTGGACATCGCCTATTGTAGTTTTTCCCTTTCGGAAAACGAAAACGCTTTACCTGATATTTCATGGAAATTAATCAAAGCGGAAACCATTCCTTTTTCTGAGATGTGGGTTTCAAGACTGGCTAATTTGCCTATGCAAAATGCGCTAGCTTTTTCAAAAACACATACTTACTTCGGACATTACATGGCGGACTTGGTTAATGACTTTTTGCAAAAGCATCAAATAGAACCTGACTTCATTGCCTCACATGGTCACACCATTTTTCACTATCCAGAAAAACGGATGACCATGCAAATCGGTGATGGTGCTGCGCTTGCTGCCAAGACTGGCTACCCCGTCATCTGTGATTTCAGAACGCATGACATTGCGCTGGAAGGTGAAGGCACTCCTATTGCTCCAGCTGCTGATAGCTACCTTTTTAAAGACTACGATTTCTTGCTCAATATAGGTGGCATCGCCAACATCACCTTAAACAATCCGAAAGGACCTACAGCTTTTGACATCGGTCCTGCCAATCAGGTTTTCAACATGTTGGCACAACAAGCAGATCAGGCTTATGACAAAGATGGTCTGTTGGCTGCCGCCGGAACGCTGGACCAGTCTCTACTCGACTTGTTGAATCAAAACGACTATTTCGATACGGAACCTCCCAAATCATTGGACAATCAATGGATACACACCGAAGTCTTTCCGGTATATCGAAATCATAGTGCCAGCATCAACGATCAGCTCCATACGGCCTGCCAACAACTAGCAGAACAAACCGCAAAAGCCATTGATTATTTAATTCTAAAAGAAGACCTAAACAAAGATCAATACAAACTGTTAGCTACTGGAGGAGGTGCATTAAATCAATTTCTGATGAAATGCATTCAGGAAAAAGTGAATGCAAGCTATTCGATTGATCTTGAGCTTCCGCATCTTGATATTGTACTGTATAAGGAAGCGATATTGATGGCTTTGATGGGTGTGCTTCGAGTTGAAAATATGGCGAATTGTTTTAGCAGCGTTACGGGGGCGACTAGGGATACTGTTGGTGGGGCTGTTTATCAGGGGTGGAAGCGGAGGATTTGAATTGGAGTGGGAATTAGAATTTTTCACTCGATCGCGGAATGGAAATTTTTCACTCGGTCGTAATTTCTATCGAGACAAAGCAATGTAAGAAGTTGTTTGATGGTTTTTATTTTTTAAACTTTGCTAAACAATTGATCAATAGGGAAATTAAACATGATTCTATCAAAAAAAATATTCGTGACTGGAGGAACAGGTTTTCTGGGTTCCTATATCCTACGCTACTTGCTGAAGCGAGGCTACACGAATATTCGTGCACTCAAGCGAGCTAATAGTCCGATGCTTATGGTAGAAGATATTAAAGATAAAATTGAATGGATTGAAGGGGATCTCATGGATTTATTTTTGTTGGAAGATGTGATGCAGGATACGGATCAGGTTTATCATGCGGCGGCTATCGTGACTGCGACTAAGAAAGAGGAGGCGCTCATGAAAAAAATAAATGGCGAGGGGACTGCTAATGTTGTCAACGCAGCGAATTATTGTAAAATTGAAAAGTTGCTACATGTGAGTTCCATTGCTGTATTGGGAAGACAAAGAAAAGTGCAAACACTTAGCGAAAAAAATCATTGGCTTCCTGGTGAGTTTAATAATGCTTATGCCATTAGTAAGTACCTGGGAGAGCAAGAAGTATGGCGTGGTATGGCGGAAGGTTTGAATGCGGTCATCATCAATCCATCGGTGATTATTGGATCTGGAATTTGGGGTAAAGGGACGACGGGATTGTTTGATAAAGTGAAGCAGGGGCTACCCTTTTATCCGGTGGGAAGTAATGGTTTTGTGGATGTGCGTGATGTGGCTCGCATGAGCGTTGAGTTGATGGAAAGCGACATTTCGGATCAGCGGGTGATTGCAAATGCGGTGGATATGACTTATCAGGATTTCTTCACTTCACTCGCAAATCTTTTAAATAAAAAACCGCCGAGAATTAAAGCTACACCTTTCCTGAGTGGCTTGGCTTGGCGAGCAGATTGGCTTCGCGCTAAACTAACAAGTTCCCAACATATTGTTACTAAAAGTCGTGCTTTCTTAACTGGATGTTCTTTTTCTTTTGACAATCGGCTTTCTAAGGACTTGTTGGACTTTGAGTATACCCCGATTATGCGAACGCTGGAAGAGACGGCAGGGCAATATCTCGAGAGCTTGAAGGAAAAGAAAGCGGTTGGCATTTTGAATTTGAAATGAGTTTTTAAATCTAATACAATGCTAAACATATTCAAAATCACAAGTATCCTCGAAGGAGTTTCTTACATCTTATTATTATTTGTTGCTGTCCCAATCAAATACCTAGCAGGCAATGATTACCTAGTAAAAGCACTTGGAATGCCTCATGGAATTCTCTTTGTAGCCTACATAATAATCGCATTGATCATTCGCTCCAGAATGAACTGGAACGGTAAAACTACTATGATAGTTTTGATTGCTTCCTTATTACCTTTTGGTACATTTTACATTAATAAAAAATACTTTAAGAATCCGCAAGATTCTAATTAGTTGGTGGTTTTCCTATTCAAACAACTTTAATAGAGACGACTGAGCAGTATTTGCTTAGGATGACCGAGGAGACGGTGGCTGCTGTTTTTTGCCTTTGTTCACAAGCAAGAGTTAATATCATGTCTTTATTTAGGTTAAATTTAGATTTTTTCTTTCATTAGTGATATTATTATTATATTTTAAATGAACTTTTATTCCTCTTAACCTTTAAAACCTAACAATATGAAAAAGATTCTTTTTTATCCACACACACACACACACACACACAGATTTCGACTTTCAACTCTAATTCTTTTCTTTTGCTTATTTTTTAATCCTTTTAAAGGATATAACCAGTGTACTGCAATAAGTTATACCACTAGCGTCGACAGTATCAGTCCTCTTCCCTTCTGTGACATAATAACATTTACAGCAACTCTTACAAATACCTGTACCGAAAATCTAACTAATGTAGTTGCGAGTGTCGGACTTCCAAGTGGAGCTGAAGTCATTTTGGACGGCGAAGATGATTATGAAAACAATAACTCTACTTTTCCTGCAGTATGGTTTACTGATCCTATGGACCTAGAGCTTGGACAAAGCATCACTTTAACTTTTGAAATAATGCATACAAATTGTACTCCCACCACTAGCCCCAGCATTATCTTCAATTCTGTAATTGACAACAATTCACTAGCACAAAATGGGCCCAACGGAACTTATTTCCCGCAAGTCTGTCATGAAATAAGTGGCAGTTTTCAAGACATACTTGATGATGATCAAAATTTCCCAAGTATACCTGATCAGATCGCATCCTGTGAACCCTTTGCTACGCATGTAACTTACTATGTAGAAGATGAGTTAATTATCGATGTGGATGGCAAGTATTGTATTTATCCTTTTAATAATTCCACTGGTCAATTTCACTTAGGGCCAGATGCCTCCATTGTCGTTAAGAGTGGGGCGCACTTACATCTTAGTAATGTTAAAATATTCGCTTGTACCGGAATGTGGGAAAGCATCATAGTAGCAGACGGTGGTGAATTGACGCTAGATGGATGCGACATCCAAGACGGTATCAATGCCATAAGAGCAGAAGATGGAGCTACCTTAAATATTAAAAATTGTAATTTCATTGACAACAGGGTGGGAATTCTTGTTCCTCAAAATATAGGTGTCGTACAAAATATCACCTTCAACAACTTCTTTAACAACCATTTTTCAGGAGGAATGCTTGGCCTCAAAGCGCCTTTTCTCAATAAAAAACCACTAGCAGGAATCGTTGTGTACGACTTATCCCTATTATCTATACCTTACATTGCTTCTGGAAGTATAGGGTCTACATTCGAAAATATGGAGTACGGTATCAGAGCCTTCAGAAGTCACCTTGCAGTTGACCGAGCGAAGTTTATAGATATCCAACCATCAGTTGGCCCATTCCAAACAGGTGGCTACGGAATTCTTTCTATCGGCGCTCCTAGTTTTTGTGTAATAAATGGCTTTGGGAATGACCCAATATTCAACGAGACAATGTTTAAAAATTGTACTGTCGGCATTTCCAGTTCAAAAAATCTCCTCATCTGTCAAGACGTATTGATGAAGAAAGTAAAAACAGGAATCACTACTAACCAAAACACATTTCTTTTTAACCACATCTTAGACAATCGAATAGAAGCAACCAATATCGGCATTGATTTATTTGGTCCATCTCCTAATGTTGGTACCATCGAAGGAAACGAATTAATCATGAACCATCCCTCTGAATCAGCATATAGCTACGGTATAAGATCCAATGGCACACCATTTTCTAACCCCAATGGCTGGGCAATTGAAAACAACTTTTTTCAATTGCTAAATACTAGAAATGGGATTAGTCTAACATCGGGTTCTAATACACAAGTTAGAAATAATACCTTCTTCATGGATGATCCTGTTTTGGAAATTTACAATGGCATTTCCTTTAAGGGAAGCCCCAATACTACCGTTGAATGTAACTTCATTGAAGGAAATGCATCAATTGATACGGACAACTATAAAGCTGCCATCGGAATTTACAATAGCGGCTCTTCTAATAGTTTTATTGGATGCAACGATATAGATAAAACCAATGTAGGTATCAACTTTTGGGATATGTGCACCGGTGCAGAGCTTTATGGTAATACCTTAAAAAAGCATCAGACTGGACTCCTACTTGGTGCCTTTCCTGATAATGGGAATGCTTTTATTGGGGAGCAGTCGCTTCTGGGTAATCAATGGCCGGTTCTTAATAGCACGGATAACAATGGTGGTGGTGATTTGGAAGGGGCTCGGCATTTGGGGAATACTTATGATATTATTGAATTCTCGGAATTTATTGTAGATGCAACACCCGAAATTCAATATATGCCGTCTATTGAAACACCTTTCGCGAATAACAACCCACAATGGTTTCAACCTGAGAATGGAGTTAATTACATCTGCAACTTCTTTCCCTGCGGTGGATACACCGGTCTTACAGGAGAGAATACAGACAAACTAAAAGAAGGCATTGCCACAGATCAGTTAGCAACAGACGGCTTTAATGCTGCACTTAGATATACCGGTGCCAGACAACTTTATCGACATCTTCAGGAGAATCCCGGTGAAATTTCGACAGGTAGTATTTTCGATAATTTTGTAACAACTGAAAGTACAAGCACTGTTGGTCAATTCCACGATATACAAGTCAATACTGAAACTATGTTTGAGTTGGAAGCAAACGAAATTAATACACTTAGTCAAAGCGAAACAGATATCCAGTTCAATATTGTTGAAATACAAAAAAGAGATAGCCTGATTGCCAACAGTAGCAATGTAGACCAGATAATAATTTGGCTAAACGAAAAAGGAACGCTATTACAAACATTAGCTCAAGTTACAGCCAATTGGAATAACCAACATAGTCAAATAGCCAATACAAAAGCTATAGCAGCAGCTCAGATCGCTACTACAAATGACAACATTACAGCAGTGGAGTTGTATGAGAGCAATGAACAGATTTTGAACACCATCTACCTAAATACTTTTGCGATTGATAGCATTCCTGACTCCTTACAATTGGCCGACTTAGAAATTATCGCCAACCAATGTCCATTAGAAGGAGGTACTACTGTATACAGAGCGAGAGCACTCGTAAAAGGTAGCGGATACGATGACGATGTACTCTGTAACAAGGTAAACGCCAGAAAAGATGAAGAAAAAGAATTGAGCAGCGAAATTTTCAAGTTATTCCCCAATCCTACATCTGGCATCCTAAGCTTAGAGCTTCCTCAAGACGTAATGTCCATTACTATCACCAGCACATTAGGTATTACAATACAACAATGGAGCAATCTTGATTTCTCAAAAAATTGGATCATTCAGGATATAAATCTAACAACAGGCCTATACTACTGCACTGTTAAAACTATAAGTGGCAAACAAACACAAGCTTTTATGGTTATTAAGTAATCAAGCAATCACATAACAGGAGAATCGGTAACACCCCTTTCTCCTGTTTTCCAACTTTTCCAATTATGAAAAAAACGATTCTGTTTACAGTTCTACTTATCAATACATCTTTTTCTTTCGCTCAAGTAAAGTACGATTACAACTGGATTTTTGGTTATGATTTCAATTCTTCAACACCTGAAGGGGAGGGAACCATCATTGATTTTAATAACTCCCCAATAGCTATTGACTTTTTAGCCTTAGAAATCAATATAGAACAAACCAATACTACCTGTAGTGATTCCGACGGCAATTTACTTTTCTACAGTAATGGCTGTAGTATTTACAACTCATATCATGAGTTAATGGAAAATGGCGATAGTATTAATGCAGGTGAAGTTTATAATAATCAATGTGATGATGCCTATCCAATAATACAAGGAGCTTTATCCTTACCTCTACCAAATAACGATAGTATTTATTATATATTCCACCAAAAATCTATTTTCTTAACTAATCCTTTTGATGTACAAATTGATCAACTACTTTGCACTAAAATCGACATGGCTCTAAATAACGGAAAAGGAGAAGTGGTTGTAAAAAACGAACCTGTTATAAATAATATTTTAGAGTATGGTCAACTAACAGCTGTAAAACATGAGAACGGAAACAACTGGTGGGTCTTAGTTCCAGGGGATACAAGTGATCTCTATTATTCTATTCAAATTACCTCTGATACAATAACAGAACCTTCGGTTCAAGCTATTGGCTTACCCATGAGTTATTTTGGAGGCGGTAGTGGTCAAGCCCTGTTCAACCCAGACGGCACAAAATACGCCCGTTACAATCAAGTAGATCAAGTCTATCTCTTCGATTTCGATCGTGGGACAGGACAGCTTAGTAACTTTCAACAATTAATAGTAGCAGATACCGCTCATTCTGGTGGAGTCGCTTTTTCTCCCAGTGGTCGTTTTCTATATATTTCCTCTACCTTTGATATTTATCAATTTGACCTTTGGGCTTCTGATATACAAGCATCTAGGAAGACAGTAGCGACTTGGGATGGCTTTCAAGAACTGGGTTTCTTTTCTACTACTTTTGCTTTAATGCAATTGGGTCCTGACTGTCGAATCTATATCAGTACTGGCTCAGGTACCAGTTTCTTTCATGTTATTCATTATCCTGATTTGGAAGGTGAAGCTTGCGAAATTCAACAACGAGGGCTTAAGTTGCCTTCTTATAGTTTTCATGCCATGCCCCACTTCCCCAACTACCGCCTCGGCATCACACCTACTTACCCCTGCGATCCGAGTATCGACCTACCCGTGGCAGTATCACAAGTAGAAAATCCTGCTATTGATTTTAGTTTGTTTCCTAATCCGACGTCTGGTGTACTTCACTTAGAACTTCCTGAAGAGGTGTTGTCGATTACTATTACCAACACACTTGGTCAAACCATTCATAGGTGGAATAACCTGGAAATGCATGACCATTGGACAATGCCTGATCTTGATTTAAGTAACGGACTCTACTTCTGCACTGTCGAATCAACAAATACGCAACAAACGAAATCATTTTTAATCATTCGTTAAAAAACTGGGCAGGCTTATACGAGTCTG